>NZ_JAAGLR010000728.1 GCF_010548245.1 Streptomyces sp. SID11385
CCGCCCGGCTCTCCTCCCGCCCCTCGCCGCCCGCCCCTCTCGCCCCGTACACCGAGGGCACCACCCTCGCCTCCGTCGCCACCCCGCGCGGCGGCCCGGGCGGCTACCGGCGGCTCGCCGAGGGACCCGGCTGGGACCGGGTCGTGCGCGAGGATCTCGCCACCGCGCACGCGGGACGGCAGGAGCGGCGGCGCACGCTCGCCGCCCTCGTCCAGTTCACCGACCTGCATCTCGTCGACGTGCAGCACCCGCTGCGGTACGAGTACCTGCGCGCCGCGACCGCGAGCGCCTGGCGTCCGCAGGAGGCGCTGTCCGTCGTCGGGGCGCTCGCGCTCGTCGAACGGGTCAACACGCTGCGCGGCGCGCCGGCGACGGGAGCCCCGCTCGACCTCGTCATGACCACGGGCGACAACACCGACAACAACGCTGCCTGCGAACTCGACTGGTTCCTCGGCCTCATGAGCGGCGGCGCCGTGACCCCCGACACGGGCCTTCGCGGCCACTTCGAGGGCGTGCAGAGCACGGGCCTCGACCTGTACTGGCAGCCGGGGGCGCGTGCCGCCGACTCCGACAAGCGCCTCGGCTTCCCCTACCTGCCCGGCTACCTCGCCGCCGCGACCCGCACCCTCCACAGCCCGGGGCTCAACCTCCCCTGGTACTCCACCGTGGGCAACCACGACTTCCTCCCCGGCGGCTGCTGGGCCCCCGGGGACGGCTGGGCGAACGAGATCGCCACCGGCGACCGCAAGCTCATGAGCCTCCCGGCCGGAACCGGCGCCGGCTTCTGGGAGAAGGTCACCGCCGGGCAGGACCCCAAGGGCGACCTCTTCCGCGCCCTTCTGCACGACCAGCGTCGCCGCACCCGCCGCGTCACTCCCGACCCGCGCCGCGCCCCCGTCACCCCCGAGCGGTACCTGCGCGCCCACCTCGATCCCCGGCACACAGGCCCGGGTCCGCACGGCCACGGATACACGGAGAACTCCCTCGACCGCCGCGTCCGTTACTACGCTTTTCCGATCGGCGACGACGTCCTGGGGATCAGCCTCGACACGACCGACCTCGGCGGTCACTACGAGGGCTCGCTCGACGAGACGCAGTTCCGGTGGCTGGAACGCACCCTGGCCCGCGCCGAGCAGCCGTACGCGCTCGTCTTCAGCCACCACACGAGCGCCACGATGCGCAACACCCGCCCCGACCCGGCCCGTCCCGGCGAACGCCGCAGGGACGGAGCGGCGGTGAGCGCTCTGCTCAGCCGCAGCCCGCGCGTCCTCGCCTGGATCAACGGCCACAGCCACAAGAACGCGATCACCCCCCACCCCGGCTTCTGGGAGATCTCCACCGCGTCCCACATTGACCACCCCCAGCTCGCCCGCGTCGTCGAGCTGACGGCCAACGGCGACGGCACGCTCTCCCTCCTCACCACCCTCGTCGAGTCCTCCGCCCCGGCCGCGACCGACCTCACCGACCTCGACCCCCGGGGCCTCGCGTCCCTCTACCGCGAACTCGCCCTCAACGCCCCGGGCGCCCGCACGACCCTCGCCGGACGCCCCTCCGACCGCAACACCGAACTCCTGCTCCCCACCCGCTGAGCCTCGTCCCCCGAACGGCCGTACACCCACCGACGAGTGACCACATCGCCTTGTCGACATATGTCCGGAAGTCGTCTCGTGCGGGTGTTCGGGAACCTCACGCGGGAGGGGGAGCGGGTGGGAGGGAGCGGGGGCGGCGGGGAGCTGCGGACGGGAGCGCTCCGGGCGCCGGGCGAACGGCGCTCAGGTACGGAGGCGGGCGCCGCTCCGGTACGGGGTCGCCGTTTTGGCCGCGCCCCGGGCGTGCGCGCGCCTCAGCGCGGCAGTACCTCCACGTACGCCGCCGGTTCGCGGTCCGCCGCCGTGAGCAGTGCCGTGCGCACGACGCAGGACTGCTGCTCGGCCGCGTCCCGCAGTTTGCGCGGGGTGAGGTGCAGGAGCGTGATGCCGAGCAGTTCCAGGCGTTCCCGCTTGCGTGCCGACTCCGTCCACGTCGCGTCCGGCTCGTGCGCCTCGCCGGGCCGGTGCACGCGGGTGTCCAGCTCGACGGCGACCGCCTGCTCGGGCCAGTACGCGTCGACCGTGCCGAGCGAGGGGCCCTGCGGGAGCCGCAGTTCGACGTTCCATGCCGGGTCGGGCAGCCCGCTCTCCTCGACCATGCGGTACAAACGTTCCTCGGCGACGCCCCGGTCCTCGCGCAACAACGTCTCCATGGCGTCCAGTACGCACGGCCTGTTCATGAGCCCGCAGCGCCGCAGTTCGGCCAGGAGCGCTCCCGTGCCGCAGTACCCCTCGCGGACCGCACGCCCCAGCAGCCGCGTCACGGCTCCCGCGTCGCTCAGCTCGGCGACCGTGTCCGCGAGCGCCCGCGTCACGGGCGCGGTCGGCACGCCCGTCACCTGCTGCGGGACCGGCAGTTCGGCGCCGCGCACGATGCGTACGAACGCGGTCGAGCGCAGCCTGCGCGTCCGCGGTACGAGGACGTCGTACCGCTCCGCCGTCGCGAGCGAGGCGACCGGGCCCTCCAGCGGGAAGCCGTGCAGGGCGAGCGCGGCCGGGCCCGTGATCATCGCGACCGTGCCGGGGTCGCGGGACTCCTCGGAGGTGGGCTGGGCCGGGACCCCGCGTGCCCGTCCGGCCGGGGGCCGCCGCGCGTACCGCACGGCGGCGTGCAGTCGCTCCTCGGTCGTGGGCCGCCCGGAACGCAGCAGGAACACGCCGGGCAGCAGGCGCTGCCAGCCCCCACCGGGGGCACAACGGGCCGCCAGGCGCGCGGCGGTGATGCCCCGGGCGCGCAACTGCGCGGCGTCGGCCACGAGGTGCGGCCCCGTGACGGGCAACTCGCGTGCCGCGGGGGCGGCTGAGGAGGCGGGGACGGCGGAGGAGAGATGAGTCATGCCGGGGGTCTTCCTCCTGGGCACCTCCGGCTAACCGCTGTAACGATTCCGTCGACGAAACCGGACAACTTCGTCCTAAAGTACGCGTGTTCGAGTGCCGAGACGGAGGCGGGGCCGAACGGGTGAGGACCCCCGGGCCTGCGACAACGGGCCCCACCGCCCCTCCCGGCCGCGCCGCGCCGCCTGTCCCGGCCCCGGCCGCGAG
>NZ_JAAGLR010000759.1 GCF_010548245.1 Streptomyces sp. SID11385
TCGCCGAGCCCACGCTCGGCCCGCGCCGCTCCGTCGCGCTGCTCCAGGCCGCCGCCGTGCTGGGCGTCGAGGTCGAAGGCCCGGTGCTGGAGGACGTGGCCGACCGGATCGCGACCGCCCTCACCCGTCTGCCCGCCGAGGAGGAAGCGCTCCCCGTGCCCGGGGCGCTCGCCGGGCTGCCCGAACTGTGCGCCGTACTGCTGCCCCGCCTTGAGCGGTACGCGGCGCGCGAACCGCTCGCCGCTCAGGCCCTGTTGGGGGTGGTCGACCTCCCGCTCGACGCCGCCGTCCGGCCCGTGCCGCACCTGCGCATGTGCGCGGGTGCCGCGTCGGCGCGCGCGTTCGCGCTCGACGCGGTCGCGGCCTGGGACGAGTTGCTGCGGACCTCGCGCCCGTCCTGGTCGACCGAACCCACGCTGCTGAACACGGCGTTGCGCCTCGTATGGACCGAACAGCCGCCCGGACTGGCCGAGATGGCGCACATCCTGGAGGCCGCGGACTCCGACAGCCACCGGGCGGCGGGCACTTGGCGCGAGGCGGTCGCGGCGGCGGAGCGCGGAGGGACGGGCACGGAGGCGGAAGCGGCGGCGGGCCGCACCCTCGCCGCCCACCTGTTCCGCTCCTTCCCCGCCGAACTGACCGCCCGGACCCGCGCTCGCCTGCGGCTCCTCGAACTGGCCGGGGACATCGCCGAGGGACGCGGCGCGGACTGGGCCGAACAAGCCGTGAAGTTGCGGGAGTCGGGCGGCCTCGCGGAGCCCACCGGGCTCCTCGCGCACGCGTACACGGCCCTGGGCCACGCCGTGCTCCGGCAACCGGGCAGCCCGGAGGGCGAGTTGTACGGGCTCGCGCACTCCGGCGACGCGGAACTCCTCGCCGCGTACCAACAGGCGGCGCGGAATGCCGATTTCGGGGAACGGCTGCGCACCGACCCGACCACGGCGGCGGGTTGCTTCGTGGACTGGACGGCCCACCCCGGAGCGGGCCCCGGCTGGGAGGCGACGAGCGCGGCGCTCCTGGACGAAGTACTGCGCCCCGCCCTGCGCTCGGCCCCCCGCGCCCACCTGACCGCCCTCACCACGACCCTCGCGGAGGGCGGTCCGCACCGCGTGAGCGCGTTCGAGAGCTGGCACCAGCGCACCCGCGCGAGCCGCTGGCGCCGCCTCATCGGGGGCTGAACCCCGCCACGGGCCCGCGCGGGTGGACATCAAGCCCGTGCCCTCTCACCCCCGTACCGTCACCGCCGTCACCACCAGTCCGTCCCCCGCCGCCCACCTCCCGGTCAACTCCCGTACCGGGCCTGCCACCAGTACGCGTGCCGTGAAGGTGCCGTCCGGTGACAGGGCCAGTTCGGCCTCGGTGAAGTCGAGGAAGCGGCGGGCGAGCGGGAACCACGCCTTGTAGACCGACTCCTTCGCGCTGAAGAGGATGCGGTCCCAGGCCGGGCCGTCCGGGGGGAGGGCCGCGAGGGCCGCGCGGTCGGCGGGGAGGGCGATCATGTCGAGGATGCCCGGGGGCAGGGGCGCGTCCTCTTCCGCGTCGATGCCGAGGCTGCGCCAGTCCTCGGCGGGGGCGACGGCGGCGGCGTGGTAGCCGGGGCAGTGCGTCATGCTGCCGACGATCCCGGCGGGCCAGCCCGGGGCGCCGCGTTCGCCCGGGAGGAGCGGCACCGGCGGGCGGCCGAGCGCCGCGAGCGCGCGGCGCGCGCAGCCCCGTACCGTCGTGAACTCCGCGCGCCGCTTCGCGACCGCGCGCGCCACGAAGGGCTCCTCCTCGGGGAAGAGCGTCACGTGCGGGTCCGTCCCGTGGTGGTACGCGGTGCTGATGCCCTCGGGCAGGACGGCGGCGATCACGAGGCGGCCCCGGGGAAGACGGGGCGGGCGAGGTCGGCGCGGCGCCCGTAGCGCTTCCACTCGCGCGGGTAGCCGAGCGAGACCTCCTCGAAGGGCACGCCGTCGTAGCGGGTCGAGCGGGGGATGTGCAGGTGCCCGTAGACGACGGCACGGACGTCGAAGCGCGTGTGCCAGTCGGCGGTGCGGACCGTGCCGCACCACTGCACGAACTCCTGGTGCGTCATGATCTCGGTCGGCTGCCGCACGAGGGGCCAGTGGTTGACGAGGACGAGCGGCGGACCGCCCGCCGCCTCGGCGAGCCGTTTCTCGGTGTACGCGATCCGGTCCGCGCACCACTCGGCGCGGCCCGCGTACGGCTCGTGGTGGAGCACGGCCTCGTCGGTGCAGACGATGCCCGCCTCGTGCGCGGCGGCGAGGGAGTCCTCGGGGGTCGTGGTGCCCGGGGCGTACCAGGAGTAGTCGTACAGGGTGAAGAGCGGGGCGATACGGAGCGGGCCGCCCGCACCGTCCGGCCCGCCGCCGGGCCCGTCCCACACCGGCCAGGGGTCCTCGGGGGTCAGGACGCCGATCTCGCGGCACAGCGCGACGAGCTTGGCGTACCGTGCCGCGCCGCGTGCCTGGTCCGGCTCGCCCGGCAGGGTCCACAGCTCATGGTTCCCCGGCGCCCACACGACGCGCGCGAAGCGGCCCGCGAGGAGGCGCAGCGCCCAGTCGATGTCGGCGAACCGCTCGCCGATGTCGCCCGCGACGATGAGCCAGTCCTCCGGGTGCGCGGGGCGTATCCCCTCGGTGAGGGCCCGGTTCTCCTCGTACGAGATGTGCAGGTCGCTCACGGCCCGCAGGGTCTTGCGCGTTGCTGTCACCCGAGGAGCCTAGAGCGAAGGGGCGGGTGGCGTCAGCCCGTCCCGCCCCTTCCCCGCTCCCGGGCCCGTCGTGCGGCCCGCTCGCGTCAGCTCTCGTCAGCTCTCGTCGGCCGGGACGAGCTTCACGGAGATCGAGTTGATGCAGTACCGCTGGTCCGTCGGCGTCGCGTAGCCCTCGCCCGCGAAGACGTGGCCGAGGTGCGAGCCGCAGTTGGCGCAGCGGACCTCGGTACGGACCATGCCGTGCGAACGGTCCTCGATCAGCTCGACGGCGTCGGAGTCCTTCGGGTCGAAGAAGGACGGCCAGCCGCAGTGCGACTCGAACTTGGTGTCCGAGGTGAAGAGCTCGGCACCGCAGGCGCGGCAGTTGTAGACGCCCTTCGTCTTCGTGTCGGTGTACTCACCGACGAAGGCGGGCTCGGTGCCGGCCTGGCGGAGCACCGCGTACTCGTTCGGCGTCAGCTCCTCGCGCCACTCCTGGTCCGACTTCTCGACGTTGTACGCCATGGCCTGCTCCTCACTGCTCGGGGTGGTGCGGTCCGGCGGCGAGCCGGTCCAGGATGGCGGGGCCGAGGTCGGTGACATCGCCCGCTCCCATGGTGAGAACGAGATCACCGGGCTTCGCCATTCCCGCGACGGCCTCCGCGACCTCGTCCTTCGCGTGCAGCGGGCTCACGTCGGCCCCGGCGGCGCGACCGGCGGCGATGATCAGCTCGCTCGTGACGCCCTCGATGGGGTCCTCGCGGGCCGGGTAGATGTCCAGGACGAGGGAGGAGTCGGCGAGCGCGAGGGCCTGGCCCATCTCCTTGCCCAGCTCCTGCGTGCGCGAGAAGAGGTGCGGCTGGAAGACGACGAGGATGCGCCCCTCGACGGCGCCCCGCATCGCCTCCAGGTCGGCGGCCATCTCGGTGGGGTGGTGCGCGTAGGAGTCCACGACCTGCACGCCCGCGGCCTCGCCCTTGAGCTGGAGGCGCCGCTTCACGCCCGTGTAGCTGCGGAGCGCGGAGGCGAGGTTGTGCAGCGGGACGCCGAGGGAGACGCCCGCGACGAGCGCGGCGACCGCGTTGTGGGCGTAGTGGCTGCCGGGCACGGAGACCGTGAACGTGAGCAGCTTGCCGTGGAGCGAGACGGTGACCTCGCTGGTCAGGCCGCGCGGGGTGACCTTGTGCACCCGTACGTCCGCGTCCTCGGCCGAGCCGTAGGTGAGGACGGTGAGCTCCGCCCGGTCCCGCACGCGGCGGGTCAGCTCGCGGGCGCCCTCGTGATCCGCGGAGATCACCAGCGTGCCGCCGGGGACGATCTTGCCGACGAAGGTCTCGAAGGACTCGTAGATCTCCTCGATCGAGGCGTAGTTGGCGTGGTGGTCGAGTTCGACGTTGAGGACGACGGCGACCTCGGGGGCGTACGTGTGGAAGCTGCGGTCGCTCTCGTCGGCCTCGGCGACGAAGATCTCGCCGCTGCCGTGGCGCGCGTTGGAGCCGGGCGCGTCGAGGTCGCCGCCGATCGCGTACGAGGGGTCGAGCCCGAGCGTCGTGAGGGAGACGGCGAGCATCGAGGTCGTCGTCGTCTTGCCGTGCGTGCCGGCGACCGCGAGGGGCCGCGTGCCCGCCATGAGGGCGGCGAGGGCGTCGGAGCGGTGCACGACGGGGATGCCGAGTTCCCGGGCGCGGACCAGCTCGGGGTTGTCGGCGCGGATCGCGGACGAGACGACGACGGCGGAGGTGTC
>NZ_JAAGLR010000792.1 GCF_010548245.1 Streptomyces sp. SID11385
GCGCCGGGCGGGCGGGCGCGCCCGCGCGGGCCGTTCGCGGTGCGCGCACAGGGCGTGAAGTCCGCGCCGGACGGCGCATAACCCTTCGTAACCCTTCACATGCATGCGCTCCGCGACCATTTGTGTCCGGAGTGCGACGCGCGGCGGCCGAACGGAGGACCCCCCAATGACGTATGCCCGAGTCGGCGTCACCTCGCCCGCAGTTGCCCCCCGCGGTCCGCGATCCGCCCCACGCGCACGGCATTTGCGCTGGTCGACGACTCGTCCCGCCCGAATGGCCCCGCACCTGACGGCCTTTCGCCACCCAATCGCCATACGGGTGACTAAGCTCACATAAGCCGGTTTTCATTCGGTATCCGGCGATGTCGTGCGTCAAGATCGCTCCCGACGACAAGCCCCCGCCGCAGCGGCGGGGCGGTCCGGGCGGACGCCGAGTCCCGCCGCCGCCCGGACGCCAGGTCGACACGGAGTGGATCGGCGGGAGTGGAGGACCCGAGCAAGACGGATCGGACCCGGCGACGGGCACCGGTCCTTGGGGTGAAGCCGCGTGCGCGGCCGGGCATCTTCGCCAGCCCGAACCCGACAGGTCACCCTTCACAGGCGGTTGACGAAGGGTTACGCATGCTGGTGCGCAATCGAGTTCCCGTCCTGCTCTCCCGGACCGGCGCGGTATCGGTCCTCACCCTCGCCGCGGTGGGCGGCACCGTCCTCGTCCCCGGCGCCTCCGGGGACGCCTCGGCCGCGGTCCGGATCTCCGCGAAGGCGCTCAAGGTCGCGGCGTCCAAGAAGGGCGCCCCGTACCGCTGGGGCGCGACGGGCCCGCATCGTTTCGACTGCTCGGGCCTGACGCTCTATTCGTTCAAGAAGGCCGGCAAGTCCCTGCCCCGTACCGCGCAGGCGCAGTACAACAGGACCCGGCACGTCTCGGCCAGGAAACGCACCAAGGGCGACCTGGTGTTCTTCCGCTCCGGCGGCGGCGTCTACCACGTGGGCATCTACGCCGGCAAGAACAAGATCTGGCACGCGCCCAAGACGGGAGACGTGGTCAAGCTCGAAAAGATCTGGTCGAAGCGGGTCTCGTACGGGCGGGTGCGGTAAGCGGCGGGCGCGTGCGGTAAGCGGCGGGCGCGCGCGGGGTCGTGGGCTGCGGTCGTGGGCGGGGGCTCCTGGCAGGGGCTCAGCCCTCGGGCACGGCACCCGCGCGCGCCGGTCGCCAGGGCAGCGAGACCAGGACGGTCTTGCCGCCCTGCGGTGTCGGGACCACCGAGAATCTGCCGCCGTTCTCCGCCGCGAGGAAGCGGATGATCGCGAGACCACGCCCGTTGTCCTGCTGGACGGCGGCGGGGAGGCGGCGCGGGGGGCGGGGGTGGGAGTCGGTGACGCCGACGCGCAGGAGTTCGTCGCGGTCGAGCGAGACGGTGACGGTGAAACACGGGGAGCGTCCGCCAGTGTGCAGGACGGCGTTGGTGACGAGTTCGGAGACGATCAGGCGCACCGCGTCGGCCAAGTCGTCCCGCGCGGGCAGTCCCCACTCCGCGAGGAGCGTCCCGACGAACGCGCGCGCCTCGGGGACCGAGGCGGCGTCGCTCGGCAGCGTGACGGAGGCTTCCTGGTGATCGGCCATGACGACCTGCCCCTTTCCACCGGGCGCCGAACGACGCACCGGGTCGGTGGTTCGCGACAGCCTGCCACCCGCACGGGGCGCGCTCCCGGGACTGTGCGCCACTGTCGCCCGAAGCGGTGAAGCCTGCTACGGCCGAGCGGATTCCGCGGGGCGGAGCGGTCCACATCGCGAAATCCCGGTGCCCCGCACACGTACCGCCTGGTTGGCTCCGCACATGACCCCACCTGCCGAGTTGCGCATACGTCACGCCGTGCCCGCCGACATCGCCCCCGTCCTCGCCTTCTGGCGCGAGGCCGCCGAGGGGACGAGCATCAGCGACGATCACGCGGGGGTCGGCCGCCTCCTGGACCGCGATCCCGGGGCACTGCTTCTCGCCGAACGCGACAGCACGCTGGTCGGCACGGTGATCGCGGGCTTCGACGGCTGGCGCTGCTCCGCGTACCGCCTCGCCGTCCACCCCGCGCACCGCCGCCAGGGCGTCGCGACGGCCCTCCTCGACGCGATGGAGAAGCGCTTCGCCGCCCTGGGCGGTCGCCGCGTCGACGCGATGGTCCTGGAGGAGAACACGCGCGCGCACGGCGCGTGGGGCGCGGCGGGATACGTACGCGAGGAGCGGTGGCGACGCTGGGTGAAGCCGGTGTGACGGGGGCGACGGACCGGTGTGACGGGCCGACGCGACGGGGTGCAGGGACTGTGCCGGGACCGGGTCGGCGTGACGGGTGACGGCCGGCGGCCTGAGTCGCGGGCCGGCCGGCGCTGCCCTTGTCGCCGCGCCCGGGCTGCTCACCGGAGGCCGCTCGCGCGGGGCGAGGCAGCAGGCGTCGCGCCCGATCCACGCCTCGCCGTGGTCCCGGCGGTGCCCGTCCGGCGAGGCGATCCCCCTCCCCCTTCGCTTTGCTCATCCTTTACTCTTGCGTGACCGGCCCTTTTCGATCCGCGAAGAGTGGTCCTCCACGACCCCGAAAGGTGTGAGCGTCCGCCCATGGGCGAGCCTCCCAGTCCGCACTCCCCCGCGATCCCCCTCTCCGTCCGCGCCGCCGTCTCCATCGCCATCTCTGCCTCCGTCTCCGTCTCCGCCTCCGTCGCCGGAGGAATCCGATGACGGAACTCCTCCTTCTGGGCCTCGCCGTTCTCCTGGCTCTCGTCTGCGGTGTCTTCGTGGCGGCCGAGTTCTCCCTCACGACCGTCGAGCGCGGGGCGCTGGAAGCCGCCGCGCGGCGGGGTGAGCGCGGGGCCGGGCACGCGCTCGCGGCCGTACGGCGGCTCACCTTCCAGCTCTCCGGCGCCCAGCTCGGGATCACCGTGACCAACCTGGTCATCGGGATGCTGGCCGAGCCCTCCGTCGCCGCGCTGCTCGCCGGGCCGCTCGGCGCGCTGGGCCTGCCCGCCGGGGCCGTCACGCCGCTCGCGCTCGTCCTCGGCACGGCGCTCTCGACCGCGTTGCTCATGGTCGTCGGCGAACTCGTACCGAAGAACTGGGCGATCTCCGCCCCGGCGCGTGTCGCGCGCGCCGTCGCCGGTCCGCTGCGGCTCTTCTCCTTCCTGCTCCGCCCGCTGATCCGGCACCTCGACACGACCGCGAACCGCGCCGTGCGCCGCCTCGGCCTGGAGCCCGCCGAGGAGATCGCCTCGGCGCGCGGGCCCGGGGAACTCGCGGCCCTCGCCCGCCACTCGGCGCGCGCGGGCACGCTCCCCACCGGGACCGCCGAACTGTTCGTGCGCACGCTCGGCCTCGGCACGCTCACGGCGGGCGCCG
>NZ_JAAGLR010000830.1 GCF_010548245.1 Streptomyces sp. SID11385
GCGGTGGCGAGGGCGGCTCCGGCGAGGAGCGACCTGCGGGCGGGGCGGGAAGACGCCGGTTCGCCGGAAGCGGGGACTCCGGAAGCGGCGTTCGGGCGGACGGCATCGCTCATCGCTTGCTCCTCCTCGGGGCGGCCTGTCGGTACGGGCCGCAGTGTGCCCGCCGACGCCCCCACGGGCGCCGGGGCGTGCGGGGGAACGGCGGGTGAACTTCTTCCGGAGGGCGGGACGGGCGGAGCGGGGTGTCAGGCCGTCAGGTGCCGTATGTGCACGTGCCCGTCGCGCGGGAAGTCCGGCGGGAAGGCGGGCAGGACATGGCTGAAGGCGTAGTCGCTCTTCTCCGCGACGCGGCAGGAGGCGGCGTTGTCCTCCTGGTGGAGCAGGCGGACTTGGGGCACGTCGGTCTCTTCGTGGAGGTACGTGGTCAGCGCGCGCAGCGCCCGCGTCGCCACTCCCGTGCCGCGCGCGGCCTCTGCCGTCCAGTAGCCGACCTCGCAGGGGCTCGCGGCGGGGGTCTTGAGCACGAGGTGGCCGACCAGGCGCGGCGCCCCCTCCGTCCGCGCGCGGATCGCGAAGCCCTGCCGCTCCCCCGCCGCGCGCCCGCGCGTCTCGGCGGTCAGCCACTGCCGGGGCGGGCCCGGGAGCGGGAAGACGCGGGCCAGTTCGGTGAGATCGGCCTCGGTCCAGGGGCGCAGCAGCAGGGCCGGCACGGTGGCGGTCGCGGGCACGTCGAGCGGGGGCAGGTCGTCCATGGCCGGCAGGCTAACGGCAGCCCCGCCTGGTAAGGGCGTGGGTCCAGCACGCCCTGCCCGAGGTCGCCCCGGCCCCCTGCGGGGCGGGGCTTCGGCCACGGGCAGGGGCGGTTCAGGGCCGGGGCGGGCGGACGACCGTCTCCAGGTAGAAGGCGTCGATGCTCTGCACGGCGCGCTCGAAGTCGTCCAGGTTGACGGGCTTCGTCACGTAGGCGTTGGCGTGCTGGCGGTAGGCGCCGCTCACGTCGTCGGGCGCCGAGGAGGTGGTGAGCACCACGACCGGGATCGTCCGCAGATCCTCGTCCTGCTTGATGACGGCGAGCAGTTCGCGGCCGTTCATGCGCGGCATGTTGAGGTCGAGCACGATCAGGTCGGGGCGGGTGTTGCCGCGGTCGCGGAGGTAGTCGAGACCGGCCACGCCGTCGTGCACCTGGGTCAGGTTCCGGGCACCGCGTGCGAGGAGGGCGTCTTCGATAAGGAGGGCGTCGGCCTCGTCGTCCTCGACCAGCAGCACGTCATAGGGGCGGTCAGGGGCGATCATCATCGGGGTCTCCGGTGCTCGGTTCTGGGGTCGGGGTGGAGAGGCCGGGCCAGCGGCGCCGCGCCCCCTGCCGGGTGAGTCCGGACGCCCGGCCGATCTGCGGGTATCCGGCTCCGGCGCGGGCGGCCTCGTGCGCCGTGCCGGCCTCCAGGCGGAGGGCGGCCTGCTGGATGTGGGTGAGGAGGTGCAGGTGTGCCAGGGCGCGTGCCCGCTCCGGCGTCCGCTCCGCCTCGGGGGGTTCGTCCTCCGGCACGGGCACGAAGGAGAACACCTCGGGCACGAGATGTTCGACGAGGGCCGCGAGTTCCTCGGTGACGCGTGTTTCCAGTTCCGGTTCGGACATGCGCAAGGAGAAGTGGACGCCTGGCATGACCGCCACTCTACGGAAAGGGAGCCGGGCGTGACAACAAGCGTTGTCGTGGCGCTACAGTACCTGCGCCGCGTGCGTTCCGAGCGGCCACACGGATGCCCGAGGAGTTTCCGCGATGACCGCACCCCAGCAGCACGACGCCCCGCCCGCCGGGCGGCCGTCCCGGTGGACGACCCGGAAGTGGGTACGGGCGGGCGGGGCGGTGGCACTGGTCCTCCTCGCACTGCTCGGCGGCATCGGCGTCTGGGCCATGGGGCGGGCCTCCTCGCTCACCGGCACGCTGGTCGACGGGCACTCCCCCGCGCTGACGAACGCGGTCCGCCTGGAGGCCGCGCTCGTCAACCAGGAGACGGGCGTGCGCGGGTACGGCCTCACCGGCGAGCGCCGCTTCCTGGAACCGTACGAGCGCGGCCTCGCGGACGAGAAGACCGCCGTGGCGCGGCTGCGCACCCTGGTGGACGACGGACGCAACCGCGCCGACCTCGACCGTGTCCTCGCCCGCACCCGCACGTGGCAGGGGCGGATCGCCCACCCCGTGGCCGCCGCCCCCGGCGGGGCCCCCGTGCCGCTCGCCGCGGCGCGGGCCGCCGAGGGCAAGTCCGCCTTCGACGCGGTGCGCCGGGCGCTCACGACCCAGCAGGACCACTTGAAGGCGGCGCGTGCCGACGCGGTCGAGGAGCTGCGGGCCGCCGAGCGGCTGCGCGACGGCGTCTTCCTCGCGATCGGGGTGATCCTCGTGCTGCTCGCCCTCGCCGTCTTCGAGGGGCTGCGACGCGGCGTGACGGACCCGCTCGACCGGCTCAGCGCGGACACGGGACGGGTCACGCGGGGTGATTTCGCCCACCGCATCAGGGTCTCGGGCCCCGCCGACCTGCGTCGCCTCGGCGCGGACGTCGAGTCGATGCGCCACCGGCTGGCCGCCGAGCTGGCCACGAGCGAAGAGCGGCGCCTGCTCCTCGACGAGCAGACGGCCGACCTCAAGCGCTCCAACGAGGAGCTGGAGCAGTTCGCCTACATCGCCTCGCACGACCTCCAGGAACCGCTGCGGAAGGTCTCCAGCTTCACGCAGCTGCTCCAGCGCCGTTACGCGGGCGAACTCGACGCCCGCGCCGACCAGTACATCGCCTTCGCGGTGGACGGCGCCAACCGGATGCAGGTGCTCATCAACGACCTGCTCGCCTTCTCGCGCATCGGCCGCCTGACCGACAAGCACGAGCGCGTCGACCTCGACGCGCTGGTCGGGCGGACCCTCGACACGCTCGGGATGGCGATCGAGGAGGCCGGGGCGCGGATCACGCGCGACGCGCTGCCGGCCGTCACCGGGGACCCCACGCAGCTCGGGATGCTCTGGCAGAACCTGCTCTCGAACGCCGTGAAGTTCCGCTCCCCGGAGCGCCCGCCCGAGATCCGCGTGGGCGTCGCGCCGGAGGGGGACGCGTGGCGGTTCACCGTCACGGACAACGGGATCGGCATCGAACCGGAGTACGCGGAACGCGTCTTCGTCATCTTCCAGCGCCTGCACACCAAGGACACCTATCCGGGCAGCGGCATCGGTCTCGCGATCTGCAAGAAGGTCGTGGAGTACCACGGCGGGACCATCTCCCTCACCCCGGCCGAGGGCCCCGGGACCGCCATCACGTTCACCCTGCCGCGCCGGGCCGGGGACGGCGCGGACACGGCCGCGGCGGAGACCGTCCCCCACGCCGCCGTACCCCGCCCCGTCCCCCACGCCGCCGTACCCCGCCCCGCCCTGCCCGCGGCGCCGGTCCCGGACGGCTCCGCCTCCTGACGGCGGCCCAGCCCCTCCCCGGCTCGCGCGCCGCACCAGGCTCCCCAGGGGGCGCACGGGGCGCGCGTTCCGCGCCCTCGCGCGCCGCCTCCGCCTCGTCCCCTTCCGGCCAATGCGTGGCTATCGCGCACGCGCGGGCACCCGCTCCGGTGAACTGATCGGTACCGGGCGGGAGTCGCCCCGGTCATACGAAGCCAGGGGAGTTCCGGGTGCCGCTTCGCACGAAGATATTGCTGGTGCACGAGATCCCGCTCTGGCGGGTCGCGTTGCGGGCGCTGCTCGCGGCCGACACGGATCTGCACGTGGAGACCGCGGGCCCCGGCGAGGTGGGACGGGCGGCCGACACCTGCCTTCCCGACGTCTACGTCCTCGACCTCGACTGTCCGGGTTCCCTGGGCCTGCTCACCGAGATAGAGACCCTCCGCTCCTCGCGCGCGCCCCAGGAGGCAGGCTCGCTCGTCATCCTGACGAAGGGCGAGCGGCCCGGCGACCTGCGCCGCGCCTTCCACGCGGGCGCGGGCGGGTACGTGGACAAGTATGGCGAGTCGGGGGACCTCGCCGCCGTGGTGCGCAAGGTCGCCGCCGGGGGCAGGCACCTGGACGAGACGCTGGCGTTCGGCCTGCTGCGGGTCGCCGAGTCGCCCTTGTCGGACCGCGAGCTACGCGTCCTCGGGCTCGCCGCCGAGGGCGAGTCGGTGGCCGGGATAGCGGGGCGTCTGCACCTCGCGGCCGGCACGGTCCGCAACTACCTCGCGGCGGCGATCCGCAAGACCGGCGCGCGCAACCGGCTGGACGCCATCCGGCTCGCCAAGGAGGCCGGCTGGCTGTGAGGCGGGGGGCACGGCGGCGCCCGTCAGCTCCCGGAACAGGGCCGAGCGGGCGGCCAGTTCCCCCGGCGTGCCGCAGTCGGTGCGGGCGCCGTCCAGGAGCAGGACCCTGGTGGCGCGCGCGGCGGTCGCCGGGCGATGGGCGACGAGCACGAGGGTCGTGCCGGGCCTGGCGGCCAGAGCGCGCTCGGCGCGCAGTTCGGCCCGCGGGTCCAGGTGGCTCGTGGCCTCGTCGAGCACGAGGAGCGGAGCGGGCGAGAGCCAGGCGCGGGCGAGAGCGACGAGCTGGCGCTCACCGGGCGAGAGCCGGCCCGGCCGCACCGGTACGTCCCAGCCCCCCACGGACCGCAGGACCGCGTCGAGCCCGACAGCCCTTGCCGCGGCCGCGAGCGCCGCGTCGTCCGCGTCCGGGCGCAGGTAGGCGACGGCCTCGCGGAGCGTGCCCTCGGGCAGGTACGCCTGCTGCGGGGCGAGGGTGCGGAAGAGCCCGGGATCGGTGTCGCCGGGCGGGTGCCCGTACCAGAGGACCTGACCGGCCGTGGGGACGCGGACTCCCGCGACGAGCGCGGCGAGCGTCGACTTGCCCGCTCCGCTCGGGCCGATGACGGCGAGCCGTTCCCCGGGGCCGAGGGCGAGGTCGAGCCGGTCGAGCACCGGGCGGGCCCCGGGCCCGTACGCGTACGAGATGCCGCGCAGTTCGAGGAGCGGCCCCGGGCGGGGGCGGGCGGGCGCGCGGCGCGGTGGGGCGGGCAGCGGCGGGGGCGGCACCGCGAAGCGGTCGAGGACGACGAGGAGGCGCCCTCCGGCGG
>NZ_JAAGLR010000858.1 GCF_010548245.1 Streptomyces sp. SID11385
TCGGCGTAGTCCGCCGGCGCGAGCCCCGCGACCGTCTCGCGCAGCGCCTCCGCCTCCGCGCCGAGCCGCGCCGCCTCCGCCTCCAGCGCCTCGACCCGGGCGCGCGCCAGGGCGTACTCGTCGGTGAGCCGCGCGAGATACGCGTCGACCTCGGCCGGGCGGTAGGCGCGGGGGCGGACGGAGGGAGGCGCGGGCGGGAAACCGTACTCGTCGCTGCTCACGCCTGGGGCCTCCGTCTCCGCTGATGACACCTCCAAGGATGCGTCATCAAGGCGACGGAAGCGCCCCGCGCGAGTGAGCCCCACAGCACACTGTGAGCCCTGCGACACGTCCTACAACAGCCCGTCCCACAACTGCTCCAGGACCACCGACCACCACGACTCCGCCGACGCCAGCGCCGCAGGGTCCAGCGCCGCCAGCTCCGCCTGGAAATCGACCGTCCAGCGGCCCGCCTGCTCCTGCGTGAGGCCGTACCGCAGGCGCCACATGCGGCCCAGCATCGCCAGGCACCGCGTGAACTCGACAAGCCCCGAGTTCACGAACTGCGGCGGCACGGGCGCCCCGCCAGGACCCGCCTCCACCGGCACCGCGACGATGTGCGCCGTCCCGTACTGCACGCACAGCGCCTTGCCGAAATCGCTGCCCACGACGAGGTACGTGCCCGCGTCCGGGGCCGCCGCGACGCCCCGCTCGGCCGCCAGCTCCGCGAGCGTCGGCACCGGGCGGCCCGGCTGCGCCTGCGCCCAGAAGAACGGGCCCATGTCGAACGGCAGCCCCGCCGTCGTCAGCGAGGTCGCGACGACCTCGGGCACCCCGGCCCGCGCCACCGCCTGCGGCTCGAAACGGAACACGCCCTGCGGCCCGAAGGCCCCGGCCAGCTCCCGCGCCACCTCCTCCGGCGGCACGGCGGGCGCCTGCGGCACCCGCGGCAGCGGCACCCGCACCGGCGCCGGACGCGCCGGACCGTCCGCGACCTGGTGCAACTCGCCCTGGTGCGCGAGCAACTGCGCCATCCCGTGCTGCCTGCTCGCGTGATCGGTGCCGTACGGGGCGATCGACGTGATCCGCGCCTGCGGGAACGTCTCCCGAATCATCCGCGCGCAGTACGCCCCCGGCAGCTCGCACGACTCCAGCTCCGTGTGGAGTTCCAGCACCTGCTGCGGCGGCACGTTCATCCCCCGCAGCTCGTGCAAAATCTGCCACTCCGGGTGCGGCAGCCCCGGCGCCGAACGCCGGATGAGCTGCTGCTCGGAACCGTCCGGCGCCCGGAACCGCAGCACCGCCTGATACCCGGGCCCGACCGTCGGCACGCCGGGGCGCGGGTAGCCGTAGCCCTGCGGGGGCGGGGGCGGGGGCGTTTGCGGTACGGGGGCGGGCGGCGGGGTCTGCGGGGCGGGGCCGGGCGCGGGGGCCGCGCTC
>NZ_JAAGLR010000888.1 GCF_010548245.1 Streptomyces sp. SID11385
TCCGGCGGTGCGGCGGCGGCCAGTTCGCGCAGGCGCAGCACGTCCGCCGGGTCGAGCGGGCCGACCCGCCAGGCGTCGTGGTCGCCGTCGGACACGCCGGGCAGGAGGCGTTCGCGTGCGGCGAGGTGGAGTGCGAGGGCGGTGGCGGCGCCCCAGTAGGCCGCCGCGTCGTGGACGTCGTCGGCTCCGTACCGGCGCCGGGCGAGCGTCAGGACCGGCAGCGCGTCGGCGACGGACAGCCACACCACGGGGACCGTTCGCCGTCCTTCTGCCGTGACGAGCGCGGCCTGCGCCGCATCGGCGCCGGGCGGTGCGGGCGGGACCGTGCCGTCCGGGTCCCAGAACGCCAGCCGACCGGCGCGCGGCGGGTCGGCCGGCTCGAAGGCGACCGCGTACCGGGCCAGTCGCCCGGCGTCCTCACGCGCCGTCCACACCATGGGTCCCCCGCTCCGTACGCCCCGACCGTTCCGGATACGGCTGATCCGGCGGTCCGGCCCGCCGACCGGGTTTCGCGCAAGCTAGACCCCTTCTGCCGATGAGGCAAACTTGACGAGCGGGGGCCTCTCGCGTCTTCCGGGGGAGGCGGCGAAGGCTGCCGGTCCGCGGAGTGCCGCCGCGGTCAGGGCAGTGGCGTTCCGCCCGTCGCGTTGAGGATCTCACCGGTGATGTAGCGCGCCTGCGGTGAGGCCAGGAAGACGTAGGCGGGGGCGAGTTCGGCCGGTTGGGCGGGGCGGCCGAGCGGGGACTGCGCGCCGAAGCTCGTGGTGTCGGGCAGCGTCGAGGGGATGAGCGGGGTCCACACCGGGCCCGGCGCGACCGCGTTGACGCGGATGCGGCGTTCGGCGAGGAACTGGGCGAGGTTCTGGGTGAAGTTGACGATCGCGGCCTTCGTCATGGCGTAGTCGAGCAGGTGCGGGCCGGGCTGGTACGCCTGCACGGACGTCGTGTTGAGGACGACGCCGCCCTCGGGGAGCAGCGGCAGCGCGTTCTTCGTGATCCAGAACATGCCGTAGAGGTTGGTGCGCATCACGCGGTCGAACTGCTCGGTACTGATGCCCTCGATGCTCTCGGGCTGCGCCATCTGGTACGCGGCGTTGTTGACGAGCACGTCGAGGTGCCCGAACTCGGCGCGGGCCCGCTCCACGAGCCGTACGCACTGCTCCTCCTCACGGATGTCGCAGGGCACGGGGATCGCGCGGCGGCCCGCGGCCTCGACGAGGTGCGCGGTGCGCGCGGCCTCCTCGCCCTCCTCGGGGAGGTGGGTGAAGAGCACGTCGGCGCCCTCGCGGGCGAAGGCGAGCGCCACGGCGCGGCCGATGCCCGAGTCGCCGCCGGTCACGAGCGTCTTGCGGTCGGCGAGCAGGCCGCTGCCCCGGTAGGAGTGCTCGCCGTGGTCGGGCGGCGGGTCCATCTCGCCGGTGCGGCCGGGATGTTCCTGGGACTGCTGCGGGAATTCCGGTTCCGGAGCGCGGGGTTCGGGAGAGCTGCCTCGGGGCATGGTGACGCCTTTCGGGAGCGGGGGCGGCCGGGGGGGTACGGGCCGGGGCTTGCTGTGTGCGAGGGGGACGCCTCTTCCGCGGCCCGCCGCGCGCGGTGGGGGCGCGCCTCTTCCGCGGGCCCACCGCCTGATCTCTCGTCCGAGTGTGCCCCCGGCCTGGCGCGGCATGCAAAAGAAACGGCTCCGCCGCCGCGGTCGGGCGGACCGGGGCGCGGCCGTGTGTCGGACCGGGCGAACGGGGTACCCAGGCACGTGCGGTACGGCGGCGCCCGCGCGGCCTCGTCGCCCGCCGCGGCCCCGCACCCGCCGGGGTTCGCACCACGTCCCCGTACAGCGTCAGGAGTGATCATGCGCGCGCTCGGTCTCGTCTGCACCCTCAACCCGTCCCCGAAGCGTTCCAGCAGTCAGTTGCTCGCGGAGCAGGTGA
The DNA here is from genome assembly GCF_010548245.1 of Streptomyces sp. SID11385. Classification (GTDB taxonomy): domain Bacteria; phylum Actinomycetota; class Actinomycetes; order Streptomycetales; family Streptomycetaceae; genus Streptomyces. The sequence goes on from NZ_JAAGLR010000888.1 coordinate 1,926, forward strand.
TGGCGGAGCTGGCCCGGCTCGGCGTGGAGACCGAGGTGGTGCGGGTCGCCGACCACGACGTGCGTCCCGGGGTCGGGCTGGACATGGGCGAGGGGGACGCGTGGCCCGCGCTGCGCGAGAAGGTCCTCGCGGCGGACATCCTGCTGCTCGCGACGCCGATCTGGCTCGGGCACCCCTCCAGCCTGTGCCAGCGGGTCCTGGAGCGCCTCGACGCGGAGCTGTCCGAGAGCGACGAGGAGGGGCGGCTGCTCACGTACGGGAAGGTGGGTCTCGTGGCTGTCGTGGGCAACGAGGACGGGGCGCACAAGGTGAGCGCCGACCTCTTCCAGGCGCTCGACGACGTGGGTTTCTCCCTGCCGCCCGGCGCCGTGACCTACTGGGTGGGCGAGGCGCAGCACGGCACCGACTACCAGGACCTGGAGGAGACCCCGGAGTCGGTTGCCTCGACGACGCGCACGCTCGCCGTCAACGGCCACCACCTGGCCGGGCTGCTGCGGGACCGCCCCTACCCGGCGAGCTGAGCGGACCGCCCGCCGCCGCCCCTGCGGCGGGCGCGGGCCAGGAGCGCGGCGCG
>NZ_JAAGLR010000923.1 GCF_010548245.1 Streptomyces sp. SID11385
CACCGCTCGCCGCGGGGCCCGGGCCGAGGGGGAGCTGGCGCTGCTCGGGCCGCTCCGTTCCGTGCGGCGTCAGCGTGAACAGGGCGGCGCAGGCCGCCGCCGTCGCGAGCGCCGCGCCCGCTCCCGTACGGACCGCCCTGCGGCGGCGCGCACGACGGCGGACCGTCGCGAACTGACCCTCGGGGGCGGCGAGATGGGACGTGGCCTCGTCGCCGCGCAGGAGGACGAACAGCGGGTCGTCCGAGGGGTCCTCGTCATCGAACCGGGTGGTCAACGGTCCTCCTCAGGTGGGCGCGCAGCAGTTCGCGGGCGGCGTGCAGGTCGGCCTTCACCGTGCCCTCCTTGCGTCCGGTGAACGCGGCGACCTCGCGGACCGGCATGTCGGCGTAGTAGTGGAGCAGGATCGGCACGCGCAGCCGCTCGGGGAGCGACTGGACGAGCAATCTGACGGTGGGATCGGGGAGTTGCTCCGGCTCGCGGAGCGCCGTCTCGGTGCCGGCGCGGCGCAGCGCGGTGCGTTCGCGATCGAGGGCGCGCCAGTGGTCCCGTACGAGGTTCGCCGCCGTGACGTACAGGAAACCGCGCGGCTCGCCGACCGAACTCCAGCGCGCCCAGAGCCGGGTGAAGGCTTCCGAGGCGATCTCGTGGGCCGTGCCGTCGTCGTCGACGAGCCGCCGTACCCACCCCGCGAGCCGGGGGTAGAGCACGGCGAACAGCTCGGCGGCCTCCCGCTCGCGGCGCCTCACGAGGCGCCCGTGCGGTGCGCGAAGACGATGACGTTGGCCGAGTAACCGGCCGGGCCCCGCTGCCCGCCGCAGGTGATGAGCCGCAGCTCGGCGCGCTTCACGTCCCCGTACACCTCCTGCGTGGGGAACTCGCTCTTCGCCACGGTACGCACCCGGTCCACGACGAAGCGCACCGAGGCCCCGCCCGCCCGCCGCACGACGACCCGGTCCCCGGGCCGCACCCGGCCCAGCCGCCGGAAGACGCCGTCGCGGTGCGGCCCCGTCGTCACGTGCCCGAGCACGACGGCGGGCCCGCGCTCGCCGGGCAGCG
>NZ_JAAGLR010000954.1 GCF_010548245.1 Streptomyces sp. SID11385
GCTGCCCGCGGCGGCCGACGTGATCCTCGTCGGCTCCCCGCACGCCGACCCCGCCCAGGCGAAGGCGCTCGACGCGCTCCTCGACGCCCACCCGGACGCGCTCGTCGTGTGCCTCGGCTGGCCCGCCGGGCCCGGCGACCTGCCCCGCGCCCGGCGGATCGTGTTCACGTACGGCGACGCGCGCCCCAACGCCCGGGCCCTCGCGGACCTGCTCACGGGCGCGTGAGGAGGTACCGGCCCGCCCGGCATGCGACCCAAGTGAATCCGTGCACAAGCGACCGCCTAGCATGAACGCCGTGCCGAAAATGACTGCCGCGCACCTCTCCGAGGCCGCACGCAATCCGCTCGCCTTCATCGCCGCCCGCTACACGCCGCGTCAGCGGACCGTGGAGCGGGCCGCGCTGCTCGCCCTGATGATGACCGTCGTCATCGTCGTGACCGGCGGCGCGGTGCGGCTCACCGGTTCCGGGCTCGGCTGCCCGACCTGGCCGCAGTGCACGGACACCTCGCTCACGACGACGCGTGAGATGGGTTTCCACGGGGTCATCGAGTTCGGCAACCGCATGCTGACGTACGTGCTGTGCGCCGCCGTCGGCTGGGCGATCATCGCCGCGCGCGCGGCGAAGCCGCGCCGCCGCTCGCTCACCCGGCTCGGCTGGGCGCAGTTCTGGCTCGTCATGGGCAACGCGGTGCTCGGCGGCATCGTCGTCCTCGTCGGCCTCAACCCGTACACGGTCGCCGCGCACTTCCTGCTCTCCTCGGCGCTCATCGCGATCGCCGCGCTCATGTGGCAGCGCAGCCGCGAGGGCGACGCGGCGCCGCGCCCGCTCGCCGGGCCCAAGGTCGTCCGCCTCGCGTGGGTCCTCGTCGTCGTGACGGCGCTGCTCATCGCGGTCGGCACCCTCGTCACGGGGACGGGCCCGCACGCGGGCGACTCCTCGGACGTGCCGCGCATGTCCCTGGAGTGGCTCGGCGGCTGGACGGGCACCGCGCGCGTCCATGCCGCCCTCGCCTGGGCGACGTGCCTCCTGACGGTCGCGCTGTGGGGCGTCCTGAAGGCGGTCGACGCGCCCGCGGGCCCGCGCAACAAGGCGGGCATCCTCTTCCTGGTCCTCATGGCCCAGGGCGCCATCGGCTACGTGCAGTACTTCACCGACCTGCCCGAGGTCCTCGTCGGCGCCCACATGCTCGGCGCGACCCTGGTCTGGATCGGCGCCCTGCGCGTCCTCCTCGCCCTGCGGGAGCGCCCCGGCACGGAGCCGGGCGGCGAGCCGCTGCCGCACCGGGAGGCTGCGGACGCCTCGCGGCTGACGGCGGCCTGACCGCCCGCGCGGGTCACTCCTCCAGCCCGTACACCCTGCGCGCGTTCCCGGCCCCGAGCAGCCCCGCGACCCGGTCCGCGTCCCGGGCGCTCCACGCACCCTCGACGACCCACGCCCCGAGCACCCGGCCCAGCGCCTCGCGGAACTGCCGGGCCGCGACGACGTGCAGTTCGGGCAGCCCGCGCGCGCCGCTCGAATAGAGGAGCTTCCCGAACGGGGCGAGTTCCAGGAACTCCGCGAGCAGCCCGGCGGCCCGTGCGCCGGTGCCGCTGAGCGCGGGGCCCAGATCCACGTGGACGTGCGCGTGCAGGCCCGCGAGGCGGGCGGCCGGGCGGTGGTAGGGGTAGCCGGGGAGCAGGACGAGCGGGGTGCCGAGCCCGGCCGTCGCGGCGGCGAAGGCGGCGAGCGCGCCCGCT
>NZ_JAAGLR010000984.1 GCF_010548245.1 Streptomyces sp. SID11385
CCCGGGCCGCCGTCCGCGCGTCCGCGTGGAAGGCGACCCGGACCAGGCCGGCGGCCGTCGCCGCCAGCAGGAGCGGCCCGATCGGGCTCTCCACCACCGCCGAGGTCCAGCCCCGGGGACCCTCCGGCGCGCCGGAGGGCTCCGGCCCGGGCTCCCGGTGGCCGGGCGTCGCGGACGTGTCACTGTTCATGCGCACACCGTACGACCGCCCACCGACAACGCCCCCGGCACGACGGCTGACCAGGGCTTTCCCGGTCGGCCACCGCCGGGCTCGTCAGTCGCCCAGCGCGCCGCGCACGACATCGGGGGCGTTGCTGATGATCCCGTCCACACCCTTGTCCGCCGCCGTCACCGTGTCGGCCGGAGTGTCGACGGTCCAGGTGAAGACCTCCAGCGGCTTGTCGTGCGGGCCCTTCAGCGCGTGCGCCGCGGCCACCCAGTCCGCGCCGATCGTCGTGTGCGAGGGATTGATCTGGTCGGCGAAACGGGCGTACTCGGGCAGCTGCGCCTGCGTCGGCGTGCCGAGGAAACCGGTCTTCACGTCGGGCCGCTGCTTGTGCACCTCCTTGATGCTCTTCGCGTCGAAGCTCTGCACCACCAGGCGATGCCGCACATGCCCGCGGTCGAGCCACCCGCTGTTGCGCAGCGCGGCCAGGGTCTCGGCCTCGATGCCCGGGTAGAGATCGGGGCTCTTCAGCTCCAGGATCAGGTTCTGGTGGGTGCGGGTGATCTCGTTCAGGTACTGCTTCAGCGTCGGGACGCGCGTACCGGCGAAGGCAGGGTTGTACCAGGAGCCCGCGTCGAGCCGCGCGATCTCCGCCGCGGTGAAGTCGCGCACGTTCCACGGGGCGCGGTCGGGGAAGACCTGCTCCACGTCGGTCGTCCGCGTGAGGGTCGTGTCGTGCAGGACGATCAGCTCTCCGTCCTTCGTGCGCTGGACGTCGTTCTCCACCCAGCGGAAGCCCAGCTCGGCCGCCTTGTCGACGGACGGCAGGGTGTTCTCGGGCGCGTAGGCGGGTGCGCCGCGATGTCCCACGACGGTGATTCCTGCGGGGATGTGCGCGCTGTCGGCTGCCGAGGCGGACGCGGCGGGGAGGCCGAGGAGGGCTCCGCTGCCGAGGATCGCGACGGTCACTGCTGTGGCGGCTCGTGCGGACAAGGAAACTCCTGGAGTTCGCGGGATCACTGACAGTAGGAGCGTGACCGCTGCGGGGTGCGCGCAGACAGATGCGCGATGGCCACACCCCGAACGGAGCGCGACCGGTCGGACGCACCCCGGGACGGCTCCCGCGCGCCGCCGGGGAAAGCCCAGGTCAGGGAGGTATGGGCGGGTACCGGGGCGCACGCGGCACACGGGGCGCGTGGTCACCGCCCGTACCGCACCGCACGGGAGCCTCCCGCGGCGCGGGGACGCCGGGTGACCGGTGCGCGGCCGGAATCGAACGGCGCACCGCCCACGCCGGGGGCGCGCGCTCCCCGCCCGCACGCGGGC
>NZ_JAAGLR010001013.1 GCF_010548245.1 Streptomyces sp. SID11385
CGGACGCGGCGAGGAGCGGCAGCCGCACCGCCGGACTCGGAAGCCGGCCGCGCGCGTGCAGGACGGCCTTGAGGACGGTGGGGCTCGGCCCGGCGAAGAGGGCGGCGGAGAGGCGGGCGAGGCGGTGGCCGAGTTCTCTGGCCCGTGCCGCCTCGCCCGCGCGCCAGGCGGTGACGAGGTTCGCGTACGCGCGCGTCGCGAGGTGCGCCGAGGCGAGGACGGCGCCCCCGGCGCCGAGCGCGAGCAGGGCGGAGGCGTACACGTCGTCGCCCGCGAGGACCGCGAAATCCGCGGGGCGCTCGCCGAGAAGCGCCACGGCGTCCTCGGTGACGCCCCCAGCCGCGTACTTGACCCCGGCAACCCCCGGGAGCGCCCCGATCTCCCGCAGCGTGGCCGCGCTCAGCTCCTGCCCCGTGCGGTACGGGATGTGGTAGACGAGCAGCGGGACGGGGCTCGTCGCGGCGAGACTCGCGAAGTGCGCGAGGACGCCCGCCTCTCCGGGGCGCGTGAAGGAGGGGACGGGGACGAGCGCGGCCACGGCCTCGGGGACGTCGGCGAGCGCGGCGAGCGCCGTACGGCTCGCGGCGGTGTCACCGCCACCCGCGCCGACCGTGAGCGGGGCGCCGCGCTCGCGGGCGACGCGGGCCAGGACGGTGAGGACGGCGGCGCGTTCGGACCGGTCGAGCGTGGCGGCCTCGGCGGTGGTGCCGAGCGCGATGAGCCCGGCGGCGCCCTCGTCGAGTACGTCGTGGGCGAGGCGTTCGAGGGCGTCCAGGGCCGGGGCGTCGAGCGTGCCGTCGGCGGCGAAGGGCGTGACGAGCGGCACGTGCAGGCCGGCGTGGAGGGTCATGTCCCGATCGTCGCCGCGGGAGGCACGGCGGTCCAGCGGGAAGAAGTGACGGTGCTCGTAAGCTGAGCCGATGCTCAACCCGCATCAGTTGCGCCTGCTGCGCGAGCTGTCCCGGCGCGGCACCATCGCGGCGGTCGCGAAGGCGCTCGCGTACAGCCCCTCGGCGGTCTCGCAGCAGCTCTCACTCCTCGAACGGGCCACGGGCACCGCCCTGTTCGCGCGCGAGGCTCGCCGGATCGCGCTCACGCCGACGGGCGCGCGGCTCGTGGCGCACGCGGAGGTGATCCTCGCGCACCTGGAGGCGGCGGAGGCCGAACTGAGCACGCACCGGGGCGCGGAGGCGCCGCTGCGGGCCGGTTTCTCGCCCTCGGCGGCCCGCGCGCTCGCCGCGCCGGTCTTCGCCGCGCTCCGCGCGAGCCATCCCGGGCTCGCGCTGTGGGTACGGGAGATCGACCCCGCCGACGCGGGCCACGCGGTCCGCTCCGGCGGCCTCGACGTGGCCCTCGTGCACACGTACGAAGGCTTCGCGCACCCGCCCGAGCCGGGCCTCGCGACGGAACACCTCTTCAGCGAGCCGATGCTTTTCGCGGCGCCGGTGGACACGGCAGGGGCGGGGACGACGGGCGATCCGGTACGGGACCACAGCGCCGCGCCCTGGATACTCCCCGCCGAGGACACCCTGTGCCACGCGGTCGTGACGCGGCTCGGCGCGTCGAGCGAGGTCCGGGCCGAGTCCTGGCACCGCGTCGACGACTACGACACGACGCTGCGGCTCGTCGCCGCGGGCGCGGGCGTCGCGGTCGTCCCCGCGTCGGCGGCGACCGC
>NZ_JAAGLR010001032.1 GCF_010548245.1 Streptomyces sp. SID11385
CCGACGGCGGCCGTGAGCGAGCCCGCCCGGCCCGGGCCGGGCGCGCGCCCGGCCACCGGTCCGGTGTCCGCTCAGCCCGCCAGCACCCGTACCGGCGTGCCCCGCGCCCAGGCCCGTACCGCCTCGGCCGCCTGGCCGTAGAAGACCTCGTACGTGCCCTCGGTGACGTAGCCCAGGTGCGGGGTGAGGATCGTGCGGGGCGCGGTGCGCACGGGGTGGTCGGCGGGGAGCGGTTCGGTGTCGTAGACGTCGAGTCCCGCGCCCGCGATCCGGCCCTCGTGGAGTGCCGCGACGAGCGCGGTCGTGTCGACGAGCGGGCCGCGCGAGGTGTTGACGAGGTACGCCGAGGGGCGCATCCAGGAGAGTTCCGCGGCGCCCACGAGGCCCGCCGAGCGCGGGCTCAGCTTGTAGTGCACCGTCACGACGTCGGCGGTGGCGAAGAGTTCCTGCTTGCCGACCGGTTCGGTGCCCAGGGAGCGGGCGTGTTCCGCGTCGAGGTTCTCGCTCCAGGCGAGGGCGCGCATCCCGAAGGCGCGGCCGATGGCGGCGACGCGCGCGCCGAGCCGGCCGAGCCCGACGACACCGAGGACGCGCCCGTCCAGGTCCCCGCCCACGGTGTGCTGCCACTCCCCCGCGCGCATCCCCGCGGACTCGGCCGGGATCTGCCGTACGAGCGAGAGGATCAGGCCCCACGTCAGTTCGGGCGTCGCGGAGACCGGGCTCTGCGTGCCGCAGACGGTGATGCCCAGTTCGCGGGCGGCTTCGAGGTCGATCGACGCGTTGGCCATGCCGGTCGTGACGAGCAGTCGCAGCTTCGGCAGCCGGGCGAGGCGTTCGCGCGGGAAGGGCGTCCGCTCGCGCATCGCGACGACCACGTCCGCCTCGCCGAGCGCGGCGACGACCTCCTCGGTCCCCGCGAGGTGTGCGTGCAGGAACTCCACCTCCGCGCCGAGCGCCTGCCAGTCCGCGTAGCGGTGGGCGACGTGCTGGTAGTCGTCGAGGACCGCGATGCGCACGGGAGTTCCCTCCGTCGGTAGGTGCCGGTGGCCGCCCCAGCCTACGACCGGGCACGTTCCCGCAGCTCACCGGTCCGGCCTCGGGCCGTACGCGGCTCACCGGTCCGACTCGGGCCACACGTAGGGGAGGTCGTCGGGGACGCCGGGGAAGAGGGGCGCGTAGTGCTCCGGGTTCTTGCGGACGAGGGCCGAGCGGTGGCTCAGGTGGAAGGGGGGACTGCCGAGCCATGGCGGCAGTTCGCCCGCGCGGGCGAGGACGGGCTGGGTGCGGACGCGGCGGACGGTACGGGAGGCGGCGAGGTCCCCGCGCAGGGACGCCGCCACGGTGTCGGCGAAGCCGAGCGCGGTCCAGGCCGCGCACACGTCGAGCCCGTACCGTACGAGCGCCTCCTCGTACCCGCGCCACATGGTCACCGCCGGGTGGTGGCGCCAGCCGTGGCCGGGGACGGTGAGTCCGCGCAGCACCTGGAGCGCCTCGACGCGCTGCTTGCCGAGGCGGCGCCGGTCGAGGACGCGGGTGGTGTCCTGGAAGCCGGAGAAGGGCAGAAAGGTCTGCATGCGGCGTTCCTACCGCGCTGTGCCGCCGGGCACACTCCGGCGGGGTGTGCGTCGCCCGGGCGCGGGCGGGGCAGGTGCGGGGGTGGGGCGGGACGCTGAATGATGGGGGCGGACCGTCCCCCGAGCGAACCGGCGCGTCTGCGACCGCGGCCGAACATGACGAGGAGTGGCACATGCCCCACGACAGAGCCGGACAGCCCGCGCTGCCCGAGGACCTGGCGGACATCCCCGCGCTGGTGACGTCCTACTACGCCCTCCACCCGGACCCGGCGGACGCGGACCAGAAGGTCGCCTTCGGCACCTCCGGGCACCGCGGCTCCTCGCTGAACACCGCCTTCAACGAGGACCACATCGCGGCGACGAGCCAGGCCATCTGCGAGTACCGGTCCCGGCAGGGCACCACGGGCCCGCTTTTCCTCGGCGCCGACACGCACGCGCTCTCCGAGCCAGCGCGGGTCACCGCGCTGGAGGTCTTCGCCGCGAACGACGTACGGGTGCTCATCGACGCGGACGACGGCTACACCCCGACCCCCGCCGTCTCGCACGCGATCCTGCGCTGGAACAAGGGCCGTCGGAGCGACCTCGCGGACGGCGTCGTCGTGACGCCCTCGCACAACCCGCCGGGCGACGGCGGCTTCAAGTACAACCCGCCGAGCGGCGGCCCCGCCGGCTCCGAGGCGACCGGCTGGGTCCAGGAACGCGCCAACCGGATCGTCGCGGACGGCCTCAAGGACGTGCGGCGCGTCCCGTACACACGCGCGCTCGCCGCCGACACGACGGAGCGGTACGACTTCCTCGGCACCTACGTCGACGACCTGCCGACCGTCGTGGACCTGGCGGCGGTACGGGCCGCGGGCGTGCGGATCGGCGCCGACCCGCTCGGCGGCGCCTCGGTCGCGTACTGGGGGCGCATCGCCGAGCGGCACGGGCTCGACCTGACGGTCGTCAACCCGCACACCGATCCCACCTGGCGCTTCATGACGCTGGACTGGGACGGCAAGATCCGCATGGACTGCTCCTCGCCGTACGCGATGGCCTCGCTCATCGCGCAGCGCGACCGCTATCACCTCGCGACGGGCAACGACGCCGACGCGGACCGGCACGGCATCGTCACCCCCGACGCCGGGCTGATGAACCCCAACCACTACCTCGCCGTCGCGATCGGCTACCTCTACGCCCATCGCCCCCAGTGGCCCGCGGCGGCCGGGATCGGCAAGACGCTCGTGTCCTCGTCGATGATCGACCGCGTCGCGGGCGAGCTGGGGCGGCGGCTCGTGGAGGTCCCGGTGGGCTTCAAGTGGTTCGTGGACGGGCTGCTCGACGGCTCGCTCGGCTTCGGCGGCGAGGAGTCGGCGGGCGCCTCGTTCCTGCGGGGGGACGGCTCGGTGTGGACGACGGACAAGGACGGCATCCTCCTCGCCCTCCTCGCCTCCGAGATCCTCGCCGTCACCGAGCAGACGCCCTCGCAGCGGTACGCGGAACTGACGGCCCGTTTCGGCGACCCCGCCTACGCCCGCATCGACGCGCCCGCGACGCGGGAGGAGAAGGCGGTGCTCGCCAAGCTCTCGCCCGCGCAGATCGGCGCGGACTCCCTCGCGGGCGAGCCCGTCACAGCCGTCCTCACCGAGGCACCGGGCAACGGCGCCCCGCTCGGCGGCATCAAGGTCACGACCGAGAACGCCTGGTTCGCGGCCCGCCCGAGCGGCACGGAGGACGTCTACAAGATCTACGCGGAGTCCTTCCGGGGCCCGGACCACCTGGCCCTCGTGCAGGAGGAGGCGAAGGGGGTCGTGGGGGACGCGCTGAAGGGGTGAGGACACGCTGAGGCGGTGAGGAACGCGGGGGCCCGCGCGGGGGTCCCCGCGTCCCCGTTTCGGTGCCGCGTGTCGACCGTACGGCCGTACCGCCCGCGCGGCCTCCCCGGGGCCGTGCCCACAGTGGCGTATGCCCAGCCCCGCGCACCCGCCCGTGCACCCGCCGCCGCCCGCCGGACCGGCTCTCCCCGGGACCCGTCTGCGGCCCGCCGCCGTGTTCCTCGCGCTCGCGACCGTCGTGGCGCTCGTCGCCGGGTGGCCGCTCGTCGCGCGGGCGCTGCCCGACAAGGAG
>NZ_JAAGLR010001067.1 GCF_010548245.1 Streptomyces sp. SID11385
GCTCGCCGCCGCGTCCGGGTACTCGCGTTTCCCGGTCGCGGACGCGGACGGGCGGCTCCTGGGCTACCTGCACGTCAAGGACGCGCTCGGCCCGCGCCCCGCCGACCTCCCCTTCGCCCCGCGCGAGCTGCGCCCTCTCCCCCGCCTCCCGGCCGGCACCCCGCTCGACGCGGCCCTGACCGCGCTGCGCGCCGAGGGCGCCCACCTCGCGGCGGTCACGGCCCCGGGCGAAGGGCTGGTGGGCCTCGTCGCGCTGGAGGACGTCCTGCGCGAGCTGATCGGCAGGGGGACGGAGCCGGTGGCGGCCTGAGCGGCGGCCGGTACGGGCAGGTGGTGGCGGCCGGGCCCGGCCGCCACCGGGCTCGCCCGGGCCCCGTACCGGCCGGTACGATCGCACTCGCCATGTCGATCAATGCCACCTACACCAGCCTCGTCGCCGTCGGGGACAGCTTCACCGAGGGCATGTCGGACCAGTTGCCCGACGGGTCCTACCGGGGGTGGGCGGATCTGCTCGCCGCCCGTCTCGCGACCCGCGCCCCCGGATTCCGGTACGCCAACCTCGCCGTGCGCGGCAAGCTCATCGAGCAGATCGTGCGCGAACAGGTCGGTCCCGCCGCGAAGATGGGCGCCGATGTCGTGACTCTCGTCGGCGGGCTCAACGACACCCTGCGCCCCAAGTGCGACATGGGCAGGGTGCGCGGGCTGCTCGAAGAGGCGGTCGAGACGCTGGCGCCGAGTTGCAAGCAATTGGTGCTCATGCGCAGCCCGGGCCGGCAGGGCCCGGTGTTCGACCGTTTCCGGCCGCGCATGGAGGCCCTGTTCGCGTGCATCGACGAACTGGCCGCCCGGCACGGCGCGCTGGTCATCGACCTCTACGGCTCGGCGGCGCTCGGCGACCAGCGGATGTGGGGCGTCGACCGCCTGCACCTGACCGACGAGGGGCACCGCAGGGTCGCGGAGGCCGTGTGGCAGGGCCTCGGCCTGGCGGCCGAGGACGACTGGACCAGCCCGCTGCCCGCCCCCGTACCGCCCTCGTGGCTCCAGCGCCGGATCGCGGACGCGAGCTTCACGCGCGCACACCTGCTCCCCTGGATCGGCCGCCGCCTGACCGGCCGCTCCTCGGGCGACGGCCGCTCGGGCGCGCATTTCAGCCCCGAGCACGGCGAAGGCTTCTGGATCACGCCCTCGGACTCCACCGAGCCGGGCCCGGTGACGGGCTGGCGCCGCGCGGACTCCTGACCGGCCGGGGACCGCGAGGCGCCACGACCGAGGAGGCGAGCGGTCCGCGTCCGTTTGGAGCTTCCTCCGAAGGCGACCGGCGCGCCTACCTGCGGGAACCGCCAAGTAGACTGCGACCTCGTGACTGCGAAGCCCCGTATCCCCAACGTCCTGGCAGGCCGCTACGCCTCCCCCGAGCTGGCCGAGCTCTGGTCGCCCGAGCAGAAGGTGAAGCTGGAGCGCCGGCTGTGGATCGCCGTGCTGCGCGCCCAGCGCGACCTCGGCATCGAGGTGCCCGAGGGGGTGGTGGAGGACTACGAGCGCGTCCTGGACACCGTGGACCTCGCCTCGATCGCGGAGCGCGAGAAGGTCACCCGGCACGACGTGAAGGCCCGGATCGAGGAGTTCAACGCCCTCGCCGGGCACGAGCACGTGCACAAGGGCATGACCTCGCGCGACCTCACCGAGAACGTCGAGCAGCTCCAGACCCGGCTCTCGCTCGAACTCGTCAGGGACCGCGCCGTCGCCGTCCTCGCGCGCCTCGGCAAGCTCGCCGGGGAGTACGGCGAACTGGTCATGGCCGGGCGCTCGCACAACGTCGCCGCGCAGGCCACGACGCTCGGCAAGCGCTTCGCCACGGGCGCCGACGAGCTGTTCGTCGCCTACGGGCGGGTCGAGGAGCTGCTGCGCCGCTACCCGCTGCGCGGCATCAAGGGCCCGGTCGGCACCGCGCAGGACATGCTCGACCTGCTCGGCGGCGACGGCGGGAAGCTCGCCGAGCTGGAACGCCGCATCGCCGCGCACCTCGGCTTCGGCGAGGTCTTCACCTCGGTCGGCCAGGTCTACCCCCGCTCGCTCGACTACGAGGTCGTCACGAGCCTCGTCCAGCTCGCCGCCGCGCCCTCCTCGCTCGCCAAGACGATCCGTCTCATGGCGGGCAACGAGCTGGTCACCGAAGGCTTCAAGCCCGGCCAGGTCGGCTCGTCCGCGATGCCGCACAAGATGAACACCCGCTCCTGCGAGCGCGTCAACGGCCTCATGGTGATCCTGCGCGGCTACGCCTCGATGACCGGCGAGCTGGCGGGCGACCAGTGGAACGAGGGCGACGTCTCGTGCTCGGTGGTGCGTCGCGTCGCGCTGCCCGACGCGTTCTTCGCGCTCGACGGCCTCCTGGAGACCTTCCTGACCGTGCTCGACGAGTTCGGCGCCTTCCCCGCCGTCGTCGCGCGCGAACTCGACCGCTACCTGCCCTTCCTCGCCACGACCAAGGTCCTCATGGGCGCGGTGCGCGGCGGCGTCGGGCGCGAGGTGGCGCACGAGGCGATCAAGGAGAACGCCGTCGCGACGGCCCTGGAGATGCGCGAGAAGGGCGCCGAGCGCAACGACCTGCTCGACAAGCTCGCGGCAGACGAACGCCTGCCGCTCGACCGCGACCGGCTCGCGGCCCTCATGGGCGACCCGCTCTCCTTCACGGGCGCGGCCCGCGACCAGGTCGCCGCCGTCGTCGCCCGCGTCGAGGCCGTCGTCGCCGAACGCCCCGAGGCCGCCGGCTACACCCCGGGCGCGATCCTCTGAACCGCCACGTCCCCCGCTCACCGTCCGCCCTCCGGGCCGGACGGTGAGCGCCGTGCGTTTCACCCCCGAAGAGCTGGAGGCGGCGCGGGACAAGCTGCTCCCCGACGTCGTGGCGCCCGGCCTGCGCGTCCTGTTCTGCGGGATCAACCCGGGCCTCCTGTCCGCCGCGAGCGGCCACCACTTCGCCCGCCCGGGCAACCGCTTCTGGCCCGCGCTCCACCTCTCCGGCTTCACTCCGCGCCGGCTGCGCCCCGACGAGCAGGGCGAGTTGCTGTCGTACGGGCTCGGGATCAGCAATGTCGTGCAGCGGGCGACGGCGCGCGCCGGGGAGTTGGGCGCGGAGGAGTTCCGTACGGGGGGAGCGGCGCTCGCCGCGAAGGTGGCGCGGCTGCGGCCCGCCTGGCTCGCCGTCGTCGGGATCACCGCGTACCGCGCGGCCTTCGACGCGCCGAAGGCCGTGATCGGGCCGCAGGAGGAGCGGGTGGGCGGGGCGCGGGTGTGGGCGCTGCCCAATCCGAGCGGGCTCAACGCGCACTGGTCGCTCGCGGCGATGGCCGAGGAGTTCGGCCGGCTGCGGGAGGCGGCCGGAGTGCCCCCGCGCGTGGCGGGGGAGCCGCTGCCGTAGCGGGGCCGCCTCAGGGCGGGTCCTCCGTCGTGGTGAAGGCGATGAGGGCGAGGGGAAGGCCGGGGCCGTGGTGGGCCGTGCCGATTCCCGTCCAGCGGTCCGCGCGGTGCCACAGGTGGATGTCCGGGACCGTGTGGACGAGGAGGTCCCAGGGGGCGGGGAGTCTCGCGTCCGCCGCCCTGAGCGCGGCGCCGGTGAGGGCGAGGCGGTCCGGTGGGCCCCAGCCCCGCGTCGTCAGGAGCAGGGACAGGGCCTCGCGTTCGGATTCGAACTGGTCTTCGATCTCTGCCGTCGGGGTGTCCGCCGCGTTCCCCGCGGGCGCGAGGAGCAGCGTGACGAGGTGGTGGCCGGGGCCCGAACTCTCGTACCCGGCGGGCGAGTCGGCGTCCGGGAATGGCAGGACGCACAGGGACTCGATGGTGTCCAGGTGCTGGGCCGTGCCGCTCATGCGTTCCAGTAAACCGGGCCCTCGCACGCCCCCGTACGGCGGCCCCCGGCGACGGCCTCAGACGTCGTGCCTCCGCAGGCGCCACCACCCCGCGCCGACCGCGAGCGCCGTCCACAGCGCGAGCACCCCGAGCCCCGTCCAGGGGCCGAGCGGCCCGTCCGCGGGTGCGGCGCGCAGGACGAGTTGCCCGGCCGTCGCGGGCAGGAAGCGGGC
>NZ_JAAGLR010001098.1 GCF_010548245.1 Streptomyces sp. SID11385
CGACTCCGAAGCGGCCGACCGTGCCCGTGCCGTCCTCGCGCTTCGCGGAGGCGCGCAGGGTCGCGAGCGGGGCGACGCCGCTCGCGTCGAGGGGGGCGCCGGAGTTCGCGACGGCGAGGACGGGCGGGGTGTCCCCGGCGCGGTCGCGCAGGGCGATCCGGAGCCGGCCCGGCACTCCGGCGCGGGCGGCGGCGTCGGCGGCGTTCTGCGCCAGCTCGACGACGACGCGGTCCCGGTAGCCGCCGAGCGCCAGATCCTCCTCGGCGTTGGCGTCCTCGCGCAGGCGCGCGGGAGACGCGGACCAGGTGGCGAGGACGGTGTCGCGGAGGCGGGCAGTGCCGAAGACGTCGTCCGCGGTGGCTTGGGGGCGGGGGGATTCCTCGGCTTCTCGGGTCACAGGGCTCACTCCTTGGCGATGCGTGTGCCCATGAAAGTAGCCGGGAATCAGGGTGGCCCCGGACCGCGTGATCGACCTGCGCCCCGGCGGGGCTTTTGTCCTCTCACGCCGGACGGGCCGGGAGGCACCCCGGGCCGGGTGTCACTCCAGCGGTTCCGCCACCTCGTCCAGGCGCAGCGGGGGCGCGTCCGGGGTCTTCGGCATGATCGCCGCCTCCGAGTGGCCTCCGCAGCCGTAGGAGAGCGAGACGACGTGGCCGTCGGCCGGGCCGAACTCGTTGGCGCACAGACCGAAGGACTGGCGCAGGGAGCCGGCGAGCGGGACCAGGAAGGCGCACGTGTGGCAGGGGGCGGGAGCCGCCTGCGCCATCTGGGTGCCCGGCCCGTACTGCTCCTCCCAGCGCTCGGCGGCGATCTCCAGCCCGTAGCGGGAGAGCACGCGGGGGCGGCCGAGGCCCAGCTCGCGGCCCACCTCGGCGATCTCGCCGCGCGAGGGCGCCACGGGCAGGTCGGCGGGCGGCCCTTCGGTGACCTGGGCGTCCTCGGCGTCGGCGCGCTCGGCCAGCTCGGGGCTGAGCGCGGAGTCCGGCGGCGGGGTGTCGTCGTCGCCGTCGTAAAGGCCCGGCTCCAGGCGCGGGTCCTCGGCCTCGGTGGGCAGCAGGTCGCCCGGCCCCATGTCGCCGGGGCGCAGGCGCTCGCTCCACGGCAGCCACTCGGGCGCGAGGACCGACTCCGGACCCGGCAGGAGCACCGTCTCGTCGAGCGTGACGACCTTGGCGCGCGAGGCACGGGCCACGGTGACGGCCCAGCGCCAGCCCCGGTAGCCGACGTCCTCGCAGGCGAAGTAGTGGGTGACGACCCGCTCGCCCTCGGCGACGGCGCCGACGTACGCGCCGACGACACCCGGCGCGGCGGTCTCCGCCGCCGCGGCGCGCGCCAGGTCGACCGCCTCGACACACAGTCGGTCAGGGGTGCGGCTTCGCGTTGTCGCTGCGCTCACAGGTATCGCTTCTCTCCTACGCCGTCTCACGAGTGCGCCCGCTCCGGCGGGGCCCGGACACGGTCGGGGGTGCGGACGGAGCGGACCAGGGGGCCGCGTCGACGTCCGTACCCGGTCGGTTCGGGTCCCGGGTGCGCCTTAGCCATCCATTCTGAAGGATCGCGAAAGGGCGCGCGGCCAGGAGTAACCGCCGTGGGCGCGCTGTGCACGCTACCCTCTCCGCGCCCCGGGGCCCACACGGACGTCCCCCACTCCCCCGTTCGCGCCCCCCCGCACCACCCCGGACCGCGCCCCCGCCGGGCCGCCGCCGCAGGGGCCGTGCGGACCGCTCCGCGTTCGCTCGTACGTCCCCTTCCCGCACAGCAGGCGCACTAGGCGGCGCACTTCGGGGCAGGATGACGACGTGACCGCTTCCACGTCCTCGGGCGAGCAGCGTACGGAGCGCGGGGGTCCCCGGCTCCGGCGGACGCGTGCCGCCGGACGGGTCGCCGCGGCGCCCTTCGCCTCGACGGGACGCCTGGTCCGGCGCGTGACGCACGCGCACGGCGCGGGCGAGTCGGGGCTCGGCAAGCTGATCGAGCTGCACGGGGTCAACGGCGCGGGCGACGTGATGATCACGGTCTCGCTCGCCTCGACGGTGTTCTTCGCGGTGCCGACGGACGAGGCGCGCGGGCGCGTCGCGCTCTACCTGGCGATCACGATGGCGCCCTTCACGGTGCTCGCCCCGGTGATCGGCCCGCTCCTGGACCGGCTGCCGCACGGGCGGCGCGCCGCGATGGCCACCTCGATGCTCGCGCGCGCCGTCCTCGCGCTCGTCCTGTCGCACGCGGTGGTGAGCGGCAGCCTGGAGCTGTACCCGGCGGCGCTCGGGGTCCTGGTCGCGTCGAAGGCGTACGGGGTGGTGCGCAGCGCGGTCGTGCCCCGCCTGCTGCCGCCGCGGTTCTCGCTGGTCAAGGCGAACTCGCGGGTCACGCTCGGCGGGCTGCTCGCGACGGGCGCGGCGGCCCCCGTGGGCGCCGGGCTGCAACTGCTCGGGCCGCGGTGGCCGCTGTACGGGGCGTGCGCGCTCTTCGTGCTCGGCGCGTTCCTGTCGTTCCGGCTGCCGCCGAAGGTGGACTCGGCGAAGGGGGAGCGCAGGGCGCGGCTGGTGCCGGAGGAGCCGCTGGGGCCCGGTCGGGGAGGTCCCGCGGGGCCGGCGTCCGGCGGGGGGCCGGGG
>NZ_JAAGLR010001134.1 GCF_010548245.1 Streptomyces sp. SID11385
CGCCGTCCCCGCGTCCACGTCCGCCGCCACCCGCGCCGCCGACCGCGCCGCCGCCTCCGCCGCGTTCACGCCGCCGCCTCCCCGTCGAGCAGCCGCCGCACCAGCTCCGCGTTGCGCGGCAGGTGCTCGGCGTCGAGCATCTCGGCGTGCGTCCCGAAGCCGCACAGGACCCGGTGGCCCACCGCCGAGGAGCCGTGCCAGGAACCCGGCACCCCTTCCTCGTACAGGTCCGCCTTGTCCTCGTCCGTGAGCACGCTCACGGGCGCCGCGAGCGTCCCCGTGTTCGGCGTCCGCCCGCAGAAGCGCAGGTACTCGGCGGCGTGCTCCATGACCGCCGCCGTGACGATCTCCGAGCCGGTGTGCTGGTGGAGGTGGTGCCCGAGTTCCGCCTCGAACGCCTTCAGGACCTCGGGGCCCGGCTCGTACGCCTCCAGGGTGCGCCGCGAGTCGAGCACGACGACGTGCGCGATCTCCCGTCCGCGCGCCTCCAGTTCCCGCGCGACCTCGAAGGCGAGGTTGCCGCCGAGCGAGTACCCCAGCAGCGGGACGGGCCCCTCGGGCACGGTGGCGGCGACGAGGTCCGCGTACCTGCTCACCTTGTCGTCGCCGGGCAGGTAGTTGAAGGCGATGAGCCGGTGGGCCGGCAGCGAGGCCGCGAGGCCCCGGTACACGAGCCCGTGCCCCCCGGCGGGCGGGAAGCAGAACAGCGGGCGTTCCGCCTCCGGGTTGAAGGTGAGGTGCGGGACCTCGTCGGCCGTCGTCCCCGTGACGCGCTCCTCGACGGCGGCGGCCATTCCGTGCAGCGTCGTGACCTGGTAGAGGCGGCTGACGGGGACGCCCACGCCGAACTCGGTGCGCAGGTGGTGCAGCAGCTCGATGAGCTTGATGGAGCTGCCGCCCGAGGCGAAGAAGTCGTCCGCGAGCCCGGCCCGTTCGAGCCCGAGCAGCGTCTCCCAGTGCTTCGCCATGCTCACCTCGTAGAGGGTCACCGGCGCCTCGTACGCGGCCTGCGCGTCCTCCGCCCGCGGCGCGGGCAGCGCGCGGACGTCGACCTTGCCGTGCGCGGTGAGCGGCAGCGCGCCGACCTCGGTGAGGTGCGCCGGTACGAGGTACGAGGGCAGCGCGTCCGCGAGCGCGCGGCGCAGCGCGGCGCGGCTCACCTCGGCGCCCGGCTCGG
>NZ_JAAGLR010001156.1 GCF_010548245.1 Streptomyces sp. SID11385
CCGCGGGTGGCGGGGCCGCCCCGGGGCGGCAGGTGCGCCGGGCGTTGGCGGGAGACCCAGCCCTTCGCGTCGGCGCCGGCGGGGCCTCAGCCCTTCAGTTCGGCCGCGACCAGTTCCGCGATCTGCACCGCGTTGAGCGCCGCGCCCTTGCGCAGGTTGTCGTTGGAGACGAAGAGCGCGAGGCCGTTCTCGACCGTCTCGTCGGCGCGGATGCGGCCCACGTAGGAGGGGTCCTTCCCGGCGGCCTGGAGCGGGGTCGGGATCTCGGAGAGCTCGACGCCCTCGGCCGCGCCGAGCAGTTCCTCGGCGCGCGCGACGGTCAGCGGGCGGGCGAAGCGGGCGTTGATCTGGAGGGAGTGGCCGGAGAAGACCGGGACGCGCACGCACGTGCCCGAGACCTTCAGCTCCGGGATCTCCAGGATCTTGCGCGACTCGTTGCGCAGCTTCTGCTCCTCGTCGGTCTCGAAGGAGCCGTCGTCGACGAGGGAGCCCGCGAGGGGGAGGACGTTGAAGGCGATGGGGCGCTTGTAGACGCCGGGCTCGGGGAAGTCGACCGCCTCGCCGTCGTGCGTCAGCTTGTCGGCGTCCGCCACGGTCTTCTGCGCCTGCCCGTGCAGCTCGGCGACGCCCGCGAGCCCCGAGCCGGAGACGGCCTGGTACGTGGCGACGACGAGCGCCTCCAGCCCGGCCTCCTGGTGCAGCGGCTTGAGCACGGGCATCGCGGCCATGGTCGTGCAGTTCGGGTTGGCGATGATGCCCTTGGGACGGTGCGCGATCGCGTGCGGGTTGACCTCGGAGACGACGAGGGGGACCTCGGGGTCGCGGCGCCAGGCGGAGGAGTTGTCGATCACGACGGCGCCGGCCGCCGCGACCTTCTCGGCGAGCACCTTCGAGGTCGCGCCACCGGCGGAGAAGAGGACGATGTCCAGGCCCTGGTAGTCGGCCGTCGCCGCGTCCTCGACCGTGACGGGGCTGCCCTGCCAGTCGATCGTGGAGCCCGCGGAGCGCGAGGAGGCGAAGAGTCGCAGCTCGGTGACCGGGAACTTCCGCTCGGCGAGGATCCTGCGCATGACCGTGCCGACCTGACCGGTGGCTCCGACGATTCCGACCCTCACGGGGGACTCCTTCACTGCTGCGGCCTTGGCTGGCCTGCGGACATACGACCATGATGCGACTGCCCGGGGCCGCTCTGTCCAATGCAATGTTCAGTACGTGGGACGTGCCACAGCGGGGGCCGCGGTGTGGGCGCGCCGGGGTGAGGCGGGTCACTCGGGGCGGCGAGGGACGGCGGCGAGGGACTGCGGCGCTGGGCGGGCGATCGTCCGATGATCGCCCGGCCGATTTCCGGGGAGATGATCGGACGATCGCCGTGCTGGTGGGCCGGGCGATGGTCGGATGATCGCCGTGTCCGTTTGCCGGGCGATCATCAGATCGTCGCCCGGCCGGATTCCGGGGTGATTTTCCGATCGTCGCCGTGCCGAACTCCGGAGTGATCACCGCCCTGTCGCATTCCCGATCTCTGGGTCCCCTCCGCACGGAGCGGCTAACGTCGATGGATGCGCTGGGAATTGAGGGTGGCGTCCTACGCCGTGTGTGTCCGCGAGAACCGTGTGAACGCGAGCCCCGAGATCCTGCTCGCCCGTTGGGTCGCGGCGGACGGCCGCCGGCTGTGGACGCTGCCGGGCGGCGGTATGGAACCCGGCGAGGACCCGTACGACACGGTGATCCGCGAGGTCGCCGAGGAGACCGGCTACCAGGCCGAGCCCACCTCGCTCCTCGGGACCGACTCCATCCGCCGCGAACACAGCCGCATGGGCACCCGCTCCGCCTTCCACGGCCTCCGCCTCGTCTACGAGGCGACGATCACGGGCGGCAGTCTCCGCAACGAGGAGAACGGCTCCACGGATCTCGCCGCCTGGCACCCGGTCACCGATATCGCCGAGCTGCCGCACGTGGAACTCGTCGAGGTGGGCATGCGGCTGTGGCGCGAACGGCCCGCGGTGGGGCGGGTGCCGCGCGAGACGTGAGGGAAACGGGCCGCGCACGTGCCCGGAGCGGCGGGCCGCACACGTGCCCGGAGCGCCCCCACCAACGGCGGAGCCGGCCGTCCCTACCCCGCCAGGTGAACCCCTCGTAGCCCGCGGGAGGCCACCGTCCGGCGGGGTGGGGACGGGCGGGCGCGCCGGGTGATCCCCGTAGCCCAAGCGGTGGCGAGGCGTGCGGCGGCGTTCACGTCACGGCCACGCGCGCTGCCGAACCTCCCTGGTGAGGAGGGGGAGCCGCCCCCTCCCGCCCCCCGGGAGGGACGCGCATGTCGCGTACGCACTCCAGCAGTAGCCCCCACAGCACCCCCGCCCCCCGCACCCCCGCCCCGCGCTCGGCCCCCGCGCGCCGCACCCTTCTGCTCGCCGCGTCGGCGGCCGGTCTCACCGCGGGGGCCGCC
>NZ_JAAGLR010001192.1 GCF_010548245.1 Streptomyces sp. SID11385
TGGCTGCTCCTCGCCCTCGCCACCACGTGGGCCTTCCTGCTCGTCCGGGTGCACCGGCGCCGCGCGGAGCGCGCCGAACTGGCCCGTACCGACGCCCGCGAGGCGCTCTCCGGGCACACCGCCGAGATCGCCCGGCTCGTCCGCGTCCTGCTGCCGGACCTCGGCGCGCGGCTCGCCGAGGGCGAGGAGGCGACGCGCGCGCTCGACGCCCTCTCGCTGCCCTCCGATCCCTCGCTCCGCGCGGCCCTGCACTCCGTCGCGACCGCGCTCGGCTCCGCGCACACGGCCGCGCGCGACGCCCGCGCGCTGAGTGTCGAGGCCGCCCAGCGCGCCGAGCGGCTCGACCAGGACATCGAGACCTTCGCGCACGAGACGGTGCCGCTCGTCGTCGCCCGCTTCGCCGAACTGCGCAACCACGGCGACGCCTTGCACCGCGTCCCGCTCCCCGAGGACGAGCGGCTGCGCGCCGCGCTCGACGAGTTCGCGTGGTCCGCGCACTACGGCATGCGCCGCGCCAAGGTCGCCTACGGCATGGTCAGGCACAGCCTCACCCGCGTGCAGGCGCGCAACGCCACCGTGCTGCACCGCCTCCAGGACATGCAGTTCCGGTACGGCCAGGAGGCGTTCAAGGACCTCTTCTTCCTCGACGAGACCGCCTCACGGCTCGCCCTCGCCGCCGACCGCATCGCCTGGATGGTCGGCGGCCGGGGCAGCCGGATCTGGACCCGGCCCATCGTCATGTACCGCATCCTGCGCGGCGCGATCGGCAAGATCGAGGCGTACCGCAGGGTCGTGCTGCACTGCGACACGGAACTGTCGATCGTCGGCCGCTCGGCCGAGGCGATCATGCACCTCCTCGCCGAACTCATCGACAACTCGACGCAGTTCTCACCGCCCACCGCCGAGGTGCACGTCTACGCCGAGGAGCGCCCCGCCGGCATCGTCGTGACGATCGAGGACAGCGGCATGAAGATCCCCTGGGCGATGCGCGAGTACGTCGAGGACTGTCTCGCGGGCAAGGTGCTCGACCTCGCGGACTTCAAGAACCACCACTACGGCTTCAACGTCGTCGGCATGATCGCCCAGCGCTTCGAGATCGAGGTCAGCATCCGCCCTTCCTCGCGCGGCGGCACCGGCTTCGTCGTCCTGCTCCCCTCCGTGCACATCTCCGAGCGCAACCCCCAGCACCCCGCCCTCGTCGTCGAGCAGAAGCTCCCCGAGATCACCGCCCCCGTCGCCCCGCCGCTCGACCGCGACCTCCCGCCCGCCGAGGCCCTCGCCAAGCACCGGGCGTGGGTCAAGGCACACAAGGAGGAGCGCGCCCGCGCCGCCGCCGAGGCGGGCACCCCGCTCCCCCCGCCCGGCCCCCCGTCCGAGCTGGAGCGCCTGACCGCCCCCTGGCTCGCCCAGCCCGCACCCGCCCCCGAGGAGCACCGGAGCGCGGGCAGGGGGGAGCCGCAGGGCCACCGGAGGCGGGCCCCGTACCTGCCCGAGGGCGCGGACCCGTACGACAGCGAGCCGCCGAATGAGTACGAGGAGGTGACGGGGCGGGACCCGTACCGCGACGGCCCGGCCCCGGAAACGGCGGGGGCGCGGGAAGCGGCGGCCACCGCCACCGTGCCGCAGCCCTCGCCGGGCGGCCCGCGCGAGACGGACTCGTACGGGACGGACTCGTACGGGACGGAGCCGGGTGGCACGGGGACTTCGCCGCGT
>NZ_JAAGLR010000457.1 GCF_010548245.1 Streptomyces sp. SID11385
GGGCGCGGTCGGCGGCCGACGCGGCGGCGGCCGGGCGGGAAAACCCGTCGCGGGTGCCGAGGGCCGGGTGGTAGGTCTCGGGTGTGCGAGGAATCCCCCACATTGCCGAGCCGTCGCCGCTGACCTGTGGACGGCAGGACACCGGGCCCGAGGGCGGACGATGACCGTCCTGTTCCTGTTGGTCGGCCTGCCCGGGGCCGGGAAGACGACGCGGGCCCGGCGCCTCGCCGAGGAGCACGGCGCGCTGCGCCTGACGCCCGACGAGTGGATGCTCCCGCTCTTCGGCGTCTCCGACCCGGACGGGAAACGGGACGTGCTGGAGGGCCGGCTGCTGTGGCTGGCGCTGGAGGCGGTGCGGCTCGGCACGAGCGTCGTCCTGGACTACGGCTGCTGGTCCCGCGCCGAGCGGTCCGCGATCCGCTGCCTGGCGGAGGCCGAGGGGGCACGCGTCGACCTCATCCCGCTCCCGGTCGGTGAGGAGACCCAGCGCGCCCGCATCGCGCACCGCTGGGCGACCACGCCCGGGGAGACGTTCCCGATGACGGACGCGGACATCGCCTTCGGCCGCGCCCGCTTCGAGGAGCCGGACGCGAGCGAACTCGACGGTTCCGCCGCGGACGAGCCCCCGCCCGGGTGGTCGACGTGGCGCGAGTGGGCGGCCTGGCGGTGGCCGTCCTCGGGGTGAGGGCGGTCCGGGCGCGTCGCCCCCGTACGAGGCGCGCTCTTTACCCCGCGTCCCGTGCTCTCAGCGCGCGCCACACCGCCCGCGCCGCGTTGTGCCCGCTCATTCCGTGGACTCCGGGGCCCGGTGGGGTCGCGGAGGAGCACAGGAAGACGGCGGGGTGGCGGGTGGCGTAGGGGCGCAGCGTGGGACGGGGGCGGAAGAGGAGCTGGAGGCCGCTCGCCGCGCCGCAGGCGATGTCTCCGCCGACGTAGTTGGCGTTGCGCGCGGCGAGTTGCGGCGGCCCTGCCGTGGCACGGGCGAGGATCAGGTCGCGGAAGCCGGGGGCGAAGCGTTCGATCTTGCGCTCGATGACGTCGGTGAGGTCGCCCTCCCAGCCGTGCGGCACGTGCCCGTACGCCCAGAAGACGTGTTTGCCCTCGGGGGCGCGGCCGGGGTCGGCGAGGCTCGGCTGGACGGTGATGAGGAAGGGGTCGGCGGGCACCGCGCCGCGCCGCGAGACGTCAACGAGGGCGCGGGAGATGTCGCGGCTGCCGGGGCCGAGTTGCACCGTACCGGCGCGGCGGGCGGCCTCGGAGGTCCAGGGGACGGGCCCGTCCAGGGCGTAGTCGAGCTTGAAGACGGCGGCGCCGTAGCGGTAGTTCGGGTAGGCGCGGGCGCCGAGCCCGGCGATGCGGGCGAGGGCGTGCGGCGAGGTGTCGAAGAGGTAGGCGCGCGCGGGCGGGAGGTCGTCGAGGCGGCGGACCTCGAAGCCCGTCTCGACGGTGCCGCCGAGGTCCGCGAGGCAGGCGGCGAGGGCGCCGGTGATCGCGCCGGAGCCGCCTTCGGCGACGGGCCAGCCGCGGGTGTGCGCGGCGAGGGCGAAGAGGAGCCCCACGGCGGAGGTCGCGGGACCGCTCAGCGGGGCGATGACGTGGCCGACGAGCCCGGCGAGCAGCGCTTTGGCGCGGTCCTCGCGGAAGCGGGCGAGGAGGACATGGGCGGGGGGCAGCCCGGCGAGGCCGAAGCGGGCGAGGGAGAGCGGGGCGCGCGGCAGCGCCGTGGACGGGAGCGCCATGAAGTCGCGCAGTACGGCGTCCCAGTGCGGCAGGAGCGGGGAGATGAGCCGCCGGTACGTCCCCGCGTCGCGCGCGCCGAGCGAGGCGGCGGTCTCGCCGACGGACCGGGCGAGCACGGCGGCGTCGCCGCCGGGCAGCGGGTGCGCCATCGGCAGGTCGGCGTGGAGCCAGCGCAGCCCGTACCGCGCGAGGGGCAGCGCGCGGAAGGCGGGCGAGGCGATGCCGAGCGGGTGCGCCGCCGAGCAGGGGTCGTGGTGGAAGCCGGGGAGGGTCAGCTCCTCGGTGCGCGCGCCGCCGCCGATCTCGGCGGCGGCCTCGAAGACGGCGACGGAGAGGCCGCGGCGGGCCAGTTCGACGGCGGCGGTGAGCCCGTTGGGTCCTGCTCCCACGACGACCGCGTCCAGCAAAGTCGACACCTCCGGACTCCTCACGTCAGCCGATGGCCCGGCGGTCAGGATATGCCGCCCGGCGGCGCGCGAAGCCGCGCTTTCCGGGCCCTTGACGCCGCCTCACGCCGGGCCGTCCCCCGTTTCCCCGGCGAGCAGCGCGCGGACCCGTTCGGCGGTGGCCGCGTCGCGCGCGGTGGTGAAGGGCAGCGCGTTGCTCCCGGTGATACGGAAGGGGACGCCGTCGGTCGTCAGGTGGGCGCCGCCGCTCTCCTCGACGAGGAGGAGCCCGGCCGCGTGGTCCCAGGCCAGCTCCCAGCTGAAGGCCGTGGCGTCCAGCTCGCCGCGCGCTATCGCGAGGTATTCGAGCCCGGCGGAGCCGCAGTGGCGTGGGGCGAGGCCGGGCACGGCGAGGCGGCGGAGCTGGGCCTGCTGGGGACCGGTGGTGTAGTCGGGGTGCGAGCAGGCGACACGGAGCGGCTCGCCCGGCACGGGGGCGGTACGGGTCAGGGGCTCCCCGTTGAGCAGGGCTCCCCTGCCGCGTACCGCGACGGCCATGAGGCCGAGGATGGGCGCGTACGTCCAGGAGGCGACGACCTCGCCGTCGACCGCGAGCGCGACGAGGGTGCAGAAGCCCGGCTCGCCGCGGACGAACTGGCGGGTGCCGTCGACGGGGTCGACGATCCACACGGGCGCGGCGGCGCGCAGCGCCTCGTACCGCGCGGGGTCCGCGGCGACGGCCTCCTCGCCGACGACGACGGAGCCGGGCAGGAGGGCGGGCAGGCTCTCGGTGAGGAGTTCCTCGGCCTCGCGGTCGGCGACGGTGACGAGGTCGTGGGGTCCGGACTTCGTGCTGACCTCGCCGTCCGCGAGGTGGCGGAAGCGGGGCAGCACGGCGCGGTCGACGGCGGCGCGCACGGCGGCCTCGACGGCGGCGACGAGGCCGGCGTCGAGCGCGCCGACGAGCGCCGCCGCGGTGGCGGGAGCGGCGAAGGCGCTGGTGGCGGGGTGGGCCGGGGCGGAATCGCGCAGGTCTTCGAGCATGGGTTCATGAGAGCACGTGGCACTGACATCGGGGAGAGGGAGGGGAAACGGGGGCTTGCGAGGAGGAGAACGGACGGGGCGGGGTGCGGGCCCGCGGCGCCACGCCGTACCCGGAGCGGGCCGTGCGCCGCGCAGGGCCCCGACCCGCCCCGACCCCGGCCGCGGGAATCGCGTACCCCCCGCTAACGTTGCCCTGTCCGCAGGGAAATGACCGAAGTGCCCGTCCCGGGCCCGAAGAGTTGGAGGCGGCGGCCGTGCACGGTGAGTACAAGATCCCGGGCGGGAAGCTCGTGGTGGTGGACCTCGACGAGGAGAACGGGGTGCTGCGCGATGTGCGCGTGGCCGGGGACTTCTTCCTCGAACCCGACGAGGCGATCGACGCGATCAACGCCGCACTCGAAGGCGCCCCCTCCGGCACGGACGGTGCCGGGCTCGCCGCCCGCGTGCAGGCCGCGCTGCCGCCCGGCACGGTGATGTACGGGCTGACCGCCGAGGGCATCGGGGTCGCGGTGCGCCGGGCGCTCGCGCGGGCCACCGACTGGACCGACTACGACTGGCAGCTCATCCACGACGGTCCGCTGCCCGTGGGCCTGCACCTCGCGCTCGACGAGATCCTCACGCAGGAGGTCGCCGCGGGGCACCGCCCGCCGACGCTGCGGGTGTGGGAGTGGCAGGACCCGGCCGTCGTGATCGGCAGCTTCCAGTCGCTGCGCAACGAGGTGGACCCGGACGGGGCGGCGAAGCACGGCGTGACCGTGGTGCGGCGCGTGACCGGTGGCGGGGCGATGTTCATGGAGGCGGGCAACAGCATCACGTACTCGCTCTCCGTGCCGAGCGCGCTCGTCGAGGGCCTTTCCTTCGCCGACAGCTACGCCTACCTCGACGACTGGGTGCTCTCGGCGCTCGGCGACATGGGCATCAAGGCGTGGTACCAGCCGCTCAACGACATCGCGACCGAGGCGGGCAAGATCGCCGGGGCCGCGCAGCGCCGTGTCGCCGCGCCGCAGGGCGGGGTGCCGGCCGTGCTGCACCACGTCACGATGGCGTACGACATGGACGCCGACAAGATGACCGAGGTGCTGCGGATCGGCAAGGAGAAGCTCTCCGACAAGGGCACGACGAGCGCCAAGAAGCGCGTCGACCCGCTGCGCCGGCAGACGGGGCTCCCGCGCGAGCAGGTCATCGCCAACATGGTCGCGTCCTTCCGCAGCCGGTACGGGCTGGCGGAGGGGTCCGTGACGGAGGAGGAGATGGCGCGGGCGCGGGAGCTGGCACGGACGAAGTTCGACTCCGAGGAGTGGACGACGCGGGTGCCCTGAGGCTCCGCGCGCGGACGGACCGGGTGTCGCCGCGCGGACGGACCGGGTGTCACCGCGCGACGGGGGTCAAGTGTGCCGCGTGCCCGCGCACTTGGCCCGCGCCGCCGCCCGGGTCCGTCAGTCCCCCTCCGGCAGTGTCAGGTGGAAGGAGTCCCCCGGCCGCAGCGTCACCGTGCGGTCCACGAGCCGGATGTCGAGCGAGGGCCGGTTGGTGCCGGGGAGGCTGATGTCGAGGCCGCCCGAGCGCATCCGGAAGCGCACGCCCCACAGTTGGCGGTAGTGGATCGCGAAGTCGTAGCCGGACAGCTCCGGTTGGGGTACGGGGTCGAGACTGAGGGCGCCGTCGGAGCGGATGCGCAGCCCGGTGAGGCAGCGCTGCACGAGGTCGAGGGTCCCGGCCATCGCGCCGAGGTGGATGCCCTCGCCCGTCGTACCGCCCTGGAGGTCGGCGACGTCGCCGCGCAGCGCCTCCTGGAAGAAGCCCCACGCCTGCGTGGGCCGCACCCGGGCCAGCACCCAGGCGTGCACGAGACCGCTGAGCGTGGACCCGTGGCTCGTGCGGGCCACGTAGTAGTCGACGGTCCTGCGCCACGTCTCGTCGTCGAGCCGGTGCCCCAACCTGGTGAAGAGGGCGCGGAGTTCGCGGGGCGGGAAGAGGTAGCCGAGCATCAGCGTGTCGGCCTGCTTGGACGCCTGGTAGCGGTTGACGCTGTCGCCCTCGGCCTCCAGCACGCGGTCCAGGCGGCGGATGTCGCCGTACTTGGTGGACATGCCGACCCAGTCGAGTTCGCGCAGCTCCCCGTAGCCGTCGAACTGGCTGACGACGCCTTGGTGGAAGGGGACGTGGAGGCGGCGCGAGATGTCGTCCCAGTGGGCGAGTTCGGTGTCGTCCAGCCCGGTGTGCTCGGCGAGTTCGGCGCGGCGTTCCTCGGGGAGCGCGGCGAGGGATTCGAGGGTGCGCTGGAGGACCCAGGCGGCGGTGACGTTGGTGTACGCGTTGTCGTCGAGCCCGGGTTCGGCCGCGTCGGGGTAGGCGTCGTGGTACTCGTCGGGACCGACGACGCGGCGGATGCGGTAGCGGCCGAGGTCGCCGTCCCACTCGGACTTCGAGGCCCAGAAGCGCGAGATCTGGAGGAGCATCTCGGCGCCCTCGTGCTCCATGAAGCGCGTGTCGCCCGTGGCGCGCGCGTAGCTCCACACGTTGTACGCGACGGCCGAGCCGATGTGGTGCTGGAGGCGCGAGTTGTCGGGGAGCCAGCGTCCGGAGCTGGGGTTGAGGTGGAGTTCCTGGGTCTCCTCGCGGCCGTCGCTGCCGGACTGCCAGGGGTACATCGCGCCGTCGAACCCGGCCTCGCGGGCGAGGCGGCGGGCACGGTCCAGGCGGCGGTGCCGGTAGCGGAGCAGGCCCTTGGAGACCTCGGGGAAGTGCAGGTTGAGGTAGGGCAGGACGAAGAGTTCGTCCCAGAAGACGTGCCCCCGGTACGCCTCCCCGTTGAGGCCGCGCGCGGGCACGCCCGCGTCCAGGTCGGCGGTGTGCGGGGAGACGGTCTGGAGGACGTGGAAGAGGTGGAAGCGCAGGATGTGCCCGGCCTCGGCAGGGACTTCGAGGAGGGCGCGGTGCCACAGGCGCTGCCAGGCGAGACGGTGGTCGCGGAGGAGTTCGTCCCAGCCGGAGACGTGGCGCACGCCGTCGAGCGCCGCGTCGAGCGGGTCGCTGATCGCCGAGTCCCGTGAGGTGTGCAGGGCGACGATCTTGTCGACCGTCGCCGTCTCACCTTGCTTCAGGGAGAGGTTGATGCGCGTCGCGGGCCGGTTCGGGGTGCCGGTGGACGGGCGCGGCTCGCACGAGGGGCCGTCGCCGCTGTACGTACGGGCGGCGACGGCCACCGTGATGCCCGAGCTGACCGTCCGCGCGCGGACCCACACGGTGCAGTCCTCGGGGTAGCCGCTCATGATCTCGGCGAGGTGGTGGCCGTTCAGCTCGCGGTAGCGGGCCACGCCGTCGTTCGTGACCCCGGCGTCGATCGCGGACTCGACTTCGAGGGTGCCGTCGAAGTTCTCGGCGGTGAACTCGGTGCGCAGCGCGGCGAGATGGGGATCGTCCATGTGGACCACGCGGAACTGGCGCAGCCGCAGCCTGCGCCCCGAGGCGTCCTCGTACACGAGGTGGCGCTCGTAGATTCCCGCGCGCAGGTCGAGCAGTTGGCGGTACGAGCGCAGCGTGGCGTCGTCGGGCGTGTACCAGTCGGTGCCGCTGCCGCCCTCGGGCGGGGCGAGACGGTAGCGCAGGGGAAGCCAGTTGGGGAGGTTGACCATGTCCTCGTTGGAGACGGTCTGCCCGGCGACCTCGGAAGTGAGCCGGTTGTAGACGCCTGCGGCGTACGTGCCCGGGTAGTGCGGGCCGCCCGCGGCGCATTCGGGGGCCGCGGCCCGCGTCGCGAAGTAACCGTTGCCGAGGCTGCACAGGGATTCGCGCAGCGTCTCCTGGGCGGGGTCGTAGCCCTCGTACTCCCACGTCCATGCGGACATACGGTCACTCCTTGCCGTCGGGGCCGGGTGCGCGCTCGTCGGTGCCGGGTGCGCGCAGGAGGTCGGCGAGGTCGTCCACGACGAGGTCGGCGCCGTGTTCCCGCAGGTCCCGCGCCGTATCGGTGGTGTGGGCGCGGTCGACGCCGACGACGAGACCGAAGCCGCCGCGTCGGCCGGCCTCGACCCCCGCGAGGGCGTCCTCCGCGACGGCGGCGTGCGCGGGCTCGACGCCGAGGCGGCCGACCGCCTCCAGGAAGAGCGCGGGATCGGGCTTGCCCGACAGGCCGAGGCGGTGGGACTCGTCGCCGTCGACAAGGGTCACGAAGCAGTCGAGGAGCCCGGCGCCCTCCAGGACGTCGCGGGCGTGGTGGGAGGACGAGGCGGCGGCCATGGGGATGCCCGCGGCGCGCAGGGCCTTCAGGAGACGTACGGAGCCGGGGAAGGGCTCGATGCCGTTCGCGCGGATGCGGCGCGTGAACATGCCGTCCTTGAGCGCGGCGACGGCGGCGACCGAATCCGTGCCCGGGGCGTCGTACGGGTTGCCGTCCGGAATCGGCACTTTGCGCGCGCGCAGGAAGGCGGCGGCGCCGTCGGCCCTGGGCTTGCCGTCGACGTAGCGGAGGTAGTCGTCGGCGGCGTCGAAGGGCCGGTCGAGCGCCCCGTCGGCGGGGGGATGCTCGCGGAGGCAGGCGTCGAACGCCTCCTTCCACGCCTCGGCGTGGACGCGCGCGGAGTCGGTGAGCACCCCGTCGACGTCGAAGACCATCGCGGCGATGCCGGTCATGACGGGAGCGAGCCCGTGCTCGGCGGCGGTCACCGCGCGACTCCGGCGCCGGCGGGGGGTCCGGGACGGGGTCTCGTACGGGCCGCGGTACGGGTTCCGGTACGGATCGCGGTACGGGGTCCGGTACGGGGCGTTCGCATGGCACACGTCCTTCCGGCTCGGGACCGGCCGGCCGGGAGGGCCCAGCCCTCCGCCCACGCTAACCGCGGGGGCGGGGCGCCGCAGCCCGGGGAGTGACGAGGGAGGAGGGCCGGCGCGCTCCACGCGCTCGTCACGCGTCACGGCCGCGCCTGCGGACAGCCGCCACCCGCTCCGGGGTTCCCTTGCCGAGGGGGCCGCCCGTAGTATTGACCGCATGGCCAATAACGCGAGACCCCCCGCACTCCCACCTCACCGGCTCGGTGCCGTCAGCGCACTCGTGTGGGGCTACGCCGCAGCCATGGCCGCGACCGTCGCGGCGCTGGCACTCCTGGCGTCCAGGGCACCGGGGCAGGCGACCGACGAGGCATGGGGACACGCCTTGATCGTCATGCTCTTCGCCGTCCTCCTCCTGACACGACTCCGGTCGGCCCGGTCGGGCAGTGTCAGGGCGGTGCGGGCACTGGGCATCATCGCGGCGGTGCTGCTCGTCGTGAACCTGGTGGAAGCCGCTCTGCCGGACGCCTTCCCGGGGTGGATGCGCGTCGAGATGGTGGCGATCGCTTGCTGGATGGCGGCACTGTTCCTCCTGGTCCGCCGTTCAGCACGCCGGTGACCGGCGCACCGGCCCGTAGAGAATGGTGCCGTGAACACGCCCGGCCCAGAGCCCCGCCCAGAGCCCCGCCCACGCACCCGCCAGCGCCTCGGCGAGGAAGTACGCCGGGCACAGATCATCAGGGCCACCATCACGGTGGTCGCCGAACTCGGCTACGAACGTGCCTCTTTGGCCCGGATCGCCGAGCGGGCGGAGGTCTCCAAGGGCCTGGTCTCCCACTACTTCACGGACAAGGACCGCCTGATGGAAACGGTCGCCCGGGCCACTCTGGCGACCATGCGGCAGACCGTCGCGGACTCCCTCGTCCTGACCGATCCGGTCCCCGAGGTCATCCGCGCCGCGATTCACCGCGCGGCCCGACTGGGTACGACGCACCAGGCCGAGCTGACCGCGATGCGACAGATCGGCACCAACCTGCGCAAGGCCGACGGCACCCCGCGGCTCGACCTGACCGACTACGAGCAGACCTACCAAGGCCAGGAAGCCCTGTTCCGGCGCGGTCAGGAAGAGGGCACACTCCGCGACTTCGACACCCGGGTCATGGCGGTCACCTACCAGGGAGCCGTCGACACCATGCTCACCTACCTGCACAGCCACCCCGAGGCCGACGCCGACCGCTACGCGGACGCCCTCGCCGACCTCGTCGTCACGGCCATCAGCGTCCCTTGACCGGCCACTGCCGACGGCATGGATGACAGTGCCCGCGCGGGGACGTCCCCCTCCGAGCGGAACGGCGCGGGAGGACGGGGCTCCGTCACCGTGCTCGGGTGCCGTGCGGGTACGGGACGCGAGAGCCGTACGCGCGCGGCGGCGGAAGCCGTGCGGACCGGCACGAGCGCGGGGTCGCGACGGACGGGGAAAGCCGGGCCCGCTCTACGCGGTGAGAACCGGAATGACTTCCTCGCCGTACGTGTCGATGAGTTGTTCTCGCGCGTCGTGCATCGCGTAGACGGCGAACTGGTCGACGCCGATGGCACGCAGCTCGCGCAGCTTCTCGATGTGCGCCTCGACGGGGCCGAGGACGCAGAAGCGGTCCACGATCTCGTCGGGCACGAAGTCCGTCGAGCTGTTCCCCACGCGGCCGTGGTGGCTGTAGTCGTACCCCTCGCGGCCCGCGATGTACGCGGTCAGCTCCGCCGGCACGGAGGCGGATTCGCTGCCGTAGCGGGCGACCAGATCGGCCACGTGGTTGCCGACCATGCCGCCGAACCAGCGGCACTGCTCGCGCGCGCGGGTCAGGTCCTCGCTCACGTAGGCGGGGGCCGCCGCACAGACCGTGACGGAGGCGGGGTCGCGGCCCGCGTCGGAGGCGGCGGTACGGACCTGCTCGACCATCGCCGCCGCGAGATAGGGGTCCGCGAGCTGGAGGATGAAGCCGTCCGCGCGGGCCCCGGTGAGGGCCAGCGCCTTCGGCCCGTACGCGGCGGCCCACACCGGCAGCCGCCCGTCGCGGACCCACGGCAGCCGCACCTCCGTGTCGCCGAGCCGTGCGGCGCGGCCCTCGGCGAGGTCGCGGATCGTGTCGATGGCCTCGCCCAGACGCGCGAGGGTGTTCGGCGGACGGCCCGCGACGCGCATCGCGGAGTCGCCGCGCCCGATGCCGCACACGGTGCGGTTGCCGAACATGTCGTTGAGCGTCGCGAAGGTCGACGCGGTGACCTCCCACGTGCGGGTCCCCGGGTTGGTCACCATCGGGCCCACGACGAGCCGTTCGGTGTGCTCGAGGATCTGGCTGTGGATGACGAACGGCTCCTGCCACAGGACGGCGGAGTCGAAGGTCCAGCCGTGGGTGAAGCCCTGCCGCTCGGCGCGGCGCATGAGGTCGACGACGGTGGAGGCCGGCGGGTCGGTCTGGAGGACGAGTCCGAAGTCCATGACACTGCTCCCGGGGTCAGGGGCTCCTGGGATCGGGGCCGTCGTGCGGGGTTCCGTCCGAAACGTGGCGGTTCCGGCGATTGTGCCACGGGCGGGGACGCCGGAACGGGGACGAACACGAACGAACTCCCCGCCGCACGCGTCGTCATGGCCGCGCCCGAAGTGTTGACGCGTGCACGACCGCTGCCTACCGTGCCGGAAGAGCGCTCTCAGGCTGTCGCCACTCCCCCACTCCCCTCCGCGCACGCCCGCCAGGGAGCCGAGTCCCCGGCAAGGCGGAATCCCGCGCCCCGGAGCCTCCCGACCAGCATGTGACAACGTTGTCACATCCGTCGTGGCCCCGAGGCCCGCGCGCCCCTCGCGCCACACCCCTCTCCGCACCCTCCACTTCGAAGGAGCACCCGCTCGTGGTTCGTTCCTGGAGATTCACCCCTCTGTGCGCCCTCCTCGCCCTGCTCGCGGGGCTGCTCGCGTTCAGCGGCACGCCCGCACACGCCGCCTCCACCACGATCACCGTGGACGGGACGCAGGGCGGCCGGACCTTCGACGGGATCGGCGCGATCAGCGGCGGGGGCGGCAACTCCCGTCTCCTGACCGACTATCCGGCCGCACAGCAACAGCAGATCCTGGACTACCTCTTCAAGCCCGGCTACGGCGCCAACCTGCAACTGCTCAAGCTGGAGATCGGCGGTGACGCCAACTCCACCGACGGCTCCGAGCCCTCCGTCGAACACTCCCGGGGCACCGTCAACTGCGATGCCGGGTACGAGTTCTGGCTCGCCGAGCAGGCCAAGGCCCGCAACCCCGGCATCGGCCTGTACGGACTCGCCTGGGCCGCGCCCGGCTGGATCAACGGCGGTTTCTGGTCGACCGACACCATCGACTACCTCGTCAGCTGGCTCGGTTGCGCCAAGCAGCACGGTCTCGACATCAAGTACCTCGGCGGCTGGAACGAACGCGGTCACGACGCGGACTGGTTCGTCCGGTTGCGCGCCGCTCTCGACAAGGCGGGCTACGGCGGGGTGCGACTCGTCGCCGACGACAGCGGCTGGGACGTCGCCGACGACATGGCCAAGAACCCGGACTTCGACGACGCCGTCTCCATCATCGGCGCGCACTACTCCTGCGAGGGCGGCGACGGCGGCAACGCCCACTCCTGCTCCAGCACCCCGGCGGCCCGGGCCAACGGCAAGCCGCTGTGGGACAGCGAGAACGGCTCGCAGGACATGAACACCGGGGCCTCGGCGCTCATCCGCGCCATCACGCGCGGATACGTGGACGCGAAGATGACCAGCTACTTCAACTGGCCGCTGCTCGCCGCGATCTACCCCAGCCTGCCGTACAACACGGTCGGCCTCGCCACCGCGAACTCCCCCTGGTCCGGCAACTACTCGATCGGAGCGAGCACGTGGGCCACCGCCCAGGTCACCCAGTTCACGCGCCCGGGCTGGAAGTTCGTCGACTCGGCCTCCGGCCACCTCGGGGGCGACGAGTCCAACGGCACGTACGTCAGCGTGAAGTCGAACACGAGCGACGACTACTCGACGATCCTGGAGACCACGACGGCCACCGGTTCCCAGACCGTGCAACTCGCCGTCAAGGGCGGCCTGTCGGCAGGAACCGTCCACGTGTGGTCCACGAAGGTCGACTCGCCCAGTGACGCCACGTCCTTCGTCCGGGGCCAGGACATCACGCCCGTGGACGGCCACTACTCGCTGACCCTGCGGCCCGGTTACGTCTACACCCTCAGCACCCTCGGCGGCCAGGGCAAGGGCACCGCGACCGCTCCCGCCGCCCACCCCCTCGCGCTGCCCTACCGCGACGACTTCGACAGCACCGCGACGGGCGGCGAGGCCAGGTACCTCTCCGACATGCAGGGTTCCTACGAGGCGCAGCCCTGCGCCGGGGGCCGCGCGGGGAAGTGCCTCCAGCAGATGGCGCCGGTGAAGCCCATCGAGTGGCAGGACGACTCCGACGCGTACTCCCTGATCGGCGACACGACGTGGTCCAACTACACCGTCAACGCGGACGTGTACCTCCGCTCGGCCGGCACCACCGAGCTGATCGGGCGCGCGGGCACGCAGGAGCGACCGCAGTCGCACATGAACGCGTACTACTTCCGCATCCGGGACACCGGGCAGTGGTGGATCGAGAAGATGTACACCGACGGCTCGAACCACACCCTCGCGACCGGGACGACGACCCCGCTCGGCACCGGCACCTGGCACAAGCTGTCCTTCACCTTCCAGGGCACCGAACTCAGCGCCTCCGTGGACGGCACCACCATCGGGACCGCGAGGGACGCGCAGTTCTCCACGGGGCTCGCGGGGCTCGGCATCCAGGGGTACCGCACCGACCAGTTCGACAACCTGTCGATCACCGCCGGTACGGGCACGCAGGTACCGAGCGGTCCGGTCACCTCGGGCCTGAACACCTCCAAGTGCCTGGACAACTACACCGGTTCGGGCGCCAACGGCAACAAGGCCGGGATCTGGGACTGCAACGGCACCGACGCCCAGCGCTGGACCCCCACCGGCGGGACACTCCGCAACAGCAACGGCAAGTGCCTCGACGTGACCGGCGGCGCGACGGCCAACGGCAGCCCCGTGGAACTGTGGGACTGCAACGGGGGCGCCAACCAGAAGTGGCAGAGCGACAACGGAACCCTCCGCAACCCCGCCTCGGGCCGCTGCCTCGACATCCCCGCCTTCGACACCACCAACGGCACCGGACTGGACATCTGGGACTGCGACGGCGGGGCCAACCAGAAGTGG
The DNA here is from genome assembly GCF_010548245.1 of Streptomyces sp. SID11385. Classification (GTDB taxonomy): domain Bacteria; phylum Actinomycetota; class Actinomycetes; order Streptomycetales; family Streptomycetaceae; genus Streptomyces. Next base: position 13,206 of record NZ_JAAGLR010000457.1, read on the forward strand.
GACCTCCCCACCTGAGCCACCGCACCACCCCCGCGCGCACAGGGCGCCGAGCCGCCCGCTCGGCGCGACCCGCGCACGTGCCGCGCCCGCACGAAGCGGCCCCGTACGGGAAGAACCTCCCGTACGGGGCCGCTCGCACGCGCTCTCAGGCAGTGACCGGAAGCGCGGTCCACCGCTGGTTCGGGCCGCCGTTGCAGTCCCACAGCACCACCTGGGTGCCGTCCGTGGTGGACGAGCCGGGGTCGTCGAGGCAGCGGCCGGAGACCGGATTGCGGTAGCCGCCCTGGTACGCCTGCCAGACCTGGTTGGCGCCACCGTTGCAGTCCCAGATCACGGCCTTGGTGCCGTTGGCCGTCCCGCCGCCGAGCGCGTCCAGGCACTTGCCGAGCGCCCGCAGCGTGCCGTCGGCGCGCGCGGTCCACACCTGCGCGCCGGTGCCGTTGCACGACCAGATCTGCGCGGCCGTCCCGTTGGCGGAGCTGCCGGCATTGACGTCCAGGCACTTGCCGCTGATCCCGGAGCGCACGGGGCCGCCCACCGCGACGGGCGCGGAGATCCAGCCGGCCTGGTCGGCGGCCCGTATCCCGGCGTGGAAGGCGTCGGCCATCTTGCTGAACCCGTTGTCGTTGGGGTGCAGCGCGTCCGAGAGGTCCGCCGGGGTCAGGGCGCTCATGTCCACGAGGCGCACGTGCGCGCCCGCGTCCGCCTTGGCCCGGACGAGTTGCGCGAGCTTCTCGTTGAACGCGGGACGCGTGGCCTCCTCCGTGGCGCTCGTGGAGACGATCACCGTGCCGACGAGCACCGTGGCGTCGGGCGCGTCGCGCAGGATCTGGTCGATCAGGGCGCTCATCCGGTCCGGGGCGGTCGGGACCTCGTAGTTGCCGTTGAGGTCGTTGGTCCCTATCTCCAGCGTGATGACGTTGGGGCGGTACTGCGCGAGGACGGAATCGGCTATCGAGGCGATCTGGTCGATGCGCCAGCCGGAGTGGCCCTCGTTGTCGGGATCGGGCATGGGTCCGTTGCGGACCGAGCCGACGAAGTCCAAGGGGTAGCCGTCCGCCGTCAGTTGGTTCCAGAGGAAACCGCGATAGCTGTTGCCGGACGGACTCCCGACCCCCCACGTGATCGAGTTGCCGAGGGGCATCACGCGGAGGGGGGCCGGCGCCGCGGAGGCATCGGGAGCCGCGTCGCGGGCGGACGAGGCGACGGCGGACGTGGCGGCGGCCGGGGTGGCGGCGGAGGTGGACGGCACGGCGATGCCCACGCCGAGGGCGGCGGCCGTCAGCAGGGTGAGCAGGGCGGCTCTCGGTCTCATCATGGGGGGTCCTCACTGCTGGGGGGACAGTGGTGCGGAATGAGCAGGCCGCCGTACGGGCCGTGACATCGTTGTCCCACGGTCCGTACGGGGTCCTGCGGGGAGCGCTCTCAGCGGAAGTTATCCAGCACGCGACGTGCCGTCAACGCTCCGCACACGGGCTGCGGAACTCGGCCTGAAATACCAGTAACTCCCTTTTAATGAGCTGCACTTGCCCGCCCGGCCGGTCACGGAAGGCGTCCCCGCGCGGCCCCCGACACTCCCCCGCTCCCCCGCCCAACTCCCCGCTTTTTTCCGCCCCCTCAGCGCGCGTACTCCCCCAACCCTCGTGGCACGTACACCCCGTGTCCCGGCCGTCCCACGTACTCCCTGTCCTCCAGGACCGGGACGCCGCGCGAGAGGACCGTGCGGACGCGGCCGGTGAGGCGCTTGCCCTCGTAGGCCGAGTAGTCGACGTTCATGTGGTGCGTATCGGCCGAGAGGACCTGTTCCGCGCGCGGGTCGTAGAGCACGATGTCCGCGTCCGCGCCCGGGCTGATCGTGCCCTTCCTCGGGTAGAGGCCGAACATGCGGGCGGGCGCCGAGCAGGCGAGGTCGATCCAGCGGCGGCGGGTGATGTGCCCGTCCACGACGGCCTGGTGGAGGAGGTCCATGCGGTGCTCGACGCCGGGCATGCCGTTGGGGATCTTCGAGAAGTCGCCCCGGCCCAGCTCCTTCTGGCCGCTGAAGCAGAAGGGGCAGTGGTCGGTCGAGACCACCTGGAGGTCGTCGGTACGCAGTCCGCGCCACAGCGCGGCCTGGTGCTCCCGGGGGCGCAGGGGCGTCGAGCACACGTACTTGGCGCCCTCGAAGTCCGGTTCGGCGAGGTTGTCGGTGGACAGGAAGAGGTACTGCGGGCAGGTCTCGCCGTAGACGGGCAGGCCCGTGTCGCGTGCGGCGGCGATCTCGGCGAGGGCTTCCCGCGCGCTCACGTGCACGATGTAGAGCGGTACGTCGCCCGCGACGCGCGCGAGCTGGATCGCCCGGTGGGTGGCCTCCGCCTCCAGGAGCGCCTTGCGGACCTCGCCGTGGTGGCGCGGGTCGGTACGGCCCGCCGCGAGGGCCTGTGCGACGAGGACGTCGATCGCGATGCCGTTCTCGGCGTGCACCATCGTGAGGCCGCCGTTCTCGCCCGCGCGCTGCATCGCGCGCAGGATGCGGCCGTCGTCGGAGTAGAAGACCCCCGGGTAGGCCATGAAGAGCTTGAAGCTCGTGACGCCCTCGCCGACGAGGAGGTCCATCTCCTTGAGGGTGTCGTCGTTGACGTCGGCGAGGATCATGTGGAAGCCGTAGTCGATCGCGCAGTTGCCCTCGGCCTTCGCGTGCCAGGCGTCGAGGCCCTCGCGCAGGCCGTGCCCCATGCTCTGCACGACGAAGTCCACGATCGTCGTGGTGCCGCCCCAGGCCGCGGCCCGGGTGCCGGTCTCGAAGGTGTCGGAGGCGTAGGTGCCGCCGAAGGGCATCTCCATGTGCGTGTGCCCGTCGACGCCGCCCGGGATCACGTACATGCCGCTCGCGTCGAGAACCCGCTCCGCCGTCCACGCCTCGGCGGCGGCCGAACCGCTCGTGGCGAGCGCGGCGACCCGGCCGTCCTCGACGAGCACGTCGGCGTGGGTCTCCTCGGCGGCGGTGACGACCAGTCCGCCACGGATCAGGGTGCGGTTGCTCATGGGGCTGCGTCTCCTTCGGATGGACCGCGTTCTTCGGGTCAGGCCGCCGCGCGCAGCGCCGAGAGCAGCAGGTCGCCGCCCTCCTCGGCCTCCGCGACCGTCAGGCTCAGCGGCGGCGCGACGCGCAGCACGCTCGTGTCGTGGCCACCGCCCTTGCCGAGCAGGAGCCCGGCGGCGCGGGCGGCCTCCAGGACGGCGCTCGCGCGCGCCGGGTCGGCGCGGTCCGTGCCGGGCTCGACGAGTTCGACGCCGAGCATGAGCCCGCGTCCGCGCACCTCCCGTACGTGCCCCATGCCGGCCGTCCCCGCGCGCAGCCGCTCGCGGAGCAGGCCGCCGACGCGGCGCGCGTTGCCCTGGAGGTCGTGCTCCAGGAGGTAGGTGAGGTTGGCGAGCCCGGCGGCCATCGTGACCAGTGAACCGCCGAACGTGGAGAGCGAGTTGGTGTCGATGACGTTCATGATCTCCGCGCGCGCGACGACCCCGCCGATGGACATGCCGTTGCCGATGCCCTTGGCGAAGGTGAGCACATCCGGTGGCCCCGCCCGGTCGTGGGCCTGCCAGCCCCAGAAGTGGTCCCCGGTGCGCCCCCATCCGGTCTGCACCTCGTCGGCGATCCACAGGATGCCGCGCTCGGCGAGGACTTCGCGGAAGGCGGCGTAGAGCCCGTCCGGCGGCGAGGTGAACCCGCCGACTCCCTGGACCGGTTCGGCGATGAGCGCGGCGACCTGGCCGCGCGCCTGGCCGAGCAGGTCGCGCAGGTCGGCGACGCTGCCCTCGATGAACTCGCGGTCGTCCAGGTGCGCGTAGGGACCGCGGTGGCGAACGGCCCCGTGCGCCCAGAGGGTTTGGAGGGGCGAGTAACTCGTCGGGGACCAGCCGCTGTTGCCGGTGATGCCGACCGCCGAGAAGGAGCGGCCGTGGTAGCTGTTGCGCATCGCGATGATCTGGTTGGAGCGGCGGTACGCGGTCGCGAGGAGCAGCGCGGTGTCGTTGGCCTCAGTGCCCGAGGTGGTGAAGAAGACGCGCGCGTCGGGGATGCCGGAGAGGTGCGCGACGCGCTCGGCGAGGTCGATCATGGGGCGGTTGAGGTAGAGCGTCGATGAGTGGACGAGCCGGGCGGCCTGCTCGCCGACCGCCCGGGTCACCTCGGGGAGGGCGTGCGCGGTCATCGTGGTGAGGATGCCGCCGAAGAAGTCGAGGTAGCGGCGGCCCTCGGCGTCCCACACGTGGCGGCCCTCGCCGCGGGTGAGTTCGACGGGCTCGTCGTAGTAGAGGGCGAGCCAGTCGGGGAGTACGGCCCGGTGCCGCGCGAGGAGTTCGCTCACGGGCGGGTCAGTCCCTCGTAGGCGTCGGGACGGCGGTCGCGGTAGAAGGCCCACTGGTGGCGGACCTCGTCGATGAGGCCGAGGTCGAGGTCGCGTACGACGAGTTCCTCCTGCTTGTCGCTCGCGGGTTCGCCGACGAACTGCCCGCGCGGGTCGACGAAGTAGCTCGTGCCGTAGAAGTCGTCGTCGCCGTACTCCTCCTGGCCGACGCGGTTGATCGCGGCGACGAAGTACTCGTTGGCGACGGCCGCCGCGGGCTGTTCGAGCTGCCACAGGTGGGAGGAGAGCCCGCGCGAGGTGGCGGAGGGGTTGTAGACGATCTGCGCGCCGTTCAGGCCGAGTTGACGCCAGCCCTCGGGGAAGTGCCGGTCGTAGCAGATGTAGACGCCGACGCGGCCCACCGCCGTGTCGAAGACCGGCCAGCCCGCGTTGCCCGGGCGGAAGTAGAACTTCTCCCAGAAGCCCTTGAGCTGCGGGATGTGGTGCTTGCGGTACTTGCCGAGGTAGCTGCCGTCGGCGTCGATGACGGCGGCGGTGTTGTAGTAGAAGCCCTCGGCCTCGCGTTCGAAGACCGGCGCGACGATCACCATGCCGGTCTCGCGGGCCAGCTCCCGCATCCGGCTCACGGTCGGCCCGTCGGGCACGGGCTCGGCCCAGCGGTAGTGCTCCTCCTCCTGCACCTGGCAGAAGTACGGGGCGTTGAAGACTTCCTGGAAGCCGATGATCCCCGCGCCCTGCCGGGCGGCCTCGCGGGCGTGCTCCTCGTGCTTGGCGATCATGGATTCGGTGTCGCCGGTCCAGGTGGCCTGGACGAGTGCGGCGCGGACGACGGAGGCAGCCATGAGCAGTGCTCCTTCGACAAGACGTCAGAGAGCCGCTACCGCCCGGAGCCCCGGGCCGTAGAGGCACGAACGTAAGCCCCGTGCGGTGAGGGGACAAGAGCGCCGGGTCGGCGGACACGGGGGACGCCACCCGGGCGGGTGAGCGGGAGCGGGGCGGGCGGGTGAGCGGCCACGCGGGTCCGGCCTCTCCGGCAGCCCGGCCCCGCCGGGGCCGCCCCTCCCCCGCGGCCCGGCCCGCCGAGAC
>NZ_JAAGLR010000015.1 GCF_010548245.1 Streptomyces sp. SID11385
CGTCCCGGCCGCGCGCGCCCGGACCCGTACGGTGCCCGGCAGCTCGGCGGCCGGCTTCGTCCACGACAGGCCGAGCAGGCTGAACGGCCCGGTGTCGCGCCTGCCCAGCTCGGCCTGGTCCCCCTCGGCCTTCACGGCGACGGTGCGCAGCGCGGTGCGCACGGCGTGCGGCGCGGGCCGCTTCGCCGCCTGCGCCGAACCACCGCCCCCCGCACCCCCGTTGGTCACGAGCACGCCGGTCACCACCGCGAGCGCGGTCGCGGTCGCGGCCGTACCCCACACTCTTCGTCTCTTCAGAACGGTCTGGATCGCCATGACGGCGTCCCCCCTTGCTTCATGGGCACCTCCCACCGGGAGTGTTCTCGACCGGCGTGTGCCGTGAGCATTGTGACAGAAGGGATCGAACGCTTTGTCAAGGTTGCGTCAGGTGCGCGTCAACACGTCGTAGAAACCTCACCCTTCCGCGTAAGCGCCACGTCAGAGCGCGGGCAGGGCGCCGCGCGGGGTGCCTACGCTCCGGCGAGGAAAAGACGGAAGGGGGTACGAGCGATGACGAAGGCGGTACGGGGCGTACGGGGAGCGCGGGGACCGCGGGCCGTACGGGGCGGGCGGGCGCTGCGCGGCGGGCGGGCCTTCCACCGGACGGGGGCCGCGCCCTGGACGACGGACCGCCGCTGGCGCCACGACATGGGCACGGCCCTGCTCTGCGCGGCGCTCCTCCTCGTGCTCGCGCTCCTCATCGACGGGGTACGCGGCTCGCTCGACGCCCCGCGCGCCGCGCTGTGGCTCGGCCTCGCCGTCCTCCTCCACGCGGCCCTGCACCCCGTCCGCACGGGAGCCCGCCCCGGCGAACTGCGCACGTGGGGCCTGGTACGCCGCCACACGGTCCGCACCGACCGCCTCGTCTCCCTCACCGAGACCGGCGGCCTCGTCCCGCGCCTCCTCCTGCGCGACACGAGCGGCCACCGCCTGAGCTGCGAGACCGCGGTGCTCACCGCCAACCCCCTCCTGTGGCACCGCCTCGACACCGACCTGCGCACCTCCCACCGCCTCGGCCTGCTGCGCACGGGCGCGGAGGTCCTGGAACGCCTGGAGGCGTCGGTGGACCGGGAGACGCTGGAAGGGCTCGCCGACGAGGGGACCGGGGACCGGCGCGAGCGGAACGACTGACTCACTCCCCGAACATCCCCCTCGCGCAAGGGGGTTCGGTGCCCGGTGCATCGGGCAGGGGCCTGTGAGGGGAGAGAGGGGGAGACCATGAACGTGGGGGAGACGGTCTGGTCGTCAGGGGTGCTCGCGATCGCGGGCTGGGCGGCCTTCCACGTCATCCGTAACCACCTGCGCCTTCGCCGTGTGTGGCGAACCGGGACCACGGCGCGGGCCCGTTGCGTCGCGGCGTGGACGACGACCCGGCTCAGCAACAGCGGAAAGGGGGCGGGTCCGGTCACCACGACCCACCACTACCGCTTCCAGTTCTGGCCGCGGGTGGGGCCGGGGCCGGTGCTGTTCGAGGAGGAGGCCACGCCGGGGGACATCAGCCGGGGCGACGAGGTCACGGTCTACTACGAGGCCGCGCACCCGGAACAGGCGACGGCGTTCGGACCGGGCCGCAGGAGCACGTGGGAATTCGTGGGCACGCTGGCCTTCCTCGCGGCGCTCATGGTGCTGGCCGGCTCTTTCTTGCCGGTGTGGTGACGCGGCTGCCGCACCAAGGGGCGCCCGCTCGCGAAGGCCGCCCCGCTGGCGAAGGCCGCCCCGCTGGCGAAGGCCGCCCCGCTTGCGAAGGCCGCCCCACCTGGGGAAGCCGCCCCGCTTGCGAGGGGGACCGCCTCACGTGGGCATGCCCGGCACGGCTCACGCCTCCGGCAGCTCGTACCGCACCCCCGTCAGCTCCTCCGACCTCGCCCACAGCCGTCGCGCCGTCTCGTCGTCGCGGGTCCAGGGGGCGCGCCAGGACGGGGCCGGGGCGCCGCGCCACATCAGGAAGCGGGGGCCCGTGAAGGAGTCCTGGCCGACGCCGGGCGCCGTGGCCGCGTAGAGCGAGGGCAGCGCTCCCGCCTCGGCGGGCTGCCCGATGATCCTGGTGGCGAGCGCGGCGAGGCGTTCGGCCGCCCTGCGGCCCTCCAGCCGCACCCCGGCCGTCTGGAGGTTCGTGCGCGCGTAACCGGGGTGCGCGGCGGCGGCCACCGTGTCCGCCCCGGCGGCCTCCAGGCGGCGGGCCAGTTCGTGCGTGAAGAGCAGATTCGCCGTCTTGGAGCGGCCGTAGGCGAGCCAGCGGCGGTAGTGCCGCGCGCTGTCGAGGTCGCGCGGGTCGACGTTGCCGAGCACGTGCAGTCCGCTCGACACCGTCACGACCCGGCTCCCGGGCGCGCGCAGCAGCGCGGGCAGGAGGAGACCCGTGAGGGCGAAGTGCCCCAGGTGGTTGACGCCGAACTGCCGCTCGAAGCCGTCCGCGGTGCGCCCGTACGGGAGCGCCATGACGCCCGCGTTGTTGAGCAGCACCCCGACGGGCCGCCGTACGTGCCGCGCCGCGAACTCCCGTACCGAGGCCAGGTCGCCGAGATCGAGCCGGGAGAACTCCGCGTGCGCCCCCGGCACCTCCGAGAGCAGCCGCGCGACCGCGTCGGCGCCGCGCCGCTCGCTGCGGCAGGCGAGCACGACGTGCGCGCCGTGCCGGGCGAGCTCGCGGGCGGCGACGTACCCGATGCCGCTGTTCGCCCCCGTGACGACGGCGGTCCTGCCCTCCTGGGCGGGGATGCGGGCGGCACTCCACCCGCGCGTCGGCGTCCCGCTTGCTCCTGTACCGGCGGCCATCGCGCCGCTCCCTTCCCTGTGCCTCGCCGCACGGCCCCGGACGGGCCGTCGCATGGCCCCCTTCTACCCCGTCAGCCGCACGTGTCCCGTCCGGGTGGCGGGGCCGGGCCCCGCGGGGCGTGCCGCCGGGGGATGGGCGTGCGTGCCCCGTACAGGCGTACGCATAGGGTCATGCTCATGCCCGACATACCCCTGACCACGGTTCTTGTGCTGTGCCTCGCCGCGCTGGCGGCGGGCTGGATCGACGCCGTCGTGGGCGGCGGCGGACTGCTCCTGCTGCCCGCGCTGCTCCTCGGCGTCCCGCACGTACCGGCCGCGCACATCCTCGGTACGAACAAGGCCGTCGCGATCGTGGGAACGGGGGGCGCCGCGTTCACCTACGTACGCAAGGGCGCGCCCGTCAACGTACGGATCGCGGTGGGGATCGGGGGCGCCGCGCTGATCGGCTCGACGATCGGGGCGCTCTTCGCGGCGGGCATCTCCAGCGAGGTGCTGCGGCCGATGATCATGGTGGTGCTGCTCGCGGTGCTCGCCTTCGTCATGCTGCGGCCCGCGTTCGGCACGCAGGCCGCCGGCCCGGCGCCGGGGCGCGATCGAGTGGTCGCCGCGATCCTCCTCGCGGGGCTCGGGATCGGCGCGTACGACGGCTTCTTCGGGCCCGGCACGGGGACGTTCCTCGTGCTCGCGCTCACGGCCGTGCTCCGCCTCGACCTCGTCTCGGCCTCGGCGACGGCGAAGATCGTCAACACGTGCACGAACCTCGGCGCCCTCGTCACGTTCGCCGTGCAGGGCAACGTGATGTGGGGCCTCGCCCTCCCGCTCGCGGCGTGCAACCTGGTCGGCGGCATGACGGGCGCGCACACGGCGCTCAAGCGGGGCAGCGGCTTCGTGCGCACGGTCCTCGTGGTGGTCGTCCTCGGACTCGTGGCGAAACTGGCGTACGACCAGTGGGTGGCCTGAGGGGCCGGTCCACTAGACGGTGCCCCGCGTCCTGCGGTGCAGGAGCCACGTGCCGCACACTGTCGCGAAGGCCAGCACCCCCACGCCGCAGGCGACCCGCACGGGGTCGCGGCCGAGCGGGCCCGGGCCGCCCGCGAGCTGGGTCGCGTGCCCGGCCTCGGCCTTGCCCGCGGCGATCCCCGAGGGCCCGTACGCGCCGCTCAGCCCGAC
>NZ_JAAGLR010000052.1 GCF_010548245.1 Streptomyces sp. SID11385
GGCCCCGGTCGGCCCCCACCGCTTCGCCGCCCCGCGGCCGGTGGAGCCCTGGCCCGGCGTCCGGGACGCGACCAGGCCCGGCGCCACCCCGCAGCGGCGCGCCACCCCGCAGCGGCGCCTGCTCGGGCTGGAGCCCAGCTTCCCCGAGCCGTGCGTGCCGGGGGACGAGACGCTCAACGTCAACGTCTACACGCCCGCGCCGGGCGCGCCCGGGCGGCTGCCGTCATGGTCCGGCTCCACGGCGGCGGCTTCGCGGCCGGCTCGCCGGTCAGCCCCTGGTACGACGGGCGCTCCTTCAGCCGGGACGGCGTGGTCGTCGTGACCGTCTCCTACCGCCTCGGTTTCCACGGCTTCGGCTGGATCGAGGACGCCCCCGTGAATCGCGGCGTCCTCGACCAGATCGCCGCCCTGGAGTGGGTGCGCGACAACATCGCGGCCTTCGGCGGCGACCCCGGAGCCGTCACCCTCGCCGGGCAGTCGGCGGGCGGGATCTCCGTCATGACGCTGTTCACCGCGCCGCGCGCGCAGTCGCTCTCCCGCGCCGCGATCTGCATGTCCGGCGCGGACCGCGTGCAGAGCAGGGAATCCGCGGAGGAGCGGGGCCGGGCCCTGGCGGCGAGCGCGGGCGTCGAGCCCACCACGGCGGGCTGGTCCGCGCTGACCGAGGAACAGGCCCTGGACGCCCAGGACGCCTTCGGCATCAGGACGCCTCCCGCCACGATCGACCCCGCGGCGTTCATCCGGGGCGCCCTGATGCCGCCCGAGGACCACGGCATGCCCTTCGGCCCGGTCGTCGACGGCGAGTTGCTGCCCCGCTCCGTGAGCGACGCGCTCGCCGAGGGCGTCGCCGCGGACAAACGCCTCCTCATCGGCGTCACAGGCCACGAGTTCACCCTGTGGATGCTGCACGCGGAGGAGCAGCTGCGCGGCGTCGACATCGCGGGGGCGATGACGGAGGCGGGCCTCCCGCCGGAGCTGGCCGCGGAGTACGTGGCGAGCCACCCGGAACCGCGCAGGAGGCCGCGCTCCTCGGCCACTTCCCCGGCCTGCGCTCCTTCCGCCAGGCGGCAGGCACTGCGCTGGTCCCGGCTGCGGGCGGCGACGAACGCCGACACGACCTGGCTCTACGACTTCCGCTGGCCGTCCCCCTTCTACGGCGACCTCGCGGTCCACTGCGTCGAGCTGCCCTTCGTCCGGGACCTCCTCGACGCCGACGGGGTCTCCCGCGCACACGGCCCGAACCCCCCGCGCGAGCTGGCGACCCGCGCCCACGCGGCATGGGTGTCCTTCGTGACCGAGGGCACCCCGGGCTGGCAGCCGTGGGCGCGGGGCGTGGGCATGGTCTTCAACGAAACGAGTGAGGAAAAACCGCTCCTGGAACTCGAAGGCCGCCTGGCCCGGGCAGCACACGCCGCCTGGCAGGACACCCCGGCACCGGCCGCGTGAACCCTTCGCCATGCTGTGGCCCGACCGCCTGAAAAACTGTTCCGGCGAAAACAGTATTTGCACCGGGTGCGCGCACGTATTTATTCTCGCGGCAGGCCGTAATTGAATTCCTCGGCCCGTCCGGCCGTTTCGGTGTGCTACTGTCCTTCTCAGTTGCAGTTGTGGTTCCCAATGCTTCAGGTGTTTCGGCCGGTGTACACGCCGCTGAAATGTCCCTGGTAATTCCGGTCTTTTCCGGTCGGGGTAATCATCGCGGCGACACGGTATTCGCATCGTGTGAATACCGCTGCACTGCCCCGAAGGAGAATGACATGAGCTCAGGTACCGTGAAGTGGTTCAACTCGGAAAAGGGCTTCGGCTTCATCGAGCAGGACGGTGGCGGCGCTGACGTGTTCGCCCACTACTCGAACATTTCCGCCCAGGGCTTCCGCGAGCTGCTCGAAGGCCAGAAGGTGACCTTCGACATCGCGCAGGGCCAGAAGGGCCCGACGGCCGAGAACATCGTTCCGGCCTGACGCGGCTGACGCACGCACAGCCGGGGCCCGCATCCTTCGGGGTGCGGGCCCCGGCTGTTCGCGTACGCGGCGCCGGTCCCGGCCGGGACGACGCCGACGGGGTGGCATTCGCCGTACCCGACGTGCCCGGAGCGGCGCGGGAACCCGCCGGGTCCCGCCGCCGGAACCTCCGGTGACGCTTTTCCCACGCGTGGCCGCTTTTACGCCCGGGCGCCTGCGCGGACCGCGACGCGATCACCTTCTCGTCTCGCGTCCCATTCGGCCGATTCCCGTGATTTCCCGCGCGGCTCAGGACTGCGGAAAATCACTCGACGCGTGCCGTGCCAAGAAAGGCTCCGCATGAATCGCACAGGCATGAGCAATCACTCCTCCCGCACGCGTGACGGCAACGCGGGTTCGGGAAGGAGCGGCCGCTTCGGCGACCCGCGCGCGAACCGCGCCGACGACCCGCGCGCGAACCGCGCCGGAGCCCCGTCCCGTTCCGGCGGCCCGTCCCGCCCCGGTGGCCGTGGCGCGCGTCCCGCCAGGCCGCAGGCCGAGTTCGCCCTTCCCAGGACGATCAGCCCCGCGCTTCCCGGGGTCGAGAGGTTCGCGGACCTCGACATGCCCCGGGCCCTTGAAGCGGCGCTCGGCGCGCAAGGCGTGACGGTGCCGTTCCCGATCCAGGCCGCGACGCTCCCGAACTCCCTCGCGGGCCGCGACGTGCTGGGCCGGGGACGCACCGGCTCGGGCAAGACCCTCGCCTTCGGCCTGGCCCTGCTGGCCCGTACGGCCGGGAAGCGCGCCGAGCCCGGGCAGCCGCTCGCTCTGATCCTCGTACCGACCCGCGAGCTGGCCCAGCAGGTCACCGACGCGCTCAGCCCCTACGCCCGCTCCGTGCGCCTGCGGCTGGCCACGGTCGTCGGCGGGATGCCCCTCGGCAGGCAGGCGGCAGCGCTGCGCAGGGGCTCCGAGGTCCTCGTCGCCACCCCCGGCCGCCTCAAGGACCTGATCGACCGGGGCCACTGCCGCTTGGACCAGGTGGCCGTCACGGTCCTCGACGAAGCCGACCAGATGACCGACATGGGCTTCATGCCGCAGGTCACCGCCCTCCTCGACCAGGTGCGCCCCGGAGGGCAGCGCATGCTGTTCTCCGCCACCCTGGACCGCAACGTCGACCTCCTCGTGCGCCGCTACCTCAACGACCCCGTCGTGCACTCCGTCGACCCCTCCGCCGGGGCGGTCACGACGATGGAGCATCACGTGCTCCACGTCCACGGCGCCGACAAGCACGCGATCACCACCGAGATCGCCGCGCGCGACGGCCGCGTGCTCCTCTTCCTCGACACGAAGCACGCCGTCGACCGCCTGACCGAGCACCTTCTGCGCAGCGGGGTGCGGGCCGCGGCCCTGCACGGCGGGAAGTCGCAGCCGCAGCGCACGCGCACGCTGGAACAGTTCAAGAGCGGGCACGTCGGTGTGCTGGTCGCGACCAACGTCGCCGCGCGCGGAATCCACGTCGACGACCTCGACCTCGTCGTCAACGTCGATCCGCCGACCGACCACAAGGACTACCTCCACCGCGGGGGCCGCACGGCGCGCGCCGGCCGGTCCGGCAGCGTCGCCACCCTCGTCACCCCCCACCAGCGCCGGAGCGTGACCCGCTTGATGGCGGCGGCCGGCGTCGTCCCGCGGACCACCCAGGTCCGCGCCGGGGAAGAGGCCCTGCACCGCATCACCGGCGCCCAGGCCCCCTCCGGCGTCCCCGTCGTCCTCACCACCCCGGCGGACGCACGCCGCCCCCGGCGCGCCGCACGCGGTCGCCGCCGCCCCAGCCCGAGGCCCGCCCCGGCACCCTCGCCTTCGCCCTCGTCCGGCCTGGCGGCCTAGACCTTCGCCGGCCCGCCCGACACCCCAGGAGACACTTCTTGCCACTGGTCCACACGCACCCGCCCGCCCACGCCGCAGCCGTCGGGACGCCGGCCGATCCCACGGCCCCGGCCGGGCCGCGGGTCTGGGACGCCATGACCGTCGAGGTCGCGCTCTCCCTCATGGCCGCCGCCCGCACGCGCCACCTGGTCATCTGCGACGAGGACGGCCGGCCCACCGGACACGTCACCCGCGCCCGCCTCACCACCGTCTGCGGCAGCCCCGGCTACACGGACCGGACGCGTCTGCGGGATATCCAGGACGGCGTCGGCTTCGAAGCCGGACGCCCGGCGCGCCCCGACGACCGGCCCTCGGCGGCCGACAGCGACGAAAACGACGTCCGGGGCGCGCTCGCCGCCCCCACTGAACAACGCCCTCGTTCCGCACGCCCGTCCGTTCCAGCTCGTGAGGCCACATGCGCTGCGTCATCGCCCGCTTCCCGTTCGACCTGACCAGAGACGGCGTGCTCGAATCGATGAGGGGCGTCAAGCCCGAGCCCGTCACCGACGACCTCGTCATCGTCGGGCGACGCCGCTACCCCGCGAAACAGGTCGGTCAGGTCGTCACCGGCCAGGACCGCCGCGACTTCAGCGCCGCCGAGGTCCTGAGAGCCATGACCCGCCTCGGCTTCACCTGCCGCACGCCCCCGACCGGCGGACCGGGCCCCGCGGTCGGCCCCTGACGGGAGGCCCCGCACGCGGGTCGGGTACGCGGCGGGACACACCGGACGGGGCCCCGCCCGCCTCGCCCCGGTGAACGCCGAAGTCGCCGTCACGCGGCCGGGCGCGCCGGGGATCAGGCCGAGGACTCGCCTTGACGGCGGAGTTCCTCGTTGATGCGCTGGGCTTCCTCAAGCTGGTCCTCAAGGATGATGATGCGGCAGGCGGCCTCGACGGGCGTTCCGGAGTCGACGAGTTCGCGCGCCCGGCCGGCGATGCGCAACTGGTAGCGGGAGTAGCGGCGGTGGCCGCCTTCGGACCGCAGTGGGGTGATCAGCCGGTGCTCACCCAGCGTGCGCAGGAAGGCCGGTGTGGCGCCGAGCATCTCGGCGGCCCGGCCCATGGTGTAGGCGGGATAGTCGTCGTCGTCGAACTTGTCGGCGAGGCGGGTACTGCGAGGGGGCATAGACCTCTTCTTCCGGGCACGCGTCGAGGGGTCCGAGCGCCTGGCGGCGCCCGGACCCCGAGCTTTCAACACCATCTGCCGGCCGACTGCGACGGCCTTCTTGTTCCGCCTGCCCGTTCGCGAGGACGGGTCTGCGGGGATCGCGGTTGCGTGACCGGGGACCACCTTCCAATCCGGGGTCTGCGGTACCCGGGCGGACAGCGTCCTGGTCCCGGGCGATCCTGATGGCGTTCGGCTCCTTACCTCTTCGGTCAATCCGTACTGACTGGTGAACACGGTACTGCGTGCGACCCCTGGGGTCGCCCGGCCCGGCGGCCAGCGGGGGAACCCACCACTTACGGCTCCACCACTCCGCCACCGGTCCGCTCCTGCGTTGACCGCTGCACGGCAGTTCGTCTCTGCCGTGCCTTGCCGACTTCTGGGCTACGGGAAGAACCTAACCCGCGACGGCCTCAATGTCTACTCTCGCCGATGCAGATTTCCTGCGCCTGACCCGAATGGTTCCGCGTCTCCCGTGCCCGGCCGGGTCCGCCGCCGGGGGCGAAGTCCCGCGCCGCTGCCCGACGCCGTCGCGCACGGCTGAGCCGAGATGGCGTCGCGCGGGCGGGGGAGGGCGGAGGCGGACCAGCGGTGCGGAAAGTGTTATGCCCGGCGGGTCCGCTCGTCTCCTGCTGCGAAGACCGCCCACCAGAGCAGCCGCACCCGCTCTCGTCCGAGGATGTATCGCATGCGACATGAACAGCCCGACAGGTCCGGCACCTTTCCGGACCCCCGCACGGTCGAGGCAGCCCGCGACGGGGACACCGGAGCGGTCGAACGGCTCACCGCGGGCGCCCTGCCGCTGGTCTACAACGTGGTCGGGCGGGCGGCGGAGCGCGATCTCGATGTCGACGACATCGTGCAGGACACCATGGTCGCGGTGATCCGCGCGCTGCCGGACCTGCGGGACACGGCGAAGTTCCGCTCCTGGCTGGTGGCCATCGCCGTGCGCCAGCTCACCGACGCCCGGCGGCGGGCGCGGTCCGGCCGGCTGACGACACTGGAACACGCCGACGAACGGCACGCCCCGGAACCCGACTTCGCGACCCTCTTCCTGCTGCGGCAGTCGCTCTCCGCCGAGCAGCGGCAGGTCGCCGCGGCCACCGCGTGGCTCGACCCGTCGTACCGCGACCTGTTGTCGCTGTGGTGGCTGGAGGCGTGCGGACGGCTCTCCCGCAAGGACATCGCCACGGCCATGGATCTTCCGGCGGCCCATCTGGCGGTTCAGGTCAAGCGGATGAAGACCCAGCTGGACGTGGCGCGGACCGTCGTCCGCGCGCTGTCCCGTGTCCCGCGCTGCGCGGAGCTGGCCGAGCTCGCCGGTCCGGGCGACCCGGCTCCCAGCCCTCTGCTGCGCAAGCGGATCGCACGGCACCTGCGCTCCTGCGAGTCCTGCGGCCGTCCCGCCGGACGGCTCGTCCCGCCCGAGCGGCTTCTCGCCGGCCTGCCCCTGCTCGTACCCGGTCGCGCGGGCGACCCGGCCGGGGCCGGTGCCGTCGGCGCGGAAGGCCCGTCCCACCCGGCCGCGACCGCCCG
>NZ_JAAGLR010000083.1 GCF_010548245.1 Streptomyces sp. SID11385
CCGCTTCGCCGAGGGGCCCGAGCCCGCGCCCGGCACGCTCCTCGGCGCGCTCGCGGACGCCGTCGACGAGGCCGCCCGCAAGGTGCCCGCGCAGGCCGGGACGACGCTCACCGCGCTGCTCCCCGCCGGTCCGCGCCTCGCCCTCGTCCACCTCGGCGACACCCGCGCGTACCTCCTGCGGGACGGCGCCCTGCGACGTCTCACGCACGACCACACCCTCGTCCAGGCGCTGGCCGACGAAGGCCGCCTCACGGAGCGGGAGGCCGCCACTCATCCCCAACGTGCCACGCTGGTACGGGCCTTGACGCCTCCGGTCGCCCGTCCCGACCTCCAGCTCCGCACCCCGCGCACCGGCGACCGCTACCTCGTGTGCTCCGACGGCCTCACCACCACCGTCCCCGAGCCCGCCATCCGCCGTACGCTGCGCGAGACCGCGACGGACCCGGCCCGCGCGGCCCGCGCGCTCGTCTCCCTGGCCCGCCGGGCGGGCGGGCCCGACAACGTGAGCTGCGTGGTGGCGGACGTCTCTACGGGCTGACGCGCCCCCCGGGGCCGCTCCCCGCCGGGCTCCTCACTCCCCCACCGTGTGGCGCGCGCACTCGCGGACGACGTCGCCGAGGCTGCCCGTCCGCTCGTAGGCCGCGCGCTGGAGGCGGGCGCCGTTGCCCTCGTGCAGGAGGCGGGCCGTCTCGGCCTCGGCCAGGTCGAGGTCGCCGTTCTCCTTGAGGGCGTCGCGGGTGTGGGCGAGGAGCGCCGCGACGACCTCGGTGGGGGTGGCGGGGGTGTGGTGGACGGGGTGGAGGAGGTCGCCGTCGAGGCCGGAGCGGGCGGCCTGCCAGGAGGCGAGGCGCAGCACGGCGGTGGGGACGGGCGCGGGCGGCACGCGCCCGGCCGCCTCGCGCGCGGCCGTGTCCACGAGGGCGCGGCACAGGGCGGCGAGGAGCGCGGGGGTACGGGCGTCGAGGCACACGTCGGCGACGCGGATCTCGACCGTGGGCCAGCGGTGCGAGAGGCGGGCGTCGAAGTAGACCATCCCCTTGTCGCGCAGCACGCCCGTGCCGAGCATCGCCTCCACCTGGGCGTCGTACGCCTCCGGGCCGCCCATGACGTCGTACGGGCCCGCCGAGGGCCAGCGGTTCCAGACCCGGGCGCGGTGGCTCCCGTAGGCGGTGTCCTTGCCCTGCCAGAACGGCGAGTTGGCGCTGAGGGCGAGGAGCGGGGGCAGCCAGGGGCGGATGCGGTCCAGGACGGCGACGCCCTCCGCGTCGGAGGCGACGGAGACGTGCACGTGGCAGCCGCACGTCAGCTGCTCCTGGGCGAGGGCGCCGAACTTGTCCGTGACCCAGCGGTAGCGCTCCCCGTCGTTGACCTGCGGGCTCACCGGGAGCGGCGAGGTCGCGAGCGCGGCCACCCGCGCGCCCGCGCGGCGGGCGAGCGCGTCCGTGGTGGTGCGCAGCCGCTTGATCTCCTCGGCGAGCGCGTCGACGTCGGCGCACGGGCTCGTCGCGAACTCGATCTGCTGACCGTGCAGTTCACTCTCCACCGAGGACTCCCGGGGCGCCGCGTCGGCCGAGGCGAGCACCGCCGCCGCCCGCGCCTTGGGCTCCCCCGTCGCCTCGTCCACGAGCAGAAGTTCTTCCTCGACCCCGACCGTCCGCACCCGACACCGCCTCTCCGCCGTCCCGCCATTCGGTCCGTCACCACCGGTTGCCCCGCGCGAGGGCTTTTGAAGCGGGGAAGGCGGCGGGACGTGGCGGGAGTGCGGCGGGACGTCGCGGGAGTGCGGCGGGGACGCGGCTCGGGGTGAGTCCCCCGCGGCTCAGCCCTCGCCCTGCCCGATGCTCCCCATCGGGCCGATCACGACGCTCTGCCCCTTGTCGCTGTCCGAGACCGGCAGCGAGGGCTTGCCCGGCCAGGCGAGCTTCACGGAGTGCGTCTCGTCGGGCGGGGTGACGGTGAGGCCCGTGATGCGCACGCCGCTGCCGCCGGTCTTGTTGACCGGGTACATGACGGGGGCGTACGTCTTCTCGCCCGGCTTCAGCACCACCGGGTGGTCCGGGACGGACGCCTTGATGCCGCGCTCGGCGGAGAGCGAGCCCGCGTTGGTGCTCAGGTCCGCGCCCGCGTACGCGTTGAGGGAGCAGGGGGCGCTGCCGCTGTTCTCGAAGGTGATCGCGACGGTGGCCGGGTCGTCGTCGCCGATCGTGGCGTCGGAGGCGGAGATCTTGAGGTTGCTCGTCAGGCACTTGCCCGTCTTGGCGCTCGTGCCCCCGCCGGAGGAGCCGGCCGACGAGCCCGAGGAGCCGGAACCGGAGGAACCCGTGGAGCCGGACGTGGCCGAGGAGTCGCCGCCGGTCGAGGCGGACGGCTGCGCGGAACCCGGCTCGCTCGCGGGGGCCGAGGAGTCGGCGGCGTTGCTCCCCGCCACCGAGGCGGCCTTGTCGTCGCCGCCGTCGTCGCTCTGGCAGGCGGTGAGCGTGAGACCGGTGAGGACGGCGAGGGTGGCGAGGGCGAGCTTGCGGGAGTGCATTTCGGATTCCTCCGTCATGTGGGGGGACGTGCCGTCGAGCGCTTACGTGGACAGGGACCCCGTGGACGCCCCCGGCCGTTCCCGCCGCCTCCGGCTCGGAACGGCCTCGTGACAACCTCGCGACACTCCGCCCACACACAGGCCGCACCCGCGCGCCCCGGACCGCGCCCGCCGCGCCCGGCCCCCGCGCCGCCCGG
>NZ_JAAGLR010000119.1 GCF_010548245.1 Streptomyces sp. SID11385
GCGGCCTGCACTACACGGCGCTCCAGGCCGGGCTCACGCTCACGCCCTTCGCGCTCGGCTCCGGGCTCTCGGCCGGGATCGGCGGCAGGCTCGTCGACCGGCTCGGGCGCCCGCTCGTCGTCGCGGGGCTGCTCATGGTCGCGATCGGCCTCGCGGGCACGGCCTTCGCGGTCCACCAGGTGACGGGCAAGGGCATCGGCTGGGCACTCATCGCCCCGCTGCTCTTCGCCGGGCTCGGCAGCGGTCTCGTCATCTCGCCGAACCAGACCCTCACTCTTTCGGAGGTACCGGTGCGCAGGGCCGGGAGCGCGGGCGGCGCCCTCCAGACGGGGCAGCGCGTCGGCTCGGCGATCGGCATCGCCGCCGTGGGCTCCGTCTTCTTCGGCCGCCTCGCGGACGACGGCTGGTCGAACGCCTACGACCACGGCCTCATCGTCTCGGTCGGTTTCGTCGTCGCCGCGCTGCTCGTCGCGGTGGCGGACGTGATCGCGGGGCGCCACGAGAAGCAGGGGGAACGGGCGGAACGAGCGGAACGCGCGCAACGGGGGGCGGGCTGAGGGCGCTGCGGGGGAATGTGCCGCGCCTTGACGTGGTTGTCATGGGCATCGTCGGCCGGGTGTCCCCGTAGCCCCGCCCCGTAGCGAAAGGTGGCGCCGTGAAGGTACGCAACTCGCTCCGCGCCCTCAAGAACCGTCCCGGTTCCCAGGTGGTCCGCCGGCGCGGCCGTGTCTACGTCCTCAACCGCAAGGACCCCCGCCAGAAGGCCCGCCAGGGCTGAGGCGGCGGCGGTCCCGCCGGAGCCCCGTACCGAGCCGGTACGGGGCTCCGGCGCGTTCACGGCGCCCTCAGGAGCGGATGTCGCGGCGGGCCCGCAGGACGAGGCCCGTGCCCGCGACGAGCAGGGTCGCCGAGAGGCCGAGCAGCCACATCGCGACCGGGAACCCGGTCCCGGCGAGCATCCCGGGCCCGCCCGGCAACGCACCGGCCCCCGGACCGATCATCCCGGGCGCGCCCGGGGCGGGCGGGACAGGGGAAGCGGTGCGGGCGGGCGACGGGCTCGCGCTCGCGGTCGGGGAGGGCGTGGGGGAGCCCGGACCGGTGGCCGCCCGCGTGGGGGCGGCCTGTCCGGGTGCCGGGGAGGGCGAGGTCGCCGGGGCGCAGTCGGCGGTGACCTCGCCGAGCCGCAGGTCGAGGATGTCGCCCTGGTAGGCGAGGCCGCCCCGGGTGTTCCTGAGCGTCCCCGACACGTGCACCCGCAGCCCCGCACGCGCCGTGGACGCCCCGGACCGGGCCCCGTCCGGCGGTTGGCCGTACGCCGCGTACGTCACCGTGAGCGTGCCGGTACCGACCGCCGCGGGGTGCTTCAGCTCCGCGCCCGAGACGTCCAGCGTCGTGGTGCCGGGCGCGACGGGGTGCCCGAGGACCACCACCTCGCTTCCGTCGGCCCGCGCGAACGCCCGCGCGGAGGGAGCTGCGGGCGGCGGGGCGCACTCCGCGTACGTGCCGGGTGAGCCGTCCTTCGGCCTCACCGCCGCCCACTCGGTCCCGCCGATCCGCAGCGTCGTGCCAGGGACGAGCGCCCGCGCGCTCCCCTCGGCGGTGCGAGCGGCCCTCGGGCCCGTCACGGTCAGGTACGAGAGCACCCCGTCCGGGTCGCTGAAGTCGCCGTTCCCGGGGCCTTCCGCGCGCCGCGAGTCGGAGACGCCGTACGTGCCGTGGAAGGGGCCGATGCCGAGTGGGGCGACCGGTGCCAGCGTGAGACGCGCGAGCTCCGCGTGCGTGCGCTGTCCGGCAGTGGGGGGCGCGGGTGCGCTGGGTCCTGGCGCGTGCGCGGGTGCGGTGGGTGCGGGGGACGCGAGTGCGGTGGACGGCGGTGCGGTGGGCGTGGTCGCCGCCTGCGCGGGATGCCAGGCGGCGACCACGGCCGCCGCGGCCAGGCCGAGCGCGGCGGCCGGGAGGCCGAGCCGGGTCCGTCTTCTGTACGTCCTCGCGTGCTGCCTGTTCACGTGCTGCCTGTTCACGGCGGCAGACTAAGCGCGCATGGTCATTTGATTACGTTTATCCGGTTTTTATATGAGGTGTGTCGCGGACTGATCGCCGGTCGGCGCTCAGCCGAGCCCCAGCCGCAGCCCCGCCCACAGCGCCGCCGTCGCCCCGGCGAGCGTGAGCGGCACGGTGAGGAGGCCGAGCCGCGTGAAGGCGCCGAGCGAGGCGCGTTCCCCGTGCTCGTGCAAAACGCGGCGCCACAGCAGGGTGGCGAGCGAGCCCGCGTACGTGAGGTTGGGCCCGAGGTTGACGCCGATGAGCGCGGCCAGGACCGGCCCGGCCCCGCCCGGGGCCACGATCGGCAGGAGCGCGAGCACGGCGGGGAGGTTGTTGATCACGTTGGCGAGCAGCGCGGCGAGGCCCGCGACGGCGAGCAGCGCGACGAAGGAGTCCCCGGCGGGCACGAGGTGCCCGAGCCCGTGCTCCAGCCCGTTGCCCACCACCGCCTGTACGACCACCCCGAGGGCGAGGACGAAGAGGCAGAAGAGCGGCGCGGCCGAGGCGACGAGGCGGCGCGGCGTCGTCCGGCCGCGGGCGAGGGCGCGCCCGCCGAGGACGACGACCCCGCCCAGCGCGGCCCAGGCCGGTTCGAGACCCGCGAGCGAGGTGAGGAAGAAACCGGCGAGCGTGAGCCCGACCACCACCAGGGTGAAGCGCGGCGTGCGCGGGGTGGGCGGCCGCTCCCCGGCGGTGACCCCGGCGGCGAGGTCCGCGCGGAAGTACGCCCGGAAGACCCCGTACTCCAGGAGGATCGCGACGAGCCAGGGCACCGCCATGAGCCCCGCGAAACCGAGGAAGCTCAGGCCGCTCGCCGAGAAGGCGAGCAGGTTGGTGAGGTTCGAGACGGGCAGCAGGAGCGAGGCCGCGTTGGCCAGGTGCGCGGTCGCGTAGACCTGCGGGCGCGGGCGGGCCCCGGCGTGCGCGGCGGTCGCGAAGACCACGGGCGTGAGCAGGACGACCGTCGCGTCGAGGCTCAGCGCCGCCGTCACGACGGCCGCGACCGCGAAGACGCCGCCGAGCATCCGCTGCGCGCTGCCCCCGCACCAGCGCGCCACCCACGCCCCGGCCACGTGGAAGAGCCCGTCCGCCGCGCACAGCTGAGCGAGCATCAGGACCAGGGCGAGGAAACCGACGACGGGAAGCAGCGTGCGCACCTGCTCCCAGGCCGCGTGCCACGAGACCGCGCCGACCGCGACGAGGAGCGCGGCCCCGGGCACGGCCACGACCGCCTCGGGCAGCCCGCGCGGGCGCGCGACCGCGAAGAAGAGCACGCCGAGCAGAACGGCGACGGACAGGATCTCGGCGGGCACGGTGCTCAGCGGGGGGCTCCACGGTGGGACGCGGGCCACGGAGGGCGCGGCCGGGGGCGGGACGGGGTGCGGGGACGGACCAAGGTTCCCACCTGGCGCCACGCGCGCGCGGCGGGGCCCGCCGCGACACCACGGGCCCGGCACGCGAGATGCGTGCCGGGCCCGGGAGTGCGGTCCGTACGGAGCGGGGACACGCCCCGTACGGCGGGTCACTCGACGACGAGGTCGACCTCGATGTTGCCGCGCGTGGCCTTGGAGTACGGGCACACCTGGTGCGCCTGCTCGACGAGCCGGCGGCCCGTCCCGGCGTCGATCGTGTCGGGCAGCTCGACCCGCAGGGTCACCTTGAGGCCGAAGCTCGCGCCGTCCTTGCCGATGCCGACCTCGGCGGTGACGGACGCGTCGCTCGTGTCGGCGCCCGCCTGCTGCGAGACGAGGCCGAGGGCGCTCGCGAAGCAGGCCGCGTACCCGGCGGCGAAGAGCTGCTCGGGGTTGGTGCCCTTGCCGTCGCCGCCCAGCGCGGGCGGCATCGCGAGACCGAGGTCGAGCTGACCGTCCGAGCTGACCGCGCGGCCCTCGCGCCCGTTCGCCGTGGCCACCGCCGTGTAGATCGCGTCCATGGAATCCATCCCTCTTCGCTGTCGTGAGGTGTGTTGCCGTACGAGAAGTAGAGCACACGATTTAGTTGTGCACAACTAAAAAGGGAGCGTGGCGTTAGGCTGGAGCCATGACAGACACGACAGCGCCCGAGGAGGACTTCCTGCGCCTCGACCGCCAGATCTGCTTCTCGCTCAACGCGGCCTCGCGTGCCTTCGGCGGCGTGTACCGGCTCGTGCTCAAGGATCTCGGGCTCACCTACCCGCAGTACCTCGTGATGCTCGTGCTGTGGGAGCACGGCGAGCTGCCCGTCAAGCGCATCGGCGCCCTCGTGCGCCTCGACTCGGGCACGCTCTCGCCGCTGCTCAAGCGCCTGGAGGCGGCGGGACTCGTACGCCGCGAACGCCTCGCCAGCGACGAGCGCTCCGTCGTCGTCCGCCTCACCGCCGAGGGCGCGGAGCTGCGCACCTCCGCCCTGCGCGTCCCGCGCGCCATCGCCGCGGCCACCGGGCTCGGCCTCGACGAGGTCGAGGACCTCCGCGAACGCCTCGGCCGCCTCACGGCCGCGCTCGACCGCGCGGCCCAGGGCCTGGCGGAGGGCCCTGCGGGCCGTACGGGGGAACTCGAACCCTCAGGCTGAGGGTGAGACGTCCCCGGCGGCGCGCGCCCGGTGCGCCGCCACGCGCTCCCGCGTCGCGCACCGCCGC
>NZ_JAAGLR010000154.1 GCF_010548245.1 Streptomyces sp. SID11385
CGAGGCGATGCGGGGGCTCGGCGCCGAGCCCGCGCGGATCGTGGCCCGCACCGGGCCGGCGATCTGCGGGGCGTGTTACGAGGTGCCCGAGGCCATGCGCGCCGAGGTGGCCGCGCTCGCGCCCCGGGCGTACGCCGAGACAAGCTGGGGTACGCCGGCGCTCGACGTGGCGGCGGGCGTGCTCGCGCAGCTCGACGCGCTCGGCGTGCGCGACGTGCGCCGCTCGCCGTCCTGCACGCGGGAGTCGGCGGATCACTTCTCGTACCGCGGGGACCGGGTCACCGGGCGCCTCGCGGGCTACGCGTGGCTGGACTGATGGGGCATGACGGACTTCGGGGAACGTAAGGAACAACTCGCCGCGAACCTCGCGAAGGTGGAGGAACGGATCGCCAAGGCGTGCGCCGCGGCGGGCCGTTCCCGTACCGACGTGACATTGATCGCGGTGACGAAGACGTATCCGGCGAGCGATGTGCGTCTTCTCTCCTCGCTCGGCATCGAACAGGTCGGCGAGAACCGGGACCAGGAAGCGGGCCCGAAGGCCGCCGAGTGCGCGGACCTCCCGCTCACGTGGCACTTCATCGGGCAGTTGCAGACCAACAAGGCGAAGTCCGTGGCCCGGTACGCCTCGTACGTGCACTCCGTGGACCGCGCGCGGCTCGCCGCCTCGCTCGGGGCGGCGGCGGTGCGCGAGGGCCGCGAGATCGGCGCCCTCGTGCAGGTCGCGCTCGACGCCGAGGGCGATCCCGCGGCGCACGCCGGTCGCGGCGGGGCCCACCCCGACGAGGTCGTGGAACTCATGGACCGGATCGCCGCCACCGAGGGGCTGCGTCCCGCCGGGCTCATGACGGTGGCTCCGCTGGCCGGGCGTTACGCGGGTGACGCGCGCGCCGCCTTCGCGCGGCTCGCGGAATTGGCGAGCCTCGTGCGCGCCGCGCATCCGGCTGCCACGATGGTCTCCGCCGGGATGAGCGGGGACTTGGAGGAGGCGGTCGCGGCCGGGGCGACACATGTACGGATCGGCAGCGCGATACTCGGCACGCGTTCCCCCCTCGGGTAACGTCGCCAAGCAAGTCGGACCACAGCACAAAATATGGTCATTGCCCGTCAAAGAGGCGGAAAGACCACGTGGATCGCGGGCAGGTGGTCCTTGTCGATCCACCACAGAGCGGAGGACTCAGAGCATGGCCGGCGCGATGCGCAAGATGGCGGTCTACCTCGGCCTCGTGGAGGACGATGGGTACGACGGCCCGGGGTTCGACCCCGATGACGAGTTCGAGCCCGAGCCGGAGCCCGAGCGCGACCGCAGGCGGCACAATCCGCCGCACCAGGAGCCCGAACCGGACGAACCGGTGCGTTCCGCCCAGCCCCCGGCTCCGCGTGAACCCGTGTCGCTGCCCGTGGAGTCGGGCCGTCCGGCACGTATCGCGCCCGTGTCATCCATCACACCAGAACGTCCGAGCATGGAGAAGAACGCGCCGGTGATCATGCCCAAGGTTGTCTCGGAGCGGGAGCCGTACCGCATCACGACGTTGCACCCCCGGACCTACAACGAAGCCCGTACCATCGGGGAACACTTCCGCGAGGGCACGCCCGTGATCATGAACCTGACCGAGATGGACGACACGGACGCGAAGCGACTTGTCGACTTCGCGGCCGGTCTGGTGTTCGGCCTGCACGGGAGCATCGAGCGGGTGACTCAGAAGGTTTTCCTGTTGTCGCCTGCTAACGTCGATGTAACGGCGGAGGACAAGGCTCGCATCGCAGAGGGCGGGTTCTTCAACCAGAGCTGAGACCGAATGACGCACAACGGAACGGCTCGTGACGGCGGGCTCGCAGGACAGGGGAGTGGGAAGCGTTCATGAGCGTTGTGCTGGATGTGCTCTACATCGCGCTGATGTGTTTCCTGCTGGTCCTGATCTTCCGGCTCGTCATGGACTACGTGTTCCAGTTCGCCCGCTCCTGGCAGCCGGGCAAGCCCATGGTGGTCGTTTTGGAGGCCGCCTACACTGTCACCGATCCACCACTCAAGCTTCTGCGGCGGTTCATCCCGCCGCTGCGCCTCGGGGGCGTGGCGCTCGACCTGTCCTTCTTCGTACTGATGATCATCGTCTACATCCTGATCTCCGTCGTGAGCCGGCTGTGAGCGCGATGTCAACTACGTTCTTGCCGAATGCCGACGACTACGTTGAGGTGAAGAGATGCCATTGACCCCCGAGGACGTGCGGAACAAGCAGTTCACGACCGTCCGCCTCCGAGAAGGCTATGACGAGGACGAGGTCGATGCCTTCCTCGACGAGGTGGAGGCCGAACTGACCCGCCTCGCGCGGGAGAACGAGGACCTGCGGGCCAAACTCGCCGCAGCCACTCGTGCCGCCGCGCAGAACCAGCAGCAGAACATGCGCAAGGGCCCCGAGCAGCCGGAACGGCCGCAGGGTCCCGGGCCCGCCGCCATATCGGGTCCGCCGCAGGGGCAGCAGCACCCTGGACAGCCGCAGCACCCGGGGCAGCCCCAGCACCCCGGCCAGCCCCAGCACCCCGGCCAGCCGCAGCACCCCGGCCAGCCCCAGCACCCGGGGCAGCCCCAGCACCCGGGCCAGCAGCAGCACCCGCAGCAGCAGCACATGGGCGGCCCGCCCCAGCTGCCTTCCGGCGCGCCGCAGCTGCCCTCCGGCCCCGGCGGTCACGGCCCGCAGGGTCCCGGCCCGATGGGCCAGGGTCCGATGGGCGGCCCGCAGGGTCCCGGTCCCATGGGACAGATGGCTCCGCAGGGTCCTGGTCCGATGGGCCAGCAGGGTCCCGGCCCGATGGGGCAGCAGGGTCCCGGTCCGATGGGGCAGCAGGGTCCGGGCCCGATGGGCCAGGGTCCGATGGGCGGCCCGCAGGGGCCGATGGGCCAGCCGCAGCAGCAGATGGTCGGCCCGCTCGGTCACGGCGGCCCGCAGCTGCCGCAGCCCGGCCAGGGTCCCGGTGGCGACAGCGCCGCGCGTGTCCTCTCGCTCGCCCAGCAGACCGCCGACCAGGCGATCGCCGAGGCGCGTTCCGAGGCCAACAAGATCGTCGGCGAGGCCCGCAGCCGCGCCGAGGGTCTGGAGCGGGACGCCCGTGCCAAGGCGGACGCCCTGGAGCGGGACGCGCAGGAGAAGCACCGTGTCGCGATGGGCTCCCTGGAGTCCGCGCGCGCCACGCTGGAGCGCAAGGTCGAGGACCTGCGCGGCTTCGAACGCGAGTACCGGACACGGCTGAAGTCGTACCTGGAGTCGCAGTTGCGCCAGCTGGAGACGCAGTCGGACGACTCGCTCGCCCCGCCGCGTGTCTCCTCGACGCCGTCGCTGCCGCCGTCCCCCTCGCCCTCCATGGCCCCGGCCGGTGCGCCGTCCTTCGGGGGCGGGCACAACGGTCCCGGCCCGATGGGCGGTCCCACGCCGCCTTCGGCCGGTCCCTCGTACGGGGGCGGGCAGCAGCAGATGTCCCCGGCGATGACGCAGCCGATGGCGCCGGTGCGGCCGCAGGCGCCGCAGCCGATGCAGCAGGCGCCGTCGCCGATGCGGGGATTCCTGATCGACGAGGACGACAACTGACGGGGCGTCTTCGGGCGTAGACGTCGGTGTTCCCGGCCCCCAGGTCTTTGACCTGGGGGCCGGTCGGCGTTGCGGGGCTCCGCCCCGGACCGCGCTCCTCGATCTCCCCCAGCCTTCGGCCGGGAGGTACCCCCGGAGGGGCTGGATTTGTCCAGTCCCTCCGGCGATAAGGGCCTTCAGCCCACCTTGTGCAGCGCGAACGTGAGCCCGAGGCCCGTGTCCTCGAAGGGCTTGCCGTAGAGCTCCGTCGGCTCGCCCTCCGCGTAGTCCGTGGCCAGGACCTCGTCCGCGATCAGGCTCGCGTGCTCGCGCAGGGCCTCGGCGAGGGCGGGGTCGTCGGTGGTCCAGCGCAGGGCGATGCGGTCGGCCACGTCGAGGCCGCTGTTCTTGCGGGCCTCCTGGACGAGGCGGATCGCGTCGCGCGCGAGGCCGGCGCGGCGCAGTTCCTCGGTGATCTCCAGGTCGAGGGCGACCGTGGCGCCCGCCTCGGAGGCGACCGCCCAGCCCTCGCGCGGGGTCTCCGTCAGGAAGACCTCCTCGGGCGAGAGGACGACCTCGGCGCCGTCCACGAGGACCGTCGCCGTGCCCGTCTCGCGCAGGGACGCCGAGAGCGCCGCCGCGTCCGCGTCGGCGACCGCCTTCGCGACCGCCTGCACGCCCTTGCCGAACCGCTTGCCGAGCGCGCGGAAGTTGGCCTTCGCGCTCGTGTCCACGAGCGAGGCACCGACCTCGCCGAGCGAGGCGAGCCCCGCCACGTTCAGCTCCTCCGCGATCTGCGCCCGCAGTTCCTCGCCCAGCGTCTCGAAACCCGTCGCCGCGATGAGCGCGCGGCTCAGCGGCTGCCGGGTCTTGACGCCCGACTCGGCGCGCGTCGCGCGGCCCAGCTCCACGAGCCGCCGCACGAGCGCCATCTGCCGCGACAGCTCCTCGTCCACGGCCGAGAGATCGGCCTCCGGCCAGGACGCCATGTGCACCGACTCGGGCGCCGAGGCGTCCACCGGGACGACGAGGTCCTGCCAGACCCGCTCGGTGACGAACGGGACGAGCGGCGCCATGAGCCGCGTCACCGTCTCGACGACGTCGTGCAGGGTGCGCAGCGCCGCCTTGTCGCCCTGCCAGAAGCGGCGGCGCGAGCGGCGCACGTACCAGTTGGAGAGGTCGTCGACGAAGGCGGAGAGGAGCTGCCCGGTGCGGTGGGTGTCGTAGGACTCCAGCGCCTCGGTGACCGAGGCGGTGAGCTGGTGCAGCTCGGACAGGAGCCAGCGGTCGATGACCGGGCGCTCGGCGGGGGCCGGGTCGGCGGCCGAGGGCGCCCAGTTCGACGTACGGGCGTACAGGGCCTGGAAGGCCACGGTGTTCCAGTACGTGAGGAGCGTCTTGCGGACGACCTCCTGGATCGTGCCGTGCCCGACGCGGCGCGCCGCCCAGGGCGAGCCGCCCGCGGCCATGAACCAGCGGACCGCGTCGGCGCCGTGCTGGTCCATGAGCGGGATCGGCTGGAGGATGTTGCCCAGGTGCTTGGACATCTTCCGGCCGTCCTCGGCGAGGATGTGGCCGAGGCACACGACGTTCTCGTAGCTCGACTTGTCGAAGACGAGCGTGCCGATCGCCATCAGCGTGTAGAACCAGCCGCGGGTCTGGTCGATCGCCTCGGAGATGAACTGCGCGGGGTAGCGCGCCTCGAACAGCTCCTTGTTGCGGTACGGGTAGCCCCACTGCGCGAACGGCATCGAACCCGAGTCGTACCAGGCGTCGATGACCTCCTCGACGCGCTTCGCCCGCGCACCGCACTCGGGGCAGGCGAAGGTGACCGCGTCGATGTACGGGCGGTGCGGGTCCAGGCCCGACTGGTCGGTGCCGGTCAGCTCGCTCAGCTCGGCGAGGGAGCCGACGCAGGTCAGGTGGTCGTCCGGGCAGCGCCAGACGGGCAGCGGGGTGCCCCAGTAGCGCTTGCGCGAGAGCGCCCAGTCGACGTTGTTCTTCAGCCAGTCGCCGAAGCGGCCGTGCTTGACGTTCTCCGGGTGCCAGTTGGTCTTCTCGTTCTCCTCCAGGAGCCGGTCGCGCACGGCGGTCGTGCGGATGTACCAGGAGGGCTGCGCGTAGTAGAGCAGCGCGGTGTGGCAGCGCCAGCAGTGCGGGTAGCTGTGCTCGTACGGGACGTGCTTGAAGAGCAGGCCGCGCGCGCTCAGGTCGGCGACGAGGTCCTCGTCGGCCTTCTTGAAGAACTGGCCGCCGACCAGCGGCACGTCCTCGGCGAAGGTGCCGTTGGAGCGGACCGGGTTGACGACCGGCAGCCCGTAGGCGCGGCAGACGCGGAGGTCGTCGGCGCCGAAGGCGGGGGACTGGTGGACGAGCCCGGTGCCGTCCTCGGTCGTCACGTACGTGTCGTTGACGACGTAGTGCGCGGCCTCGGGGAAGTCGATCAGCTCGAAGGGGCGCTGGTAGCTCCAGCGCTCCATCTCCGCGCCGGTGTACCGCTCGCCGGTGGCCTCCCAGCCTTCGCCGAGGGCCTTCTCCAGGAGCGGTTCGGCGACGAGGAGGCGTTCGGCGCCGTCCGTCGCGACGACGTAGGAGACCTCGGGGTGCGCGGCGACGGCGGTGTTCGAGACGAGCGTCCACGGCGTGGTCGTCCACACGAGGAGCGCGGTGTTCCCGGCGAGCGGGCCCGAGGTGAGCGGGAGGCGCACGTAGACCGAGGGGTCGACGACGGTCTCGTAGCCCTGCGCCAGCTCGTGGTCCGACAGGCCCGTCTCGTCCTTCGGGCACCAGGGGGCGACGCGGTAGTCCTCGACGAGGAGGCCCTTGTCGAAGATCTGCTTGAGCGACCACCACACGGACTCGACGTACTCGGGGTCCATCGTGCGGTAGGCGTGGTCGACATCGAGCCAGTAGCCCATGCGGGTCGTCAGCTCGGCGAAGGCGTCGGTGTGGCGGGTCACGGACTCGCGGCACTTCGCGTTGAACTCCGCGATGCCGTACGCCTCGATGTCCTTCTTGCCCGTGAAGCCCAGTTCCTTCTCGACCGCCAGCTCGACCGGCAGGCCGTGGCAGTCCCAGCCGGCCTTGCGGCCCACGTGGTAGCCGCGCATCGTGCGGTAGCGCGGGAAGACGTCCTTGAAGACGCGCGCCTCGATGTGGTGCGCGCCCGGCATCCCGTTGGCGGTCGGCGGGCCCTCGTAGAAGACCCACTCGGGGCGGCCCTCGGACTGGGCGAGCGTCCTGGCGAAGGTGTCGCGCTCGCGCCACAGGTCGAGCACCTCGTGCTCAAGGGCGGGGAGGTCCACCTGGGCGGGGACGGGTCGGTACTGCGGCGGGGTCGTCATGGGGCTCGCTGCTCCTCCGGCGGATCTGCTTTCCGTCGGAGGGACGAGAGCCGACGCGCTCCCGCGGTACCACCCTCCTTGGCCACCGGGCGACTGCCCTGCGGCCCCCTCATTGGGTCCGCGAAGCCGGTTCTACGGCCGCGGGGCACTCACCCCTGGCTTTCCTCCGGCGGCTCCGGGGGTGATCTTCGCGCCGCGCGTGCCCCCGGGCTTCCACCGTCCCCGGGTCGCTCCTGGCCGCTTCTCGGCGCTACTCGTCCCCATCCACACCTGTGTTTCGCTGCCGCAAGTGTACGGGTACGGGGTGGGCGGGCCGCCACGGCTTTACGCGGGGCCGGTGACCGTGCGGGGGCGGGGCCCTCCGGGGGAGGGCGCACGGGGGCGCGTGGCGGGCGGGGGCGGCGTGGCCCGTTGCCGAGCGGGGGATGTCGATTTATCGTCCCACCACCGTGTGTGCGGGGCTGTTTCGCGTACACGGGGGCAGGAACGAGGAATATCGCAGGCCGGTCCGGTGCTGCGTCTGCGGCAAGCGGTACGACGAAGGTGATGGAGGAGATCGTGCCCACTACGCGCGGCGGAGCGACGGACCCCGCTGAACTGGCGGTACGCCCTGGGGAGGACCCCTGGACGGCTGAGGAGGCCGCCGAGGCGAGGCATGGCCTGGAGCAGGAGATCGCCGGGCTGCGGGCCGAGCTGGAGACGGCCGAGGCGGACCTCGCGAGCCTGATGCGGGACTCCGCGGACGGCGCGGGGGACGACGAGGCGGACACCGGGACGAAGAACGTGACCCGGGAGCACGAGCTGGCGCTGGCCGCGGGGTCGCGGGAGCGGCTCGAACAGACGGAGCGGGCGCTGCGGCGGATGGACGCGGGGACGTACGGGGTGTGCGAGAACTGCGGGAAGGCGATTGGGAAGGCGCGGATGCAGGCGTTTCCGCATGCCATCCTGTGCGTGGACTGCAAGCAGAAGTCGGAGCGGAGGTAGGGGGCGGGAGGGAGCGGGGCTTCGCCCCGGCCCCCGTTCGGGGCTCCGCCCCGGCCCCCGTTCGGGGCTCCGCCCCGGGCCCGGTTTCGGGGCTCCGCCCCGGACCCCGCTCCTCAAACGCCGGAGGGGCTTCATTTTCGCTTCTTGACGTACCCTCGGAGCCATTGGGTTCATCGGGTTTGAGGACGTTACGTGGCTGAGGCGGGGCGCACCATCGAGAGAGTTTCGGCCGAGCGGGTGGGCAAGGGGCCGCGGCGCGTGCTCGCGCTGTTCGTGGTGGCCGTGCTCGTGTACGTCGTCGACCTCGGGAGCAAGCTGCTCGTCGTCGCGAAGCTGGAGGGGCACGGGGACGGGTCCGTGCAGGTCATCGGGGACTGGCTGCGGCTCACCGCGATCCGCAACTCCGGGGCCGCCTTCTCGATGGGCGAGGCGTACACGATCGTCTTCACGATCATCGCCGCCGGTGTCATCGTCGTCATCGCCCGGCTCGCCCGCAAGCTGCACAGCCTGCCCTGGGCCATCGCGCTCGGGCTGCTCCTCGGCGGCGCGCTCGGCAACCTGACCGACCGCGTCTTCCGCTCCCCGGGGGTCTTCCGGGGCGCCGTCGTCGACTTCATCGCGCCCAAGGGCTACGCCGTCTTCAACCTCGCGGACTCCGCGATCGTGTGCGGCGGCATCCTCATCGTCCTGCTCTCCTTCCGCGGCCTCGACCCGGACGGCACCCGGCACAAGGACGAGAAGGACGGGAAGGACATCGAGGGCGAGGAGAAGGCGGGCGAGGACGCGGGCGAGCAGCGCCCGTAACGGCCGCCCTCACCCGTCCGGCATACTCGACGGGTGAGCGCTATTCCCGAGGTCCGTACCCTTCCCGTCCCCGACGGCCTGGAGGGCGAGCGTGTCGACGCCGCCCTCTCGCGCATGTTCGGCTTCTCCCGCACCAAGGCCGCCGAGCTGGCCGCGGGCGGAAAGGTGCAGGTCGACGGCTCGGTGGTGGGCAAGTCCGAGCGGGTGCGCGGCGGGGCCTGGCTGGAGGTCGAGATGCCGCAGGCCGCGGCGCCCGTCCGGATCGTCGCCGAGCCCGTCGAGGGCATGGAGATCGTCCACGACGACGAGGACGTCGTCGTGATCATGAAGCCGGTGGGCGTCGCCGCCCACCCCAGCCCCGGCTGGACGGGCCCGACCGTGATCGGCGGCCTCGCCGCCGCCGGGTACCGCATCTCCACCTCGGGCGCCGCCGAGCGCCAGGGCATCGTGCACCGCCTCGACGTCGGCACCTCCGGGCTCATGGTGGTCGCCAAGTCCGAGCACGCGTACACCTCGCTGAAGAACCAGTTCCGTGTCCGTACGGTCGACAAGCGCTACCACACGCTCGTCCAGGGCCACCCCGACCCGACCTCGGGCACCATCGACGCGCCCATCGGCCGCCACCCGCAGCACGACTACAAGTGGGCCGTGACCGCCGACGGCAAGGCGTCCGTCACCCACTACGACCTCATCGAGGCGTTCCGCGCCGCGTCCCTCCTGGACGTCAAGCTGGAGACGGGCCGCACCCACCAGATCCGCGTGCACATGTCCGCGCACCGCCACCCCTGCGTTGGCGACCTCACCTACGGGGCCGACCCCACGCTCGCCAAGCGGCTCGGCCTCACCCGGCAGTGGCTGCACGCGGTCCGTCTCGGCTTCACCCACCCCGGCACGGGCGACTGGGCCGAGTACACGAGCGAGTACCCCGAGGACCTCCAGCGCGCGCTGGACCGGGTCCGCGCCGAGAGCCGCTGAGGAGGCTTCGTGAACAACGCGACACTGGCCGAGGGCACGCTGGCCGACGGCACCGCGTACATCGTGCGGCGGGCGGAGAGCGACGAGGACCGCGCGGCGTGCTTCCTCGTGCGCAAGGAGGTCTTCGTCCAGGAGCAGGGCGTGCCCGAGGAGCTGGAGTACGACGCGCTCGACGACGGGGCCGCGCACGTCCTCGCGCTCGCCGAGGACGGCACGCCGCTCGGCGCCGGACGGCTGCTGCACGGCGAGGCCGCGTGGGAGCCGACCGGGCACACGGAGGGGGCCGGTTCGCTCGGCCGGCTCGCCGTGCGCGGCGCGACCCGGGGCGGCGGGGTCGGGGCGGCGCTCGTCACCGGCATCGAACGGCTCGCCGCCGGGCTGGGCCTCACGAGCGTCGACCTGCACGCCCAGACGCGCGCGCTCGGGTTCTACGAGCGGCTCGGATACGTGGCGTACGGGGGGACTTACCTCGAAGCCGGGATCGAACACCGGGCGATGCGGAAGGCTGTCTGAGGCCGGGGGCCACCGGTCGCGTGACCGGGCGGGCCGCCACCCACGTGTTCGGTAAAGAAACACCCATGGGAGGGTAGGGGGACCCCTCAGGGGGTGATTCCCCGTGGGGATCGGCCCTGGTGGAGGGGTGGCCCGTACGTCCGAGCCCCCTGGGAGGCCCCCGCCGTGGACCAATTGGCACTGCTGATCCTGCTGCTGCTCGGAGCCGTGCTCACGGTGCCACTCGGGGACAAACTCGGACTGCCCTCCCCGGTGCTCATGACACTGCTCGGGGTCGTCCTCGCGCTGCTGCCCTTCGTGCCGAACGTCAGCATCCCGCCCGAGTTCATCCTGCCGCTCGTGCTGCCGCCCCTGCTCTACGCGGCGGTGCAACGGACGTCCTGGCGCCAGTTCGCGGCGAACAGACGGCCGATCTTCCTGCTCGCCGTCGCGCTCGTCTTCGTCACGACGGTCGCCGTCGCCGCCGTGGCCAGCGCCATCGTCCCGGGCCTCCCGCTCGCCGCCGCCGTCGCGCTCGGCGCGCTCGTCGCGCCGCCCGACCCGGTCGCCGCGACCGCCGTCGCGGGCTCGCTCGGGCTGCCCCGTCGCCTGGTCTCGATCCTGGAGGGCGAGGGCCTCTTCAACGACGTCACGGCGATCGTCCTCTACCACGTCGCGATCGGCGCGGCGGTCGGCGGCAGCTTCTCGCTCCCCTCGGCCGTGGGCCTCTTCTTCCTCTCGGCGGCCGTCGCCGTCGCGGTCGGTCTCGCGCTCGGCTGGCTCACCAGCCGGCTCCTCGACTTCCTCGGCGATGCGACCCTCCAGACCGGGCTCACCCTCCTCGTCCCCTTCGTCAGCTACGTCCTCGCCGAGGAGCTGCACGGCTCGGGCGTGCTCGCCGTCCTCACCACCGCGCTCTTCCTCTCCGAGTACGCGCTCGACGCCGACGACGTGCTCGGGCGGATCACCGGGCAGACCTTCTGGCAGGTCGTCGACACCCTCGTCACCGGGATCGCCTTCGGGCTCATCGGCCTCGAACTGCACACCGTCTTCGGCACGGCCGGCGACCGGGTCTGGGAGATGATCGGCTGGGGCCTGCTCGTGGCGGCCGTCGTCATCGGCGTACGGTTCCTGTGGCTGCTGCCCGCGAGCTGGCTGGCGCAGCGGCTGCACAAGAAACGCGACGTCGCCGAGGACATCCCGACGAGCTGGCGCGAGACCGTCGTCATGTGGTGGGCGGGGATGCGGGGTGTCGCCTCGGTCGCCCTCGCGCTCGCCATCCCGCTCACGACGGACGCGGGCGACGCCTTCCCCGGGCGCGACGAACTCGTCTTCATCGCCTTCTGCGTCATCATGGTCACCCTCGTCTTCCAGGGGCTCACGCTGCCGTGGCTCGTGCGGAGACTGGGCGTACGGGCCGATACGGACGCCGAGCGGCAGATCGAGCACGACCTCGCCATCCGCGCGGCGAAGGCGGCCCGGCGCAGGCTCCACGAGATCGAGGGCGTCCAGGACCTTCCCGACGACGTCATCGAACGCCTCCAGCGCGGTGCCTTCGACATCGGGGCGCGGATCAGCCCGGAGATCCTGGACGACGAGCGGCGCGAGCACCTGGCGCAGCGGGTGGAGCGCGTGCGGGCGTTCAGGAAGGTGCAGAAGGAGATGATGTCGGCGGCGCGGCACGCGGTGTTGTCGGCGCGGAGTGAGCCGGGGTCGGACCCGGAGATCGTGGACCGGGTGTTGCGGCAGCTGGACGTGCGGTCCTTGCATTGACGGGTCGCTTGGCCCGGGCCGCGGGTTCGGCCTCGCGGGGCTCCGCCCCGGGCCCCGCTCCTCAAGCGCCGGAGGGGCTGAATTATGGGGCGCTGCCCCGGGCCCCGCTCCTCAAGCGCCGGAGGGGCTGGATTATGGGGCGCTGCTCCATGCCCCGCTCCTCAAGCGCCGGAGGGGCTGATTTATGGGGCGCTGCTCCATGCCCCGCTCCTCAAGCGCCGGAGGGGCTGGATTGTGGGGCGCTGCCCCATGCCCCGCTTCTCAAGCGCCGGAGGGGCTGATTTATGGGGCGCTGCCCCATGCCCCGCTCCTCAAGCGCCGGAGGGGCTGGATTGTGGGGCGCTGCCCCATGCCCCTGCTCCTCAGGCGCCGGAGGGGCTTATTTTGTTCTCCTTGCGGCTATAAAATCTCAACTCCGCTTTGTGCCAAGGGGGTTGGGCATGGTGAGACGGGGGTCGGACGGGCTGGTCCTGTGCCGGAGACCGCAGCGGGCGCGGGTTCGGGCGAGTTTGGGGATTCAGGCGCGGATCGAGGGGCTCGTACGGGACTTCCGCGGGGGTGAGCCGCTCGTTCCGATGTTCGTGCTGCACGCCGAGGAGAGCGGCGGGGACGAGCGGGTGAACCGCGTCCTCGACGACGTCCTGGCGGTGCAGGTCGATCACGGGAGCCGGTGCGCCGTGCTCGATCCGCGGGCGCCGGGCCCCGAGCAGCCCATCGGGCCCGGCGGGGACCGGGCCCGCGCCGCCCTGCTGCTCCAGGGGATCGACACGCCGCGGGCCTGGGGCGACTCGGTGTGGCCCCGGGTGCCCGGCGTCCCGTACCGCCGCTACCGCTTTCCCCGGCTGCGGCTCGTGCACGCCATCGCCGACGCGGTGCGCGAGGTCGACCAGCAGGGCGAGGCCCGCGTCGACGCGGCCGCCGAGC
>NZ_JAAGLR010000194.1 GCF_010548245.1 Streptomyces sp. SID11385
CGAGCCGCGCGCGGTGAGCGACCGCACGCCGGGCCTGGTGCGCGAGCCGGACGGCACGCTCGTCCTGCGCCTCTCGGCGCGCCCGCCGGACGCGGGGACGGCGAACTGGGTGCCGGTCCCCGCGGGCCCCTTCCGGGCGGTGCTGCGGCTGTACGTGCCGGAGGCGGGGTACCGGGTGCCGGGGCTCGTACGGGCGGAGCCGGAGTGACCCCGTACCCGTACGAACCCCGCGCCCGCCTCAGCGGCTGTAGCGCATCAGCGCGCGCACCATGTGGCACGTCACGGGGGACGGCGGGTGGATGCCGACGCGCTCGGCGGCGAGCCGGATGGTGCGGTCGGGGGCCTGCTCGGGGCGCCAGACGCCCGCGTCGAGGAGCACGATCGCGAGCCGCATCGCCTTGAGGCGGCGGTTGTGCGCGACGTACCACTCGCGGGGGCGGCCCGCGGGCAGCGCCCTCTTCTCGACGGGCATGTAGGGGAGGTCGAAGAGCGGGGTCGTGGAAGCGGTCGCGGGGGTGGTCGGGTCGAGGGTCGCTGCTCGGGCCACGGGCATCCTCCTGAGCCGGCGGACGGGGTGAGTCCGGTCACGCGTCCTGCCGCGTCCCGCTCCCCCGCCCACGTTCGAACACTGCCTCCATTCTACTGCCGGGGACTGACAAAAGCCGCTGGTGGCAGGGGATTTGAGGTGTTCGAACAGCGGGGTGCCACAGGGGTGCGTACGGGCCCCCGGGGCCCCTTGCGGTACGGGCGCGGGCGGCCCGGCGAAGGGGGTGCGTCCGGGTAACACGCGGTTCACACCGGGGCAACGGGCGGGCAATCGCCCCTTGCCATTCTGCGGGCGTCCCCGCACCCGCCCCCCGCGCCCCGAGGGCGCGTCGTGCTGTGAAGGAAGTGGCCGCTGTGAGCTTCAAGGCCGAGTACATCTGGATCGACGGCACCCAGCCGACCGCCAAGCTCCGCTCGAAGACGAAGATCGTCGCGGACGGCGCCGAGCCGGGCGTGTGGGGCTTCGACGGCTCCTCCACGAACCAGGCCGAGGGCCACTCCTCGGACTGCGTGCTCCAGCCGGTCTTCACGTGCCCCGACCCGATCCGCGGCGGCGCGGACGTCCTCGTGCTGTGCGAGGTCCTCGACACCGACCTCACCCCGCACCCGAGCAACACGCGCGCCGAACTGCGCTCCGTGGTCGAGAGGTTCGGCGCTCAGGAGCCGGTCTTCGGGATCGAGCAGGAGTACACGTTCTTCCGGGGCAGCCGCCCGCTCGGCTTCCCCGAGAACGGCTTCCCCGCCGCGCAGGGCGGTTACTACTGCGGTGTCGGCGCGGACGAGATCTTCGGCCGCGAGATCGTCGAGGCGCACCTCGCCCACTGCCTCGCCGCCGGGCTCGGCATCTGCGGCATCAACGCCGAAGTCATGCCGGGGCAGTGGGAGTTCCAGGTCGGCCCGCTCTCGCCGCTTGAGGTCTCGGACCAGTTGTGGGTCGCGCGCTGGCTGCTCTACCGCACGGCCGAGGACTTCGGCGTCTCGGCGACGCTGGACCCGAAGCCGGTCAAGGGCGACTGGAACGGCGCGGGCGCGCACACCAACTTCTCGACGAAGGCGATGCGCGAGGGGTACGAGGCGATCATCACCGCCTGCGAGTCGCTCGGCGAGGGCTCCAAGCCGCTCGACCACGTCAAGAACTACGGCGCGGGCATCGACGACCGCCTCACCGGGCTCCACGAGACGGCCCCGTGGAACGAGTACAGCTACGGGGTCTCGGACCGGGGCGCCTCGGTGCGGATTCCGTGGCAGGTCGAGAAGGACGGCAAGGGGTACATCGAGGACCGCCGCCCCAACGCGAACGTGGACCCGTACGTGGTGACGCGGCTCATCACGGAGACGTGCTGCGCGGCGCTGGAGAAGGCCGGTCAGGTCTGAGGCTTCGGGACCGGTTTCGGGCCGGGTGACCGGCCCGGCGGCCGGGCACGCGCGGCGAGGCGCGCGGGCCCGGGGGCGTCCACCATGACGGGGTGGACGCCCTTTTCGTCGTCGGCTTCCGTGTCGGCTTTCCGTGTCGGCATTTCTTGTCGGCATTTCTTGTCGGCTTTTCGCTTCGGCTTCGGCCGAAACCCTCTCCCTGCCCCGCACGGCATCTGCTTCAATGGGCGCATGGACAGCTTTCGGAACCTCGTGACGGGTCGTGTCGACCTCGAACCGTTCTGGCCGTCCCGTCAGCACCACGATTTCGACCGGGTGTGTCAGCCCCCGCGGAACGCTCGGGCCCTCTAACACCCTCCCCGCCCTTCCGGCCGGGCTCCGGTCTTCGGTCCGCGCGACGACGCATGTCCCTTCCGTGGCATCCCCGGCACCCTTCTCGGTGCCGCTTCGTGCGAAAAGAGCTGACACCTCCCATGGCGAACCACCCTTCCCTCTCCGCCACCCCGCTCGCCCGCCCCGCGAACCCTGCGGGCTCCCCGCGGCACCGGCTGCGGGCCGTCGAGGCGGGCGAGCCC
>NZ_JAAGLR010000225.1 GCF_010548245.1 Streptomyces sp. SID11385
CCCGGCGCCGCGTGCGGGACCGGGCGGGGCGTTCGGCCGGGGACGGGGCGCGGACGTCGTCGTGGCCCGGCGGCGAGGCGCGCCCGGCCACGGGGGGCGGCAACAATCTCGCCATCCGGAACCGCCGCTCTTAACGCTTGGGATGCGGGGAACTACGCTGGGTTTACCAATGCCGCACGGTTATGCCGGAGCGGCGGGCGTCTGTGTCGAGGGGTGGCGCATGTCCAGGGAGCAACGCGGACCGAACGAGAAACTCGGTGCCGTCCTCGCCCTCGCGGGCATCAGCAACGCGGGGCTTGCGCGGCGTGTGAACGACCTCGGTCAGCAGCGGGGGCTGACCCTGCGTTATGACAAGACCTCGGTGGCGCGCTGGGTGTCGAAGGGGATGGTGCCGCAGGGCGCCGCCCCGCACCTCATCGCGGCGGCCATCGGGCAGAAGCTGGGCCGACCGGTCCCGCTGCACGAGATCGGCCTCGCCGACGCCGACCCGACGCCGGAGGTGGGCCTCACCTTCCCGCGCGACGTCGGCCGGGCCGTGAAATCGGCGACCGAGCTGTACCGGCTCGACCTCGCCGGGCGCCGCGCCGGGGGAGGTATCTGGCAGTCGCTCGCCGGGTCCTTCTCGGTGAGCGCCTACGCCACGCCGGCCTCGCGCTGGCTCATATCCCCGGCGGACGGTTCGGTGGCGCGCGAGCCCGCCGCCGCGGGGCCGGGAGAAGGAGGTGGCACGGCGTTCCGCGTCGGCCACAGCGATGTGCGCAAGCTGCGCGAGGCCGCCGAGGACGCGCGGCGCTGGGACTCCAAGTACGGGGGCGGGGACTGGCGTTCGTCGATGGTGCCGGAGTGCCTGCGGGTCGAGGCGGCACCACTCCTGCTCGGCGCGTACTCCGACGACGTCGGGCGCGCGCTCTTCGGCGCGACGGCCGAGCTGACCCGACTCGCGGGCTGGATGGCCTTCGACACGGGGCAGCAGGAGGCGGCGCAGCGCTACTACATCCAGGCGCTGCGGCTCGCGCGCGCGGCGGCGGACGTGCCGCTGGGCGGGTACGTGCTCGCGACGATGTCGCTCCAGGCCACGTACCGGGGCTTCGGGGACGAGGGTGTCGACCTCGCGCAGGCCGCCGCCGAGCGGAACCGGGGGCTCGCGACCGCGCGCACCATGAGCTTCTTCCGGCTCGTCGAGGCGCGTGCGCACGCGCGGGCCAAGGACGCCCCGGCGGCTTCGGCGGCGCTGCGGGCGGCCGAGAGCTGGCTGGAGCGGGCGCGGCCCGGGGACGAGGACCCGGCGTGGCTCGGCTTCTACGGTGAGGACCGGTTCGCCGCCGACGCCGCCGAGTGCTACCGCGACCTCAAGCACCCACG
This sequence comes from Streptomyces sp. SID11385, assembly GCF_010548245.1. Lineage (GTDB taxonomy): Bacteria > Actinomycetota > Actinomycetes > Streptomycetales > Streptomycetaceae > Streptomyces. The sequence continues at coordinate 1,363 of NZ_JAAGLR010000225.1, forward strand.
CCAGGTGCGGCGCTTCACGGAGCAGGCGCTGTCGCGGCCGACGGAGGAGTACGTGCGCTCGCACGGCCTGCGGCTCGTGGTCTCGGCGGTCGCCGAGCTGGAGTCCGGGAACCTCGACGCGGCGTGCGAGCAGGGTTCGCGGGCGGTCGAGGTCGCGGGCCGGATCTCCTCGGCGCGGACGAAGGAGTACGTGAAGGACCTGCTGCGGAAGCTGGAGCCGTACGGAGACGAGCCGCGCGTCGCGGAACTGCGCGAGCGCGCCAAGCCGCTGCTGGTGGCACCGGCGTAGGGGCGGGAACGAGGCCGGGGGGGCGGTACGGGCCGGGGCGGCGGAACGCGTCGGGGCGGCGGTACGGGCCGGAGGCGTGCGCGCGACGCGGAGGCACGCGGTTATCCACAGCCTGTGGACAATCACACCGCCTCCGCTTCCCGCCCGCCTCCGTCCGCCGCCCCGGTTCCGTAGAATCGACGGCATTGTGTCCGAGCACCCCAGCACCCCCGCGCCGACCGCGAGCCCCACGGCCGCCGAGTCCGCCACGCCGACCACCGAGCCCGCCCCGCGCCCCGGCGCCGAGGCCCTGCCGCCCCGTACCCGGGCGCAGGGGCGGATGTTCGTCGAGGGCGTGGGCCCCGCCGCCGATCCCTCGCGCGCGCTGGGCGAGCGCCGTATCAAGAGCTTCACGCCGCGCCGCAGCCGCGTGACCACCGCGCAGGCCGAACACCTGCGGCAGCACTGGTCGCGCTGGGGCCTGGACGTCGACGGGCGCGACGTCCTCGACCTCAAGACCCTCTTCGACGGGCTGCCGGTGGTCCTGGAGATCGGCTTCGGCATGGGCGAGACGACGGCGAAGATGGCCGCCGCCGATCCCGCGACCGGCATCCTCGCCGTCGACGTGCACACGCCGGGGCAGGGACAACTGCTCGGTCTCGCCGCCGCGAGCGGCCTGGAGAACGTACGGGTCGCGAACGGCGACGCCGTCGTCCTGCTCCGTGACATGCTCCCCGCCGCCGCGCTCGCGGGGGTACGGGTCTACTTCCCCGACCCGTGGCCCAAGGCCCGGCACCACAAGCGCCGCATCATCCAGCCGCACTTCCTCGACCTGGCGGCGAGCCGCATGGCGGAGGGCGGCGTGCTGCACTGCGCGACCGACTGGGAGCCGTACGCGGAGCACATGCTGGAGGTGCTGAGCGCGCACCCGGCCTTCGACAACACCGCTGCGGACGGCGGCTTCGCCGAGCGCCCCGCCTTCCGGCCCGAGACACGGTTCGAGGGCCAGGGCCTGCGGAAGGGGCACGTGGTGCACGACCTGCTGTTCACGCGGAACGGGTACGAGGTCGCGGAGCCGGAGCGGGTGGGGGCCCGGCCCGAGAAGGGGTGACCACCTCCCGTAGACCACCACCCCGCAGGCCACCACGGCCCACCACCTCGCAGGCCACCGCCCGGTAGTCCGCCACCCCGCGATCCCCGCACCGATACCGCGCAGGCTCGGCGAACACGCGTTCCGGGTCCGGCTGTCAGTGCGGGTCGTTAAGGTCGGAGGCGTGAACTCTCCGCCTGCCCCGCCTGCACCGCAGGGGCTTCTGACGCCACGAAGGCCGCGCTGGTGGCGACGCCGGGGCGTGCGTCTCACCGGCCTCGCCGTGCTGCTCGCGCTGTGCGGCCTCGTGATGCTGGGGCTCGTGCGGGAGGAGACGGGGACCGAGGCGTTCCTCGTGGGCCTCGGCCTCGCGGTGCTGCCCGCGCCGGCCGTGGTGCTCGCGTTCCGCTGGCTGGGCCGCGCGCACCCCCTCCCCTGGCGCACGCACGCCTTCGTCCTCGCCTGGGGAGCCTGCGCGGGCGCGCTCATCGCGCTCGTCGCGAACAGCTTCGCGGCCGTGTGGCTCGCCGACGTCTGGGCCCAGCCCGTCGACCCGAACACCGTCGCCGCGCTCGCGGTCGCGCCCGTCGTCGAGGAGAGCGCGAAGGCCACGGCGCTCCTGCTCGTCCTGGTCTTCCACGGCCGCCGGATACGCGGGCCCGTCGACGCGGTGGTCCTCACGGGCCTCACGGCGACGGGCTTCGCCTTCACCGAGAACATCCTCTACCTCGCCAAGGCGTTCGGTTCGGACCGCGACGAGGGCACCGGGGCCTCCATCACCGTCGCCACCTTCTTCGTGCGCGCGGTCTTCTCGCCCTTCGCGCACCCGCTCTTCACCTGCATGACGGGCCTCGGCGTGGGCCTCGCCCTGCTGAGCAGGCGCCGCGTGGGCCGCGTCCTGCTCCCCGTCGCGGGCCTGCTCCTCGCCATGGGCATGCACGCGGCGTGGAACGGCTCGACGATCCTCGGCCCGCTCGGCTTCCCGCTCGTCTACGTGACGATCATGATCCCCGCGCTCGGGCTGACCACGTGGCTCGTGCTGTGGCACCGGCAGCGCGAACTGCGCACGGTGCGCGAGACGCTGCCCCGGTACGCGCTCGCCGGCTGGCTCTCCCCGTACGAGCCGCTCGCGCTCGGCTCGCTGCGCTCCCGCCGCGTCGCCGCCGAGTTCGCCTCGTACCACGGGGAACGTGCCGACGCGCGGCGCCTGCGCCTGTACGCCGCCGCCGCGACGCGCCTGGCGCTGCTGCGCTCCGACGCGGAACACGGCCGCCGCGCCCCCGACTTCGCGCACCGCGAACGCGCGCTCCTCGACCACCTGTGGCGCGAGCGCGCGCTCGCCCGCCCCGCCTTCGCCCACTCCTG
>NZ_JAAGLR010000262.1 GCF_010548245.1 Streptomyces sp. SID11385
AGCCCGGCCGCGGCCGCCGCCGCCGAGCGGGTCGCGGCGAGCAGGTCCGGGACCACGGGCCCGGCGACGACCGGACCGGCCGCGTACGGGCCGATCAGGGATTTCGCGACGGCGAGCGGGTTGTCGCTGCCGCCCGCGATGACGACGAGACGGCTGCCGAGCACCCCGGTGAGGACCTGGAGCTTGGCGTGCCGGGCGGCGCGCCGGATCGCCTCGACGGTCAGTTCGCTGTCCCCGTCGGGCGCGGTGCCGAGCAGGACGCACACGTACTCGGGCGCGTTCCAGCCGAGCGCGGCGGCGCGCGAGACGGTGCCCTCGTCGGCCTCCCCGGAGAGCACCGCGTTGACCACGAGGGACTCCAGGCGCGCGTCCCAGGCGCCGCGCGCCTCGGCGGCCTGCGCGTAGACCTGCGCCGTCGCGAAGGCGATCTCGCGGGCGTACCGCAGCAGCGCCTCGCGCAGCACCGCCTCGTCGCCCGGCGCGGCCACGTCGTCGATCGCGCTCTCCATGACCTCGATCGTCGTACGGACCATCTCGACGGTCTGCCGCAGCGTGACCGCCCGGGTCAGCTCGCGCGGAGCCGTCCCGAAGACGTCCGTGGAGATCGCCTGCGGGGCCTCGGGGTGGCGGAACCACTCCGTGAAGGCCGCGATCCCCGCCTGCGCCACGAGCCCGATCCACGAGCGGTGCTCGGGAGGCATCGCCCGGTACCAGGGCAGCGTCTCGTCCATCCGCTGGATGGCACGGGCGGCGAGCCGTCCCGAGGAGTGCTCCAGCCGCTTGAGGGTCGCCGCGTGCGGGTGCGCGGGGGCCGGGGAGGCGGGCGAGGCGGCGGGGCGGGATACGGAGTCGGGCACGGGACCAAGACTGCCTTATCGCGTCGCCGAACGCGGCGGCCGGGGTCCGTGACGTCCCGTACGCGGTACGTGACGCCGTGTGGCGCCGCTACGGTGGGCGCCGTGATCGACGTACGACGCGGCGCTGACCGCTACCCGGGCGGAGAGCCGGAGGCGGGCATCACGACCCGGCACGCCTTCTCCTTCGGCCCGTACTACGACCCGGACAACCTGCGCCTCGGCCCGCTCACCGCCTGCAACGAGGAACACCTCGCCGCGGGCGCGGGGTTCGCCGAGCACCGGCACAGCGACACGGAACTGCTCACCTGGGTGGTCTCCGGGGAGCTGCGCCACCGCGACTCGCGGGGCCGCTCCACCCTCGTGCGCCCCGGCGACCTCCAGCACCTCGGCGCGGGCGCCGGCGTCCACCACGTCGAGCGCAACGACGGCGCTGGGCCCCTCGTCTTCCTGCAACTCTGGCTCGCCGCCCGCACCCCCGCCCTCACCCCCCGCTACACCGTCGTCCGCGCGCTCGCGCAGCCCTACGGGGTCCCCGAGGCGGGCGCCGTGCTGCGCGTCGCCCGCCCGGAGGCGGGCGCGACGCTGCCGCTGCCGGCCGCGCCGTACGGGTACGTCCACGTCGTGCGCGGGGAGGCCGAGTTGCCGGGCGGCGAGCGGCTGGCGTCGGGCGATTCCGTACGGGTGCGGGACGGGGCCGACGTGGCGGGGGCGGCGCTGCGGGCGCGCACGGCGTGCGAGGTGCTGCTCCTGGAACTGGCCGACCCCTTCGCGTAAGGCCGCTCAGGCGCTCAGGCGCTCAGGCGCTCCGCAGTTCCGCGAGCACCGCGTCCGTCAGCGGCGGCCACGCCTCGATCGCCCAGGGGCCGAAGGCGCGGTCGGTGAGCGCGACGCACGCCGCGCCCGCCTCCGGGTCGACCCAGAGGAAGGTCCCCGACTGCCCGAAGTGGCCGAAAGTGCGCGGTGAGGAGTGCGCGCCCGTCCAGTGCGGGGACTTGCCGTCGCGGATCTCGAAGCCGAGGCCCCAGTCGTTCGGCTTCTGCTGCCCGTAGCCGGGCAGGACGCCGCTCAGGCCGGGGAAGGCCACGCGCGTCGCCTCCGCGACGGTGCCCGCGTCGAGCAGGCGCGGCGCCTGCAACTCGGCGGCGAAGAGGAGCAGGTCGTCCACGGTCGAGTGGCCGTCCTTGGCCGGCGAGCCCTCCAGCGCGGTCGCGCGCATCCCGAGCGGTTCGAAGACGCCTTCGCGCAGGTACGCGGCGAAGGGGATGCCGGTCGCCCGCGCGACGTGCGCGCCGAGCGCCTCGAAACCGGCGTTGGAGTAGATGCGGCGGGTCCCGGGCGCGGCCTGGACGCGGTCCTCGTCGAAGGCGAGGCCGCTGGTGTGGGCGAGGAGGTGGCGCACGGTCGCGCCCTCGGGCCCGGCCGGCTCGTCGAGTTCGATCGCCCCCTCCTCGTACGCGAGCAGGAAGCCGTACGCGGCGAGCGGCTTGGTCACGGACGCGAGCCAGAAGCGGTGGTCCGCCGGGCCGTGCCGCCCGAGGACGGTCCCGTCGGCGCGGACGACGCCGGCGGCGGCGGTCGGGACGGGCCAGTCCGCGACCGACTTCAGGCTGTCAAGGCTCTCAGCGCGCTCAGGGCTCACGGGGCTCTCCATGCGGGCGAGTCTAGGCGCCGTCTTCAGGCCACCCGCGAGCGCGTATTGCCTGGAGTGCGCTCAAGGGTTCTACCGTGGGTGCGGTCCGCCTCACCCGAAGGGACACCCATGACCCTCGCCCACCCCGCCGCCCCCGCAGGCCCGGTCGACGTCGCCCCCGCGGGCCCGGTCAACGGCCGCGACCTGTGCCTCGCGAAGCTGGCCGAGTACCCGCGCCCGGAGGGCAGGGACCACTACACGATCAGCGAGGTCGTCACGCTCACCGGGCTCAGCGCCCACACCCTGCGCTGGTACGAGCGCATCGGGCTGCTCGAAGAGGTGGACCGCTCGCACACCGGGCAGCGCAGGTACAACAACCGCGACCTCGAATGGCTCTCGTTCGTCAACAAGCTGCGGCTGACGGGGATGTCGGTGGCGGACATGGTGCGGTACGGGGAGCTGTCGAGGGCGGGGGAGCACACGGTCGCCGAGCGCCGCGAACTCCTGGAGGCGACGCGCGAGGAGGTCCGCTCGCGGATCGCGGCCCTGCAGGACACGCTGGGGGTCCTCGACCACAAGATCGGGATCTACTCCGCGGGTTCGTGACGGGCGCGGGCTCTCACAGCTGCGCCAGCAACTCCTTCTTCTTCGTCGTGAACTCCTCGTCCGTGAGCAGCCCCGCGAGGTGCAGTTCGCCGAGGTGGCGGATGCGTTCGGCGATGTCGGCGGGGTCGGAGCGCAGGGCGGCGACGGGTGGCGCGGTCTCGCTCGTACCGCCGCGCGCCGCGCTGCTGCGGGCCGCGGCGAGGACGGCGGCGGCGAAGGGGAGGGACTCGTGCACGGGGCCGTACCCGAGGCCGAAGACGACGGCCGCCGGGTCGTGGTCGGCGGCGGGCCTCTTGGCCGTCCCGGTCCCCGCGGCCGTGCCGGGTCCCAGGGCCGCGCCGGGACCCGCGGCCGGGCCGGGGCCCGGGTGGCGGGGCAGCAGGCGCAGGTAGCCGTCGAGTATCTCGGGCGAGCGCCACTCCACTCCGCTCAGCGTCGCGACGGGGAAGGACTGGTCGCCCGCCTTCCACTTCGCGCTCGACGCGCCCGTGCGCGACCAGCGGAAGGAGACCACCGAGCCGTCGAAACTCGCCTTGCCGTCGTACGCCTTGAAGTGCTGCGGCCCCTCGGGCGCCGCGACGAGGAAGCTCTCGGCGGGCTCGGCCACGCCGGGACCGAGGCGGTCGCGGATCTGCGCCGCGTGGAATTCGGCCAGCTCCTCGCGCTCGGCGGGCAGCACGAGGCGGTACGGATCGCAGCTCTCCTTGAGCTGCCCCGCCGCCGCCTCCATCAGCGGGTCGGCGCCCGCGCGCGGCACGCAGCGCAGCACGACGGTGCCGCGCCGCCCCGGGGCGAGCGTCACCGTGTCGATCGCCGCGAGCGGCACCCGTCGCTCCCCGAGCACCTGGAGCAGCTTCGGTGTCCGGATTCCCCGTTCGTAGCGGATGAGCACGGAGTCCTCCGCGAACTCCCAGGTGGCATGGAAACCGGCCAATACATCACCCATGCGGCTCATCGTATGCGGCACGCGCGTCTCCGTCCCCTCTCCTGCGGCCCACCGGTCCGCTTGACCGGCGCTTTTCTCCCGGGCCCCGACCTCTTGCTTCTCTCCCGTCCCGCCCGGTGTACGCGGTGGCGGGTACGGACGTTCCGTCTCCGCTCCGCGTCCCGGCGGTCCGCCGCCGGTACGGGTACGGCACGGGGCCGCCGCTCAGGCGCGGCTCGTACCCCGCGCGGGCACCCCCGTCCTGCACCCCGCGCCGCCCGGCGCGCAGCCGACGTCACCGAAGTCCCCCGTGCCGATGTGCGCGAGATTGCGCAAACTCGCCGTACCGGGCACGAAGTAGCCACCGTGCCCCACCGCGCCCGTCGAGGAGAAGACCCGCGCGCCGAAGTCTCTGCCGACCGGGTCGGCGCCGTGCCCGAGCGCGCCGAACTCGACGTGCGGCACGTCCCTGATCCAGTCGCCGGCATCCCGCGTCGCCCACACCCGCGCCGTCGTGCCGAGCCCGGCCGCGCTCCCGCTGCGCATCCCCGGACTGCCCGCGACCGCGATGTCGGTGACCGCGCGCGGCAGCCGGTCGGCCGCGACCCCGCACACCACCGAGCCGTAGCTGTGGCACACGAGCGCGACCTTCAGGCCGCCCGGCAGCCCCCGCACGAAGTCGTCGAGGCGCCCCGCGCCCTCCTGCGCCCGGCTCGCCGTCGCCGCCTCGATGCCGATCCCGCCGGGCGCCGTGTAGTCGGCCCAGGCGATCACGGCGGTACGGGCCCGGGGCGCCGCCGCGCGTTCGGCGGCGTAGAGCGAGCGGCCCATCCCCGACGGCGCGGTGAAGGGCCGGTTGGTGCGCTCGAAGGTCATGAGCGCGGTGTCGACCCCCGGGACGACGACCGAGACGCGGCGCGCGTGCGTGAGATCGCCGAAGACCTCCGCCGCGCGGCCCGAGCCGTTCGGGTCGAAGGCGAGGAAGTCGCGGTCCGGGCGGAGCATCGAGGTGTAGCGCGCCACCAGGTCCGCCGCCTCGTCGTGTCCGTCCGGCGACAGGCGCGGGTCGCGGGTACGGCGCACCTCGTGGTCGCGGGCCTGGGTGAGCGCGAGCCGGTTGGCGGCGTAGCGCAGCGTGAGCGGGGCGCCGTTCATGTTGCCCACGGCGAGCGGGAAGCGGTGCGCGAGCCGCTTGCGCTGGGCAGGACGCAGCGCGGCGAAGAACTCGCGCAGGCGCTCCGGCGGCGAGGCGGCGTCCGGCAGGGCGTGGTGGTCGAGGCGCGCGTGGTTCCATGCCTGTACCGACAACTGGAGCGGGCCGCCCGGGTCGTGCCGGGCCCTGACCGCCGTCCAGCCGGTCGTGGCGAGCATGACGAAGACGACCGCCACCGCGAGCAGCGCTCGCCAGGCGTTGAGTTGGGGGGACGAGTCGAAGGAAGTCACTGCGCCACACCCTAGGAGACGGCAAGTGCCGCGGGCCAAACCGGTGAGCCACATCACCCTGCCGCCCGCCGGATGGGAGCCGATCGGCCCGCACCCGTCCGGGCGCGCGGTACCGGGCGGCCCTTCGCCTCAGGAGCGGACGGCCTCCTCGTCGGGCGGAAGGACGCGGGCGCCCTGCTCGGCCGTCGCGGACTGGCGCGGGACGAGACCGGTACGGTCGCCCGGCTCCGTACCCGTACCGTGCGCTCCGCCCGTGCCGCGCTCCGCCCCGTCCCACTCCCGGACCAGCGCGGGGGCCAGGTGGTCCAGGTGCTGGACGGCGAGGGCGCGCAGCGCCTCGACGCTGCCGTCCTGACCGGCGCCCCAGCGGTGCTCGGTGAGCCGCATCACGCCGCCGAAGGCCGCGACCACGACGCGGGGCCGCAGGTCGCGTTCCGGGTCGACACCCTCGCGGGCGGCGATCACGCGCGCCATCTCCTCCTCGCTCTCGCTCGCCCGCCGCAGCCGCGCGGCGAGCAGCGCGGGGGTCCTGGCCACGAGCCGGCACGTGCGCAGATGCAGGTCCACGGGGACGGAGAGCCCGGCCACCTCGGGCAGTTCGCCCCAGGACTCCAGGACCGCGCGGCGCAGCGCGAGCACCGGGGGCTCGCCCGCGGGGCGGGCGCGCAGGGCCTGGAGGAACCAGCGCTCGATGAGTTCCTGGGTCGCGAGGGCGACGTGCTCCTTGGTGGCGAAGTAGCGGAAGAAGGTACGGGTCGAGACCTCGGCGCGGGCGGCGATCTCGTCCACCGTCGTGCTCTCGTAGCCGCAGGCGGCGAAGAGTTCCAGCGCCGTGCGCAGGAGCCGCTCCCGGGTGCGCGTCTTCTTGCGCTCGCGCAGGCCGCCCGCCGCGCGCGGACCACCCCGCGCGCCCGCATCGCCCGCCTCGCGCGCGCCGCCCGTCTCGCGGACCTGCCTCTGCTCCGTCACCTTGCTCCTCGCTCCTTCGCCCGGGGCCCACGCGCATGAGCTGGCCCTTTGTCCCGGGGTGCGGTTCCGTCAGTTACCGGCATATGAAATTGATTGTCAACTGGCATGCGGTGACAGTAATTTGACCGCCATGACTAGTCAGACCACCGTCGGACCGGAGGACGGGACGCCGCTCGCGCCCGTCGGCAAGGGAGCACGCGGCAGCCTGCGCGGCCGTCCTTGGCTGACCCTCTTCGGAGTTGCTATCGGCGTCATGATGGTCGCCCTTGACGGCACCATCGTCGCCATCGCGAACCCGGCCATCGCGGACGACCTCGACACCAGCCTCGCCGGGGTGCAGTGGATCACCAACGGCTACCTCCTGGCCCTCGCGGTGGCGCTCATCACGGCGGGCAAGCTCGGCGACCGCTTCGGCCACCGCCAGACCTTCCTGATAGGCGTGGCGGGCTTCGCGCTCGCCTCCGGCATCATCGGGCTCTCCTCCAGCGTCTCGCTCGTCGTCGCCTTCCGCGTCCTGCAAGGGCTCTTCGGCGCCCTCCTGATGCCGGCCGCGCTCGGCCTGCTGCGCGCGACCTTCCCCGCCGAGAAGCTCAACATGGCCATCGGCATCTGGGGCATGGTGATCGGCGCGTCCACGGCGGGCGGCCCGATCGTCGGCGGACTGCTCGTCGAGCACGTCTCCTGGCAGTCCGTGTTCTTCGTCAACGTGCCCGTCGGCGTCGCCGCGCTCGTCCTCGGCCTCTTCATCCTCAAGGACCACCGCGCCGAGAACGCCCCGCGCTCCTTCGACGTCCCGGGCATCGTGCTGCTCTCCGGAGCCATGTGCTCGCTGATCTTCGCGATCATCAAAACGGGTGACGGCTGGAGCTGGAGCGACGGGCGCACGTGGGGGCTCCTCGCCCTCTCCCTCGTGTGCTTCGCCGCCTTCGCCTACTGGCAGACGCGCGCCAAGGAACCGCTCGTGCCGCTCGCCATGTTCCGCTCGGTCGCGCTCTCGGCGGGCACCGTGCTCATGGTGCTCATGGCGATCGCCTTCCTCGGCGGCATCTTCTTCGTCACCTTCTACCTCCAGGGCGTGCACCGGCTCAGCGCCGTCGACAGCGGCCTGCACCTGCTCCCGCTCACCGCCATGATGATCATCGCCTCGCCGATCGCCGGGGTGCTCATCACGCGCTTCGGGCCGCGCGTGCCGCTCGTCGGCGGGATGCTCGCCACGGCGGCCTCGATGTTCGGCCTCTCGACCCTGGAGGCGGACACGGGGACGGTCACGATGTCGCTGTGGTTCGCGCTCCTCGGCCTCGGTCTCGCGCCCGTCATGGTCGGTGCCACGGAGGTCATCGTCGGCAACGCGCCGCTCGAACTCTCCGGCGTCGCGGGCGGCCTCCAGCAGTCGGCGATGCAGGTCGGCGGCGCGCTGGGCACGGCCGTGCTCGGCGCCGTCATGGCCGCGCGCGTCAACAAGGACCTCCCGGGCAACTGGACGGACGCGGGGCTGCCGAAGCTCCAGGGCGCTCAGCTCGACCAGGCGTCCCAGGCCGTCCAGCTCGGCGTGCCGCCCGTGCCGCCGCACACCCCGGGGGACGTCGCCGCGCGGATCACGACCGTCGCCCACGACACCTTCATGTCCGGCATGGGCCTGGCCTGCACCGTCGCCGGGATCGTCGCCCTCGTCGCGGCGGCCGTCGCGACGCTCACGAAGCGGGGCGACAACGCGGCCGACGCGGCGGGCGCCGCGCACATCTGAGGCGTCCGCGCAGGCGTCGATGGAGGCGTCCGCGCAGGCGTCAACGAAGGGCCCCACCGGCTCACCCGGTGGGGCCCTTCGCGCGGTCCCGGGGCTTTTCCCCTATCAGTGCGGTCCCGCTCGTGGCGGCTTCCCGAGCGGGTACGGCGCGGCCCAGAGTGCGCCTCGGAACCGCCCACCGAAAGGACCCCGCTCCCATGCGTACGACCCTCACGACGCTCGCCTGCGCCCTCGCCCTCGGCGCGACCCTCCTCACCCCGGCCGAGGCGGCGGCCCCGGTACGTACCGCCCCCGGCTCCTCCGGCGCGTGCGGCCGGGGCGAACTGTGCCTGTGGCCCGCGACGGGGTACGGGGGCCGCCGCACCGTCCACGAACTCTCCGGCACCGACATCGAGAGCTGCGTCCCGCTGAGCGGCAGAACGGGAGCCCTCTCGCTGGCGAACCGCACCGGCCGCCCGGTGACGACGTACCAGTCCGCGGAGTGCGGCGAGACGGGCGAGTTCGAGACGTATCCCGGCGGGGGCACGTGGCTTCCTGAATCGCCTTACAAGGTAAGGGCGTTCAAGATCTGGGAGAGGTGACCGGGGCACAGGCGCGACCCTCCGGCGTGATCCCGGGGCGGAGCCCCGGGAGGCCCGCCCCGCCGGAGGGATTACGCGTCGCCCCCGGCCGCACCGGGATCGGCCGCCGCCACATCCAGCAACTGGTAGCGGTCGATCGCCCGCCGCAGCACCCCGTGTTCGAGCGCCCCGTCCCGCACCAGCTCCGTCAGGACGCCCAGCACGATCGAAGGCGCGTCGATGTGGAAGAAGCGCCGCGCCGCCCCCCGCGTATCGGCGAAGCCGAAGCCGTCGGCGCCCAGCGACCCGTACCGCCCCGGCACCCACCGCGCGATCTGGTCGGGAACGCTCCGCATCCAGTCGGATACGGCCACGTACGGGCCGCCCGCGTCCGCCAGCTTCCGCGTCACGTACGGCACCCGCGTCTCCTCCTCCGGGTGGAGGAGGTTGTGCTCCTCGGCCGCGACCGCCTCGCGCCGCAGCTCGTTCCACGAGGTCGCCGACCACACGTCCGCGCGCACGTCCCAGTCCTCGGCGAGCAGCCGCTGCGCCTCCAGCGCCCACGGCACCGCGACGCCCGAGGCGAGGATCTGCGCGCGCTGGCTCCCGGCCTCGCCGCGGCGCAGCAGGTGCAGGCCCTGGAGGATGCCCTCGACGTCCACGTCCTCCGGCTCGGCCGGGTGCCGGATCGGCTCGTTGTAGACCGTCAGGTAGTAGAAGACGTCCTCCGCCTCGGGCCCGTACATGCGCCGCAGCCCGTCGCGGACGATGTGCGCGATCTCGTAGCCGTAGGCGGGGTCGTAGGCGACGCACGCCGGGTTCGCCGAGGCGAGCAACTGGGACTGGCCGTCCGCGTGCTGAAGCCCCTCGCCGGTCAGCGTCGTGCGCCCGGCGGTCGCGCCGAGGGCGAAACCGCGCGCCAACTGGTCGCCCATCTGCCAGAACTGGTCGCCGGTGCGCTGGAAACCGAACATCGAGTAGAAGACGTAGACGGGGATGAGCGGTTCGCCGTGCGTCGCGTACGCGGAGCCCGCCGCGATGAGCGAGGCGACGCAGCCCGCCTCCGAGATGCCGTCGTGCAGCAACTGGCCGGTCGGCGACTCCTTGTAGGCGAGCAGGAGTTCACGGTCGACCGACTCGTACTGCTGGCCGAGCGGGTTGTAGATCTTCGCGCTCGGGAAGAAGGAGTCCATCCCGAACGTGCGGTACTCGTCGGGCGCGATGAGCACGAAGCGCCGCCCGATCTCCTTGTCCCGCAGGAGATCCTTGAGCAGCCGTACGAACGCCATCGTCGTGGCGATCGCCTGCTGGCCCGTGCCCTTCTTCACCGTCGCGTACGTCTTGTCCCCCGGCAGTTCGAGGGGCTTCGCGCGCACGACCCGCGTCGGCACGTACCCGCCGAGCGCCTGCCGCCGCTCGTGCATGTACTGGATCTCCTCGGAGTCCCTGCCCGGGTGGAAGTACGGGGGCAGACCGCCCTCCAGGTCCCTGTCCGGGATCGGCAGGTGGAGGCGGTCGCGGAAGCCCTTGAGGTCGTCGACCGTGAGCTTCTTCATCTGGTGGGTCGCGTTGCGGCCCTCGAAGTTCGGCCCGAGCGTCCAGCCCTTGACGGTCTGCGCGAGGATCACCGTCGGCTGGCCCTTGTGCTCCTTCGCGGCCGAGAACGCCGCGTACACCTTGCGGTGGTCGTGGCCCCCGCGCCCCAGGTGCAGGATCTGCTCGTCGCTCATGTTCTCGACCATGGAGCGCAGCCGCTGGTCGCCGCCGAAGAAGTGCTCCCTGATGTACGCGCCCGTCTCCGTGGCGTACGTCTGGAACTGGCCGTCCGGCGTCGTGTTCAGCTTGTTGACGAGCAGGCCGTCGCGGTCCTGCGCGAGCAGCGGGTCCCACGTGCGGTCCCAGATCAGCTTGATCACGTTCCAGCCCGCGCCCCGGAACTGCGACTCCAGCTCCTGGATGATCTTGCCGTTGCCGCGCACCGGGCCGTCGAGGCGCTGGAGGTTGCAGTTGACGACGAAGGTCAGGTTGTCGAGGTTCTCGCGCGCGGCGATCGAGAGCTGGCCGAGCGACTCGACCTCGTCCATCTCGCCGTCGCCGAGGAAGGCCCACACGTGCGAGCGCGAGGTGTCGGCGATCCCGCGCGCCGCCATGTAGCGGTTCATCCGCGCCTGGTAGATCGCCGAGAGCGGCCCGAGGCCCATCGAGACGGTCGGGAACTCCCAGAAGTCCGGCATCGAGCGCGGGTGCGGGTAGCTCGGCAGCCCGTTCGGGGCCTTCGACTTCTCCTGCCGGAACCCGTCGAGCTGGGCCTCGGTGAGACGGTCCAGGAGAAAGGCGCGGGCGTAGATGCCGGGCGAGGCGTGGCCCTGGAAGAAGATCTGGTCGCCGCCGTCGCCCTCGTCCTTGCCCCGGAAGAAGTGGTTGAAGCCGACGTCGTAGAGGCTCGCCGAGGAGGCGAACGTCGCGATGTGCCCGCCGACGCCGATCCCGGGGCGCTGCGCGCGCGAGACCATGACCGCCGCGTTCCACCGCGTGGCGTTGAGGACCTTGCGCTCGACCTCCTCGTTGCCGGGGAAGAAGGGCTCGTCCTTCGTCGCGATCGTGTTGACGTAGTCGGTGCTGCGCATCTCCGGCACGGCGACGCGTTTCTCGCGGGCCCGCTCGATGAGGCGGAGCATCAGGTAGCGGGCGCGCTCGCTGCCGCGTTCGTCGACGGCCGCGTCGAGCGAGTCGAGCCACTCCTGGGTCTCCTCGGGATCGAAGTCGGGGACCTGGCTGGGGAGGCCGCCGATGATGATCGGGGTGGGGTCCTGGGGCACGGGGTTCCCTTCGGGGGGCGGGAGCGGGGGGTGACACGATATGTCCGGGTCTGCGTGCGGACGGTGAACCCGGGCGCGGCGGGCTCGGCCTCCCTGACGGCTTCCCTCGGGGCTCCGCCCCGAACCCCGCTCCTCAAACGCCGGAGGGGCTGAAGAGGAGTCCCGCGCGGAAATCAGCCCCTCCGGCGATTGAGGAGCGGGGTCTGGGGCGGAGCCCCACGAGGGGGCCCAGGTGCCGCAGGGGAGAATTAGGGAACAATGGGCACCATGGGCGACTGCACGAAGCGGAGCGCAAAGGTGTCCGAAGTTGGAGGACACCGCCCGGAAAGTCACCGTTTCGGCGGTCTCGGCTCCCGGGTACTTGCGCGATCGGTCCCGCCCGTGTGGACTACGCCCCATGCCCCCGCGCCCGCGGGGGCGCAGCACATCCCGAAACGATCAGGAGGCAATCCGTGAGCGCGACCGCGGACCACGCGGAGGAGCGGACCAGCCCTGCCGTACGGCTGGGTTTCCAGCCCGAGCAGGTGGTCCAGGAGATCGGCTACGACGAGGACGTCGACCAGGAACTCCGCGAGGCCATCGAAGAAGCCACCGGCACGGAGCTGGCGGACGAGGACTACGAGGACGTCGTCGACGCCGTCGTCCTGTGGTTCCGCGACGACGACGGCGACCTGACGGACGCGCTGGTCGACGCCTCCCAGCTGGTCGACGACGGTGACCTCGTCCTGCTCCTGACCCCGAAGACGGGCCGGGACGGGTACGTCGAGCCGAGCGACATCAACGACGCGGCGCGGACCGCCGGATTCACCCAGACCAAGAGCACGAGTGTCGGCAAGGACTGGATCGGCACCCGTCTGGTCACCCCGAAGGCCAACGCGAAGACCAAGCGCTGAACCGTACAGCGCCCACCGGGCCCCCTCGCTCCACAGACTCCTCTGGGGCGGCGGGGGCCCGGTGCGTAGGGTGGGGTCGGCGCCTGGCCCGTACGGGCCAGGGTGCCCTTACCCGTACGTATCACCGCAAAGGATCGGTACCCATGGCGATCGAGGCCGGCACCAAGGCCCCCGAGTTCGAGCTCAAGGACAACCACGGCCGCACCGTGCGCCTCTCGGACTTCCGCGGCGAGAAGAACGTGGTGCTTCTCTTCTTCCCGTTCGCCTTCACCGGGGTCTGCACCGGTGAGCTGTGCGCCCTGCGCGACGAGCTGCCGAAGTTCGAGAACGACGACACCCAGCTCCTCGCCGTCTCGAACGACTCGATGCACAGCCTGCGCGTCTTCGCCGAGCAGGAGGGCCTGGAGTACCCGCTGCTCTCCGACTTCTGGCCGCACGGCGAGGTCTCGCGCGCCTACGGTGTCTTCGCGGAGGACAAGGGCTGCGCGGTGCGCGGCACCTTCATCATCGACAAGGAGGGCGTCGTGCGCTGGACGGTCGTCAACGACCTCCCGGACGCGCGCGACCTCGGCGAGTACCTCAAGGCGCTCGACACGCTCTGACCGGGCCCGTCACCGGCTCGTTCCGCGGCCCGTCCCGGGGCTCCGACACGCACTGCGGGCCCCCGGGCGAAAGAGCCCGTTTCCGGCGGGAACCGGTCACTACTATCCGTACGTTGTCCCGGATAACGACGTACGAAGGTGGCGACCGGCACTCGCCACCCACCCCCGACATCATTGGAGGACCCGTGGGAGTCAGCCTCAGCAAGGGCGGCAACGTATCCCTGACCAAGGAGGCCCCCGGTCTCACCGCCGTGACCGTGGGTCTCGGCTGGGACGTGCGCACGACGACCGGCACCGACTTCGACCTCGACGCCAGCGCGATCCTCACCAACGCCGAGGGCAAGGTCTCCGGCGACGGGGACTTCGTCTTCTTCAACAACCTCAAGAGCTCCGACGGCTCCGTCGAGCACACCGGTGACAACACCACCGGTGAGGGCGAGGGCGACGACGAGCAGATCAAGGTCAACCTCGCCGGGGTCCCCGCGACCGTCGACAAGATCGTCTTCCCGGTCTCGATCTACGACGCCGAGAACCGCCAGCAGTCCTTCGGCCAGGTCCGCAACGCCTTCATCCGCGTCGTGAACCAGGACGGCGGCACCGAGATCGCCCGCTACGACCTCTCCGAGGACGCCTCGACCGAGACCGCCATGGTCTTCGGCGAGCTGTACCGCAACGGGGCCGAGTGGAAGTTCCGTGCCATCGGCCAGGGCTACGCCTCGGGCCTGCGCGGCATCGCCCAGGACTTCGGCGTCAACGTCTGAGCCCACCCGGCGGGACACGGCCGCGCGCCGCCTCCGTCGCCCGCAGGGCGGCAGGACGGACGGCGCGCGGCCCTTCCGTACCGCCTGTGCGCGCCCGCGGCCCGTACCGCCGGCTCCGCCAGGTCCACCGGCTCCACCGGCTCCACCAGGTCCATCAGGGGAGGAAACACATGGGTGTCACGCTCGCCAAGGGAGGCAATGTCTCCCTCTCCAAAGCCGCGCCGAACCTGAGCAACGTCCTCGTCGGTCTCGGCTGGGACGCCCGCTCGACCACCGGCGCCCCCTTCGACCTCGACGCCAGCGCCCTGCTGTGCGCGAACGGACGGGTCCTCGGCGACGAGTGGTTCGTCTTCTACAACCAGCTCACCAGCCCCGACGGCTCCGTCGAGCACACCGGGGACAACCTCACGGGCGAGGGCGAGGGCGACGACGAATCGCTCCTCGTCGACCTCGTCAAGGTCCCCGCGCACTGCGACAAGATCGTCTTCGCCGTCTCCATCCACGAGGCCGAGGCCCGCAGGCAGAGCTTCGGGCAGGTGTCCAACGCCTTCATCCGCGTGGTCAACCAGGCGGACGGGCAGGAACTCGCCCGGTACGACCTCTCCGAGGACGCCTCGACCGAGACCGCGATGATCTTCGGCGAGGTCTACCGCTACGGACAGGAATGGAAGTTCCGGGCGGTCGGTCAGGGGTACGCGTCCGGCCTGAGGGGCATCGCTCTAGACTTCGGGGTCAACGTTTCGTAAAGCCGGACACGGCGCGGAGGGAGTGCTCCTCCAGACAGGTCCGGAGGGGCCCTCCAACGATGGGGAATACGCAGTGCTGTTGAAAACCTTCGGCTGGTCCTTCGGGATCACCGTGCTCGGGCTCGTCGCCGCCGCGTTCTATGGCGGCTGGACCGCTTTCGGCGTCGTCGCGATCCTCGCGGTCCTGGAGATCTCGCTCTCCTTCGACAACGCGGTGATCAATGCCGGAATCCTGAAGAAGATGAACGCCTTCTGGCAGAAGATCTTCCTCACCGTCGGCGTCCTGATCGCCGTCTTCGGCATGCGGCTCGTCTTCCCGGTCCTGATCGTGGCGGTCACCGCCAAGATCAACCCGGTCGACGCCGTGGACCTCGCGATCAACAACAAGGACCACTACCAGGAACTCGTCACCGACGCCCACCCGGCCATCGCGGCCTTCGGCGGGATGTTCCTGATGATGATCTTCCTCGACTTCATCTTCGAGGACCACGACATCAAGTGGCTGGGCTGGCTGGAGCGCCCGCTCGCCAAGCTCGGCAAGGTCGACATGCTGTCGGTCTGCGTCGCCCTGATCCTGCTGCTCATCGCCTCGATGACGGTCGCCACGCACGCGCACGTGCACGGCGGTGGTCACGTCGACAAGGCCGAAACGGTCCTGCTCTCCGGGATCGCCGGGCTCATCACGTATCTCATCGTCGGCGGGCTCTCCGGATTCTTCGAGAACAAACTCGAAGAGGAGGAGGAAGCCGAGGAGGAACGCGAGGAGGCGGCCGTCAAGAGCGGCAAGTCCCGCTCCGCCGTCGCGCTCGCCGGCAAGGGCGCCTTCTTCATGTTCCTCTACCTCGAAGTCATCGACGCCTCCTTCTCCTTCGACGGGGTCATCGGCGCCTTCGCGATCACCAACGACATCATCCTGATGGCGCTCGGCCTCGGCATCGGCGCGATGTACATCCGTTCGCTGACCGTCTACCTCGTCCGCCAGGGCACCCTGGACGACTACGTCTACCTGGAGCACGGCGCCCACTACGCGATCGGCGCCCTCTCCGTCCTCCTCCTCGTCACCATCCGGTACGAGATCCCCGAGGTCGTCACGGGGCTCATCGGCGTCGTGCTGATCGCCGCCTCCTTCTGGTCCTCGGTGCGGCGCAACAAGCGCATCGCGGCGGAGGAGGGGCACGAGGCGGAGAAGGTCGCCGTCTGAGCCCTCGCGGGACCCGGGAGACGCCGGGGCCGCGCGCTTTCGGCCAGGTCACGGCCGAAGCGCGGGCCCTGGTGTAACGGGCCCCGGGCGCTGGGCACCCTCTTCGTGGGGGCGGTCCGAGGACACCTCGGGCCGCCCCCACGCGCGTTGGTCACGACCGGAACGACAGAGGTGTGTGGGCATGGCCTTCCTGGACGGGCTGCGGGGCGGAGCCGCCGCTTTCGACAGCGGAAACACGAGCGGCAGCGCGATCGAACTGACCAAACGGCACCCCACGGTCTCCCTCTCCAAAGAGGGCGCCGTCTCGGGGAACCTGCGGGTCAACCTCTCCTGGCGGATGCGGACGAGCGACTTCGGCGAGCGGCGCCCCGGCACGGGGCTGCGCGGGCTGCGCGGCGGCTGGCGCAACCCGCTGAAGTTCTTCCAGCCCGACGTCGTCCAGGCGCACACGCAGTCCATGGTCAACGTCGACCTCGACCTCGGCTGCCTCTACGAGCTGAAGGACGGCACCAAGGGCGTCGTGCAGCCGCTCGGCGGCTTCCTCGGCGACCTCAACGAGCCGCCCTACCTCAAGCTCAGCGGCGACGACCGCTTCGGCGCCCCGTCCGGCGAGACGATGTACATCAACCTCGACCAGAAGGACGAGTTCAAGCGACTGCTCGTCTTCGTCTACATCTACGACCAGACGCCCGCCTTCGACCGGACGCAGGCGCAGGTCACCCTCTACCCCAGCAGCGGCCGGCAGATCGTCATCGACCTCGACGAGCGGGCCCCGGAGGCACGGTCGTGCGCGGTGCTGAGGATCGAGAACGTGAAGGGGGAGCTCGTGGTGCACCGGGAGGTGCGGTTCGTGTACGGGTTCCAGGCGGAGCTGGACCGGTTGTACGGGTGGGGGTTGCAGTGGGGGAGGGGGTTCAAGTCCAAGGCGGGGCGCTGACGCGGGGGCGGGTTTCTGGGGCTCCGCCCCAGACCCCGCTCCTCAAACGCCGGAGGGGCTGGATATCGGTGCCGGCCGGATTCTTGGTGCGGCCGGTTGACCGCGTTACCTGATGAACTGCGGGCCCATCAATGGGAGGCCGCTCTCCGGCTCGTGCTGGGGGTAGCCGTAGGGGTCCGGTTGTGGGGGGTAGCCGTACGGGGCCGGGGGGGCCGTGGGGGGCTCCGGGTAGCCGTAGGCGGGCGCGGGGGCCGGGACGGGGAACGGTTCCGGGGCCGGGGCCTGGTCGGGGGCCGCTGATTCGTCGACCGTGATGCCGAAGTCCGTCGCCAGGCCGATCAGGCCGTTGCTGTAGCCCTCGCCGAGCGCACGGAACTTCCACTCGCCGCCCCTGCGGTACAGCTCCCCGCAGATCAGCGCCGTCTCGGCGCCCGTCTCCGCGCGGATCTCGAAGGACGCGTACGGCTCCGCGTTCTCCCCGGCCGCCGCGTCGAGCAGCAGCAGGCGCAGATCCCGTACCCCCTCGAAGGGCAGGCTCTCGGCCGAGGCGACGAGCAGAACGCGCTCCACCTCCGCGTCCACGCGCGTCAGATCGGCCTGAATCGTGTCCCGCATCGCGTTGCCCAGGCGCCGCTTCCCGAGGCTCCACACCGTCCCCGAGGGATGCCGGGGCTGGTTGTAGAAGACGAAGTCGTCGTCCGAGCGCACGCGTCCGTCCGCCCCGAGGAGCAGCGCCGAGGCGTCGACCACCGAGACCTCGGGGCTGGGCGACCAGCACACGACGGCGCGGACCGCCGCCGCCTCGACCGGGACGTTCGAGCCTTTCAGCATGGCGTGCGTCATGCCGTCATCCTGCCTTCCCGAGGCACTCGCGGACAACGCGGGTGCCCCCGTGGCGCACGGGCGAGCGCCCCTTTCGTAGCGAGCCGCCCACCCCCGGTTACCAGAAGTTCACGGGCTGAGGGAACCACTCCGGGTAGCTCGTACGTACTATTACCGGTCACTTCTACTCGAACGTTTCTTCCTCTTGAGGGGTCAGATGCAGCATTTCGGGCACATCGCCCCGGCGGAGCGCGCGCGGCTCTTCCACCGGGAACCGCGCGCCTTCGCCGCGGACTCGCCGCCGGAGTTCCTCGCGACCGCGCTCGGCGCGACGCTGTACACGCCGGCGACGCGACCCCGGCTCGCCGAGGACGTGCGCAAGCAGGCCGCGCGCGGGACGGTCTCCATGGTGCTGTGCCTGGAGGACTCCATCAGCGACGAGGACGTGCCCGCCGCCGAGCGGAACCTCGTCCACCAGCTCGGCGTCCTCGCCGCCGGGCCCGCCGACGCGCTCCCGCTGCTCTTCGTACGGGTCCGCACACCCGAGCAGCTCAGCGATCTCGCCCGCCGCCTCGGCCCCTCGATCCGCGTACTCAGCGGCTTCGTCCTGCCCAAGTTCACCGAGAAGTGCGGACTCGCCTTCCTGGAGGCCCTCGCCGCCGCCGAGACCGCCGCCGGGCACCGGCTCCACGCGATGCCCGTCCTCGAATCGCCCGAACTGCTCCACCTGGAGACCCGCCACGAGGCGCTGGCCGGAATCGCGCGCACGGTGCGCGCCCACCGTTCCCGCGTCCTCGCGCTGCGCCTCGGCGTCACCGACTTCTGCTCCGCCTACGGGCTGCGCAGACCCGCCGACCTCACGGCCTACGACGTCCGCATCGTCGCCTCGGTCATCGCCGACGTCGTCAACGTCCTCGGCCGCGCGGACGGCACCGGCTTCACGATCACCGGCCCCGTGTGGGAGTACTTCCCCGTCGCCGAGCGCATGTTCAAGCCCCAGCTGCGGCGCACGCCCTTCGTCGGCGGCGAGGCGGACGAGCTGCGGGACGCGCTCATCGAGCGCGACATGGACGGCCTCCTGCGCGAGATCGCGCTCGACCGCGCCAACGGACTGCTCGGCAAGACCTGCATCCACCCCAGCCACGTCGCCCCCGTGCACGCCCTCTCCGTCGTCACGCACGAGGAGTACAGCGACGCCGAGGACATCCTGCGGCCCGAGCGGGGCGGCGGCGGGGTGCTCCGCTCCGCGTACACGAACAAGATGAACGAGGTGAAGCCGCACCGCGCCTGGGCCCAGCGCACCCTGCGCCGCGCGGACGCCTTCGGCGTCGCCCGCGAGGACATCGGCTTCGTCGACCTCCTCGCCGCCGTCACCCCGCAGGAGACCCTGTGAGCCCCGCCCCCCTGCGCCAGGCAGGACGTGGCCCCCTGAGACCGAGCGAGAGAGACGAACACGTGGTGTGGACAGGAAGCTGGGTCGCCGAGCGCCTCGGCGTACGGCTGAGCGGCGACCCCGGCATCGAGGAACTGCTCGGGCTCGCGCTGCGCCGCAACCCCAAGCGCGCCCACCTCCTCGTCTCGCACGTCCTCGGCAAGCACGTCCCGCGCTCCCCGCGCGTCGTCGCCGAGACCGGCCGCGCGCTCGGCCGCGAGGTCCGCGCGCTGCTCGGGGACGCCGCCGAAGGGGCCGTCGTCCTCGGGTACGCCGAGACGGCCACCGCGCTCGGGCACTGCGTCGCCGACGGCATCGGCACCGCCCCGTACCTCCACAGCACGCGCCGCCCCGTCCCCGGCATCACGCCGGCCGGCGGCTTCGAGGAGGCGCACTCGCACGCCACCTCGCACCTCCTGCTCCCCGCCGACCCCGCGCTGCTCACCGCGCCCGGCCCGCTCGTCCTCGTCGACGACGAGTTCTCGACCGGCTCCACCGTCATCAACACGCTGCGCGCACTGCACGCCCTGCGCCCGCGCGCCCGCTACGTCGTCGTCGCCCTCACCGACATGCGCGGCCCCGCCGACCGCGCCCGCCTCGACGCCCTCGCCGCCGAGCTGGACGCGCGCATCGATCTCGTCGCCGCCGTGGCCGGGCACGTCGAACTGCCCCCGGACGTCCTGGAGCGGGGGCTCGCGCTGGTCGCGGCCGAGGAAGCGCGGCAGGCCGCCGCCCCGGCACGTACCGACGACGTACGGCCGCCCGCGACCCCCCTGCGCCT
>NZ_JAAGLR010000293.1 GCF_010548245.1 Streptomyces sp. SID11385
CGGCCCCGCTGCGCGCCGCCGCCGCGCGCTGCGCCGAAGCCGTCGCCCACTCGGTGCGCGAGACGGCGGCGCGCGGGAAGAGACCGGCGGGCAGCCGGGCCGGGCTGCTCCACGGCGCCTCCGGAGCCGCGCTCCTCCTCGTCCGCCGCTACGAGGAGACGGGCGACACCACGACCCTCGACCTCGCCGCCACGGCGCTGCGCCTGGACCTCGCGCACTGCCGCCCCGGGGAGGACGACTCCCTGCTCGTCGTGGAGGGCCGGCGCACCATGCCGTACCTCGGCGGCGGCAGCGCGGGCCTCGCGATGGTCCTCGACGACTACCTCGTCCACCGGCCCGGCGACCCGCTCGCCGCCCACCGCGCACCACTGCGCCGCGCGGCGACCTCCCGCTTCTACATCCAGCCCGGCCTCTTCCGCGGCGTCGCGGGACTCCTCCTGCACCTCGCCCGCACCCCGGCCGGCGACCCCCTGGAGCGCCGCCGCGTCGTCGACCGGCACCGCGCGCTCCTGACCCTCCAGGCCCTGCCCCACGCGGACGGCCTCGCCTTCCCCGGCGAACAGCTCCTTCGGCTCTCGATGGACCTCGCCACCGGGACGGCGGGCTGCCTGCTCGCCCTCGGCAGCGCGTACGGACCGGAACCCGCCCGGTTCACGCTGCCCTACCTGCCGCCACCGCGGCCCACAGACGGCCCCCGCCCGGGGGCCGGAGCCACCACCAGGTGATCACTCCACCGGCCGGACGGCGGACCGCTCCTCGCCGTCGCCCGACCCCGTTCCGAAAGGAACCGTCATGGCACTGCTCGACCTTCAGGTGATGGAGACCCCCGAGGAAGAGGGCTTCCAGGACATCGCCACCGGCAGCCAGGTGAGCCTCCTCATCTGCGAGTACAGCTCCCTGAGCGTCACCCTCTGCACCCCGTGACGCAGCCCCGCCCGGAGTGAGGCACGGGGCACCGGCCGCCCGGCGGCCGGTGCCCCGTCGCCGCATCGCGCCGCGCACCCCGGGGCGCCACCCGCCCGCCCGCGCGCCGCCCACCGCCCAGGAGGGACCTCGCGTGCCACCCATCCGCCGGGGGAAACGGCCGTCGGGGCCGCCCACCGCGCTCCCGCT
>NZ_JAAGLR010000322.1 GCF_010548245.1 Streptomyces sp. SID11385
CGGGTCGAGGCCGTTGGTCGGCTCGTCGAGGACGAGGAGGCGGCGGGGGCGGAGCAGCGCGGCGGCGAGGCCGAGGCGCTGCTTCATGCCGAGCGAGTACGTACGGGCCTTGCGGTGCGCGGCGGGGGTGAGCCCGACGCGTTCCAGGGCCTCGGTGACGCGGCGTTCGCGGTCGGCGCGGGAGGCGGTGGGGTCGGCGGCGTCGAGACGGCGCAGGTTGTCGCGGCCCGAGAGGAAGCCGTAGAGGGCGGGGCCCTCGATGAGCGCGCCGACGTGCGGCAGCACCCGGCGCCCCGCGCCCGGCATTTCGCCGCCGAGCACGCGCGCGCGGCCCGCGGTCGGCGCGATGAGCCCGAGCAGCATCCGGATCGTCGTCGTCTTGCCCGAGCCGTTGGGGCCGAGGAAGCCGAAGACGCTGCCCTCGGGCACGCGCAGGCCGAGCCCGTCGACGGCGAGCCGGTCGCCCGGGTACCGCTTCGTCAGGCCGTCGGTCTCGATGACGAGAGGGGCGAGGGGGCCGGGAGGGGCGGGCGGGCCGAAGGCGGTGTCCGGGGCCGGGGCCGCCGTCGGGGTGACGGCGGCCTCTCCCGCTTCCGTGGGTCGGGCGCTCACGTGTGCGACTCGGCCGCCTTCACGAGGGTGTCCTTCGTCACCGCGCCCGCGTAGACGTGGCCGTCCTCCGTGAGGAGGACGTTGACGAGGCGCGTGGAGAAGAGGCGGCCGGTGCCGAAGGAGCCCTTGACCTCCTTGGCGAGGCTGTCCATGAGCTTCCCGGCCTGCCCCGCGTCCCCGGAGGACAGGCCCGCGGCCGCCTCGCCCGGCAGGTCCAGGCGCGCGACGGTCGTCCAGCCCTCGCCGTACGTGCGGGAGCCGCCGAGCAGGTCCTTGAGCGCCCCGGCGTCGGGCGCGGCCGAGCGGTCCGCCGGCGCCTGCTGCTTCGGCTCGGTGACCTCCGTGCCCTTCGGCGGCGTGAACGAGAACGTCTTCGCCTTCGGGGCGGTGAAGCTCACCTTCGTGAAGCCCGCCTCCACGACCGGCTTGCCGCCGTCGCGCGCGGTGAGCGCGGCCCGCAGCGGGGTGCCCGTCTTCGCGTCGACGAGGACGCGCACCGCCTTGACCGTGGAGCCGGACTGCTTCGGCTCGACGACGAGCTGGTAGGCGTCCCGGCCCGCGACGCGCGCGGTGCCGTCCGCGCGGACCGTGGTGTGCGCGTCGACCGCCTTGAGGGCCTGGTCGGCCAGCTCCTGCGGGGTGAGGGCGGTGTACGGGGAGCGCTCCTCGTGCTGCCCGGACCGCGGTACCTCCAGGCGGACGGCCTTGTCGCTCGCGCTGTCGTAGGCCCAGGCGCGGGCGCCGTCGCGGATGATGCTGTACTCGGCCGCGTCCTCCAGGATCGAGAGGCGCTGGCGTTCGGGGCCGTCCGCCGCGAGGCGCAGCGTGTGCGTGCCGCTCGCCAGCTCGGTGAGCTTGGCCTGCGGGTCGGCGCCGCCGCCGCTGCCCTTCGCGGCGCCGCCGAGGCCGGCGATGCCCGCGCCGTCGAGGCCGGGGAGACCCAGGTCCGTACTGACGCGCACCGTGCCGGAGAAGTGCTCCTCGTGGGCGCCCGCGAGCTTCGCCACGAGCTGGTGCGCCGTCAGCTCGGGCAGGTCGGGGTCGCCGCTGTCCGCGAGGGCCGGGACGAGGCCCACCGTCAGCGCGGTCACTCCCACGACCGCCGCCGGGACCGCGTACCGGGCCGCCTTGCGGCGTGCCGCCCGGTACCGGGTGTCCTCCGGCCGGTCGTCGCCGGGCCGGTTGCCTTCCGCCTGTGCCGTCATCCGTGCCACCTCCGTCGCCATTCTCCCCCGTGGGGGTTCCCGCAGGAGCGGTCAGTACCCATCCGACCAGAGCGGGGGCGACAAAGCGTCAGCCTTGGGGGCCAAAGTGACGTACCCCTGTGGGATGACGGCGTCAGGGATCTCCCGTACGACGTGGGGTGGAGTCCTGGTCCGGGTGGACCGGGCCGGGCTCAGCCCACCCGGTGGACGACCGCGTCGCAGAGGTCGGCCAGCGAGGTGCGGGCCGGGGTGTCCGGGAGGGCCTGGAGGGCGGCGCGGGCGTCGTGCGCGTAGCGCGCCGTGTCCTCGCGGGCCTGGGCCAGCGCCGGGTGGACGCGCATGCGGGCCACCGCCTCGGCGAGTCGCGCGTCGTCGGAGAGGTCGCCGCGCAGCAGCGTGTCGAGCGCGACGTCCTCCGCGAGGCCGAGCCGCGCGATCCGCTCCCGCAGCCGCAGCACGGGCAGCGTCGCGATGCCCTCGCGCAGGTCGGTGCCGGGCGTCTTGCCGGACTCGTAGCTGTCCGAGGCGATGTCGAGCACGTCGTCGGCGAGCTGGAAGGCGACGCCGAGCCGCTCCCCGTACTGCGCGAGGACCTCCACGATCTCGCCGCCCGCGCCGGACATCATCGCGCCGTACCGCGTCGCGACGGCGACGAGCGAGCCCGTCTTGCCGCTGAGCACGTCGAGGTAGTGGTCGACCGGGTCGCGGCCGTCCCGCGGCCCCGCCGTCTCCAGGATCTGGCCCGTGACGAGCCGCTCGAACGCCTCGGCCTGGATGCGTACCGCCTCGGGGCCGAGACCCGCGAGGATCTGCGAGGCGCGCGAGAAGAGGAAGTCACCGGTGAGGACGGCGACGGAGTTGTCCCAGCGGGCGTTGGCGCTCTCCACGCCCCGCCGCACGGTCGCCTCGTCCATCACGTCGTCGTGGTAGAGGGTCGCGAGGTGGGTCAGCTCCACGACGACCGCCGAGGGGACGATGCCCGGGGCCTCCGGATCGCCGAACTGCGCCGCGAGCATCACCAGGAGCGGCCGGAAACGCTTGCCCCCGGCGAGCACGAGGTGCTGGGCCGCTTCGGTGATGAAGGGCACCCCGCTCTTGGTCGCGTCCAGCAAGCCTTCCTCGACAGCCGTCAACCCGGCCTGGACATCGGCTTCGAGAGCCTGGTCCCGCACGCTCAGCCCAAATGGCCCGACGACGGTCACGAAGGGTTCTCCTGTCTGCTGACGATCACACGGTGTGTCGATGTGTCGCTGCTGCCTCTCAAGGCAGCGTATCCGGTCCCCTTTCGATCACAGAGAGCGCCTGCCCGACCAGCACAGGCGGTATGCGACCGACACCGGTATGTTCGTGATCAACTCATATGAACGCAAAGCGTTCCGAACCCACGCGGACCCGCGCGGATCGCCCGGACCCACGCGCAGGGACAGTCGTCGACCCTATCCGCCCGGGGGCCCTTCCCCTCCGTACCCCCGTACGGGTCCCCCACCCCCACGCGGGCGGGCCCGACGCGCCCGCCCGCGTCACGCGCCGTACAGGCGCTCAAGGACCACGGCGACGCCGTCCTCCGTGTTGGCGCACGTCACCTCGTCGGCGACGGCGAGCAGCTCCGCGTGCGCGTTCGCCATCGCGACGCCGTGCCGCGCCCAGCCGAACATGGGGATGTCGTTCGGCATGTCGCCGAAGGCGATCGTGTCGGCGCCCGTGCACCCGAGCAGCTCGGCGGCCCGTTCGAGCCCGTACGCCTTCGAGAGCCCGCGCGGCTGGAGCTCGACGGCGCCCGGGCCCGCCATCACGACGTTCACGAGGTCCCCGACGACCGCCCGCGCGACTCCGGCGAGCGCGTCCTCGCTGCGGCCGTCCGCCATCAGGAGCACCTTGCAGATCGGCCGCGACCACAACTCGGAGCGCCGCCGCACCCGTACGGAGGGCAGCGTCGGCGGCGGGGTGACGAAACCGGGCTCCATGAGCATGAGGCCGTCGCTGCCGTCCTGGTTGACGCCCGCGTACACCTGCCCCAGCTCCGCCTCGATCTTGCCGAGCGCCGTCTCGGCCAGCTCGCGCTCCATGCGCACGGAGTGCACGAGGCGTCCCGAGTCCGTGTCGTAGACCTGCGCGCCCTGGGCGCACACGGCGAGCCCCCGGTAGCCGATCGCGTGCAGGAGGGTGCGGGTCTGCGGGGCGGGGCGGCCCGTCACGACGATGTGCCGCGCGCCCGCGCGCCCGGCCCGCGCGAGCGCGGCTTTCGTGCGCGCGGTGACCGTGTCCCGCTGGTCCCGCAGGAGGGTGCCGTCCAGATCGGTGGCGACGAGGGAGTACGGGGACGCTGCGGCCATGCGGCAAAGGATAAGGACGGGAAGGGGGTGACGGGAGGGGCGTGCCGAATGTGACGGGGGCATGGGCCCCTCGGGCTCAGCGGGTCGGGCCCGGCCGGGACCGGCCGGTTACGGCCGCTCACCGGTGCGCGGCGTGCAGGTGGGCGGCCAGGCGCGGGGACGCGTACTCGGTGCCGCAGACGAAGCGCATGACGGGGCCGTACGAGGCCGCCGCCGGGAGCCCGGTGAAGTAGAGGCCCGGGAGCGAGGAGCGGAACCCGGCGCCGAGGCGGGGTGCGCCGCGGCTCGTGCCGAGCGCCGCGCGCAGGCCCGCGCCGAGGAAGCCGAGGGCCCCGACGTCCACGCGGTAGCCCGTCGCCGCGAGCACGTGATCGGCCCGGGCCTCCTCCGTACGGCCGTCCAGGCCCCTCATCCTCACGACGAGTTCTTCGTCCTTCCGGGTGACGGCCTCGACGGCCCGTACCTCCTGGGTCGTCACCCTTCCCTCGTAGCGCTCGCGCAGCCACCACGCGCCGAGCGGGCCGAGGACCCGCCGCACGCCGAAGTGCCGGGCCCCGGCGGGCAGCGCGCGGTAGAAGCCGGGGTGGTAGCTGAGGACGTGCAGCGACCAGGCGTTGCCGAAGGGCGAGCCGGGGCGCAGGCG
>NZ_JAAGLR010000357.1 GCF_010548245.1 Streptomyces sp. SID11385
CCACGGAGACGAGCCCGTGCGCCGCGTGGGCACGGCCGAAGGCGGACACCGGGTCGAACGCCGCCCCTGGACCGTCACCGACGACCAGGTCCGCCGCGTCCGCGGCCTCCTCGTCGAGCACGGCCATCACGGTGTCGCCGTCGCGGCGCGCCGCGTCCAGCGGCTTCACGACCAGGACCACGGCGGCGTCGCCGGGCTCCGCCTCGCGTCCCAGTTCCCGCAGCGCGGCCCGGTGCACCGGCTCGCAGGACAGGTCCACCGCGCCGACGAGCGCCACGTCCGCCTCGCCCGTGCGCAGCGCCCGCGCCGCGAGGTCCAGCGCCACGAGCCCGGACGCCTCCTCGGCCGACACCGCGAACCCGGGTCCGCCCAGGTCGAGTTGGGTGCTGATCCGGTTCGCGACGAGGTTCGGCAGGCTGCCCACGACCCGCTCCGCCGCCATGGGCGGCGCGAAGGCGTCCCGCACCTCCGCCGCCCGCGCCCCCGCGTCCGCCCCGGCCGCCTCCAGCCAGTACGGGACCCGCCAGCGGGCACCGGCCCGCGCCACCGCGGGGTCCACGCCCATCCCGATCACGACCATGGTCCGCTCGCGGGGCAGCGACAGCCCCCGTACGGCCTCCCGGGCGGCCTCCAGGACCATGAGCTGCGGGGGCATCGTCCGGTCCATCGACAGCGGCGGGAAGGCGAGGCCCGGCAGCCGCACGGCGATCTCCGCGACGGGACCGCGCCGTTCACCGCCCAGCACCGCGCGGCGGAAGTCCTCGGTGCCGCCGCCCTCGCCCACGCGCGCGCCGAGCGCGACGATCGCGAGCGGGGCGGGCTTCTCCCGTACCGGCACCGGTCGTACGGCCGGGCGGGTGCGACGGGCCGGGCCGCCCGGTCTCTCCGCGGCGTCGGGGGCGTCGATGATCAGGTGGGCGTTCGTGCCGCCGAAACCGAAGGCGCTGACCGCGGCCCTGCACGGTCCCGGCCACGGTTCCGGCGCGGTCAGCACCCGCAGCGGCGTGCCGTCCAGCTCCTCGATCGGCCGCTCCGCCCCGAGCGAGGCGGGGCGCACCCCCGACCGCAGGGCCCCGAGGACCTTCAGCAGACCCGCGACGCCGGCCGAGGCCAGGAGGTGCCCCACGTTGGACTTGGCCGACCCCACGGGCACGTCCGTACCGCGGGCGTAGACCTCCGCCATGCTCCGCGCCTCCACGGCGTCCCCCACCGGGGTCCCCGTCGCGTGGCACTCCACGAGCGACACCGACTCGGGGGCGAGCCCCGCCACCGCGTACGCCTGCCGCATCGCGCGCACCTGTCCCTCCTGCGCGGGGCTGAGCAGGCCGCCGCCCCGCCCGTCGTTGGAGAGCCCGATCCCGCGGATGACGCCGAGGACCGGCAGGCCCGCCGTCCGCGCCCGGGATAGCCGCGTCAGGGCGACGAACCCGGCGCCCTCACCGTGCGTCAGTCCGTCGGCGGCGCGGTCGAAGGGACGGCCGCGCCCCGTCGCGCTGACGGCCGACAGCCCGCAGAACCCGATGTGCAGGAACAGGTTGTCGACGCGGTTGACCGCGCCCGCCACCATCAGGTCGGCGGTGCCGTCGTGCAGCCGGTCGCACGCGTGCTTGATCGCGTAGAGCGAGGACGCGCAGGCGGCGTCGAGCGCCCACGCGCCCGCCCCCAGCCCGAGGGCGCGTGCCGCGAGGCGCGCCGGGAGAGCGGACGAGAAGCGGTCGCGCGCGTCGGGCCGCGCGCGGCGCTCGCCGGTCAGCAGCGCTTCGCGCAGGGCGGGCGGGAGCGCGGACAGCCACACGTGCTCGGCGAAGGCCGAGCCCGCGGCGGTGGGGTAGGACAGGTTGCCGAGGACGAGCCCGGCGCGGGGCAGCGGTCCCTCGTACCCGGCTTCCCGCAGCGCCTGCCGCGCCCCGTGCACGACCCAGCGGAACAAGGGGTCCAGCCCCAGGATCTCCTCCGGCGCGAGCGCGAGGCCGCTCGGGTCGAAGACCGCGTCGAAGCCCCGTACGTAGCCGCCGCGATCGGTCCACGTCCGGTCCAGGTGCTCCGCCGGCGAGCCCATGGCGAAGCGGTGCGGCAGCCGCCACCGGCCCTCCGGGACGGCCGAGAGGCTGTCCCGGCCCGCGGCGATGTTCTCCCAGAACGTGTCGGGATCGAGCGCGTCGGGCAGCACGCAGCCCCGGCCCACGACGGCGATCGGTTCGTACCCCACGCGTACCCCTCTCGGGAAGGACGGCAGACGGGTCCCCGTCAGGAAGGACCGGGACGGATCAGGAAGGACGGCGGACGAGTTCCACGCCGAGCAGTTCGAAGCGCACCGGGCCGTCGGGGTCGAGGAGGGCGACGTCGCACCGCGCCCCCGTCTCGTGCGTCTTGCGCGCCCGGACCACGCACCGCAGGGGGCCCCGCGCCGGTCCTCGCCGGTACACCCCGCACTCCGCGACGGCCATCGGCAGCGCCGCCTCGCCGAGCACGCCGTGCGCCCAGAGCAGGGCGACCTGAAGGCCACCGTCCAGCGCGCCCGCGTCCAGCGGCCAGGCGTCCCCCGGCCAGCCCAGCTCCCGCGCTCCGACGACGGTCGCCTCCGCCCCGTGCCGGGAGACCCCCCGCACCGCGCGCACGGCCCGGAACCGGGGCCCGTGGAAGAGGACGTGCCCGTCGTACACCCGTGGTGAGGCGGGCACGTCGAGTCCTTCGGGGGTCGTCCAGGCGGCCGGATCGGGTACGGCGGCGGCCCGTTCCAGGACGGCTCCGACGTGCGGAGCCCCCGTCTCGTCGCGCAGTTCCGCCTCCCAGCGCGAGGGGGCACCGGTCGCTGCGGCGGCGACGCGCACGTCCAGCCGGTGCCCGGCACCGTCGAGCCGCGACAGCACGCACTTGCGGTAGACCCGCACGTCGCGCAGGATCAGCGGCTCGCCCGGCCGCCACCGCGAAGCGGCGGCGCCGGTCAGCCAGTTCAGGGCCATCGCGACGGGCAGGACGGGGGCCCCGGCGATCTCGTGGTCCGCGAGCTGCGGGTGGCGGCTTCCCCGGACCAGGACCCGCGCGGGGCGGGGAGCGGTGTCGGCGGCCGGGACCGCGTCGCCCGCCGCGATCACGACGCGCGGCGCGCCCCCGGTGTCGCCCAGTTCGGCCACGAAGGCGGCGGCCCCCCGGTCCACGGCGAGGAGCGGGATGCCGGAGCGGCCGAAGTGCGCGGCCAGGGCGGGGGTGACCATGCCTGCCTGCCACGGTCCCCAGGCCACGGAGCGCACCAGGCAGCCGGGCCGCCGGACGCTCTCCGCCGAGGCCACGTGGTCGAGCACCGCGTTGGCCATCGCGTAGTCGGCCTGCCCCGCGTTGCCGGACGTCGCGGCGACGGACGAGAAGAGGCAGAGCAGGTCGAGCGGGTCGTCGGCCGTCGCGGCGAGCAGCGCCCGCAGCCCGTCCACCTTGGTCGACAGGACCAGGTCGAACTGCGCGTCGGTCTTGTCCGCGAGGTGCCGGTCGGCGAGCACCCCTGCGCCGTGCACGAGGCCGGTGACGGGACCCCACGACGCGCGCACCTCGCGCAGCGCGGCACGGACCGCGGCCTCGTCCCGTACGTCGACGGGTACGTACCGGACCGGCGAGCCCGCCGCCTCCAGCGCCGCGAGCGTCGCCCGCACCTCACGGGCCGCCAGGATCTCCCGGGCGCGCGCGGCGAGAGCGGCGGGCGCGCGGCCTTCCTCCCGCTCGGCGAGCAGACGGACGAGCGAGGGTTCGTCGACGGCGGACTCCAGCCCGGCCGGTTCCGCCTCCGTAGGACGCGTCCGGCCGAGCAGGGCGATCCGCGGGCGGTGCGCCCTGGCGAGCGCGAG
>NZ_JAAGLR010000391.1 GCF_010548245.1 Streptomyces sp. SID11385
CGTGCTGTACGTGGCGACGGGCGGCACGCGCGCGGGCGACCCCGAGTGGGCCGAACGGGTCGGCGCGCACCGCGAGCGGCGCCCGGCGAGCTGGCGGACGGCCGAGACCTGCGACCTCGTGCCGCTCCTCGCCGAGGAGGGCGCCCCGCTGCTCGTCGACTGCCTCTCGCTGTGGCTCACCGACGCGATGGACGAGGTCGACGCGTGGGACGACGCGGCGTGGGCGGGCGGGGGGCGCGAGGCGCTGCGCAAGCGGGTGGCCGAGCTGGTCGAGGCGGTGCGGTGCGCGCGGCGGCGGGTGGTGCTGGTCTCCAACGAGGTGGGGGCGGGGGTCGTGCCCGCGACCGCGTCGGGGCGCAGGTACCGGGACGAACTGGGGCGGGTGAACGCGGCCGTCTCCGGGGAGTGCGAGGAAGTGGTGCTCGTGGTCGCGGGACGGGTGATCCCGCTGCCGGGGTGACCTCCCCGGGGCTCCGCTCCTGACCCCGCCCCTCACCCGCCGGAGGGGCTGAATGGATGTACCGTCTTGCGAATGAGCGCCCTTGATCTTGACGACTTCTCCGATCTCATCGAGCGGCCCGATGGCAAGGTACGTCGGGACGCCGAGGAACGACGGGCGCGGTTGAGCGTTCCCTCCGGTGCTCTCGGGCGGCTCGACGTGCTCGGGGAGTGGTTGTCTGCCGCGCAGTCGGCGGTTCCCGTGGCGGCGGTGCGACGGCCCCGGGTCGTCCTGTTCGCCGGGGATCACGGGGTCGCCGAGGCGGGCGTCTCGCGGCGGGCGCCGGGCGGTGCCACCGCGCTCGTCCGGGCCGTGCTCGACGGGAGCGCGCCGGTCGCCGTGCTCGCGCGGGCGCAGGACGTGCCCGTGCGGGTCGTGGACGTCTCGCTCGACTGCGATCCCGCCGAGCTGCCCGCCGAGGTGACGCGGCACCGGGTGCGGCGCTCCTCGGGGCGGATCGACCGCGAGGACGCGCTCACGACCGAGGAGGCCGAAGCGGCGGTACGGGCCGGGATGGCCGTCGCCGACGAGGAGGCCGACGCGGGCACGGACCTCGTGGTGCTCGGGGACGTGAGCGTGGGCGGCACGACGGCCGCGGGCACGCTCGTGGCGGCGCTGTGCGGTGTCGACGCCTCGGTCGTCACGGGGCGCGGCGGCGAGCGGATCGACGACCTCACGTGGATGCGCAAGTGCGCGGCGATCAGGGACGCGCTGCGCCGGGCCCGTCCGGTCCTCGGCGACCAGCTCGCGCTGCTGGCGGCGGTGGGCGGCGCGGACCTCGCGGCGACGACGGGCTTCCTGCTCCAGTGCGCGGTGCGCCGTACCCCGGTGATCCTCGACGGCGTCGTCTCGGCGGCGTGCGCGCTCGTGGCGCAGCGGGCGGCGTTCCGCGCGCCCGACTGGTGGCTCGCGGGGCACACGAGCGGGGAGCCCGCGCAGGCCAAGGCGCTCGACCGGATGGCGCTCGAACCGCTGCTCGACCAGGGGGTGCGGCTCGGTGAGGGGCTCGGGGCGCTGCTCGCGCTGCCGCTCGTACGCGCCGCCGCCTCGCTGACGAGCGAACTCCCCGAACGCGTGGCGGCCGCCGCCGAGTGAGCCCCGCTCACCGGCCCGCGGGCGGCACGTCCTCGTCCGGGGTGCCGCCCACGAAATCCTGGAAGCGGCGGGCCCAGCGGAACCAGG
>NZ_JAAGLR010000415.1 GCF_010548245.1 Streptomyces sp. SID11385
CCCTCCCCGGCGGCCGCGCCGCCGACGAGCCCGCGAAGCCCGCCCCCGCCAAGCCCGCGCCCGCCAAACCGGTGACGCCCGCCCGCAAGCCCGAACAGCCACCCCGCCGCCCCGGCGCCGTACCCACCCCCGCAGAGGTCTTCCCGCCCAAGCGCCGCCCCGCGCCCCCCGGCGCCCGGTACGCCGCGCTCCTGGACCCGGCCGTCGGCGCGGGTGTCCACGGGGATGTCGACACGGACGGCAATGCGGACACCGCGGACACACCACCCCAGAAGCTCGCGGTCGGCTAGCCCGGTCTACTCTGAGCCCCATGGACTACGTCTCCGCACTCGTGCCGCCCGTGGTGATGGCCATCTTCTTCATCGGCCTCGTCAGGGTCATCGTCAAGACCCAGGGCGGCGCGGCCAAGAACAAGGAGGACGCCGCCGTCGACGCGGCGTTCGCCGGCGTCGAGAGCGGCTCCCGCACGGAGCACACCACCGCGCGCGACTGACGCCTCCGCGTCCGCGCTCCGGATCGCGCAAGGGGTGCGTGTCCCCGGGACCCGTTCACGGGTTCCCGCCGGGACGCGCACCCCTTTTGCCGCGCGGTGACAGGAATTGCCGTGAATTGAATAGATGGTGCCGCTTTGTGCACGTACAGTGCACGCGTGGTCCGTCCTTTGGGAGAACTGGAAGACGCGGTGATGACCCGCGTATGGAAGTGGAACCGTCCGGTCACGGTCCGCGAAGTCCTGGAGGACCTGAAACTGGAGCGCTCCATCGCCTACACGACCGTCATGACGGTCATGGACAACCTCCACCAGAAGGGCTGGGTCCGCCGCGAGTCGGAGGGCCGCGCCTACCGCTACGAGGCCGTCTCCACGCGCGACGCCTACGCGGCCTCCCTCATGAACGAGGACTGGGGCCGCAGCGACAACCGCGCCGCCGCCCTCGTCGCCTTCTTCCGCATGATGAGCGCCGACCAGCAGCAGGCGCTGCGCGACGCGGTACGGATGGTGCAGGGGCCGGAGGCGCCGACGGGGCGCCCGGCGGAGCAGCCGACGGAGCCCCCGGCGTCGCCGGTCGCCGAGGGGGCGCCTCCCGCCGCGCCCGAACCCGAACCCCGCGCGACGCCGTCCGCCGAGCCCGCGCCTCCCGCACCCGATCCCGCCGACGGTGACGGGGAGCGGTAGCGTCGCGATCATGTCCAGCGAAGCCGTACCGCCCGTCCCCGGCCCCCTGTCCGCGCCCGCCGTCTCGGTGCGCCGCGCCCGTACCGCCGACGTGGCCGCCGTGCGGGCGCTGCTCGACCCGTACACGCGGCGCGGCATCCTGCTCGACAAAGCGACCGTGACCCTTTACGAGGACATCCAGGAGTTCTGGGTCGCGGAACGCGACGACAACGCGGAGGTCGTCGGCTGCGGGGCGCTGCACATCATGTGGGAGGACCTCGCCGAAGTCCGTACGCTCGCCGTCGACCCCGCGCTCAAGGGCGCCGGAGTGGGTCATCTCCTGCTGGAGAAGCTCCTCCACACCGCGCGCTGGATCGGGGTGCGGAGGGTTTTCTGCCTCACCTTCGAAGTGGACTTCTTCGCCAAGCACGGCTTCGTCGAGATCGGCGAGACCCCCATCGACACCGAGGTCTACAGCGAACTGCTGCGTTCCCCGGACGAAGGCGTCGCCGAGTTCCTCGACCTCGAACGAGTGAAACCGAACACCTTGGGCAACTGCCGGATGCTGCTGCATCTGTGAACGCGCGGCGCTTCGCCTCCCGCGCTTTCCGTACGAACAGTGCCCGCGCGAGGACACGGCGCAGCCGCCCCGCCCTCTGACGTGCGACGAAGAGGGCCCGCCGCCCGCGCTCGCACTCTTCGCGCGGGTTCGCGCGGGCGCGCGAGAGGAGCGGCTTTGCGCGCGTCTTGCGCTTGTCTATCGGTACGCCTATCACTCCGCCTATGCCCGCGCGTATGGCGACCCCTATGGCCCCGCGTATGCCGGCACCTATGCCCGCGCGTATGTCAAAGGTAGGTGCTGGCCAAAGCTTGTCCGTCTTCCGGCCCGTTCCCGCGCTGTTTGGCGACGGCAATCCCGGCCCATTCCCCGGCCCGTAGGCCCGCTGCGACCTATGTCCGAAACGCGCATGTTTCCCGCGCGCCCGCTCTGCGCAGTCTCTCCTCAGCATCTCCGAGGGGTTTGTGTTTTCCCGGAAAAAGCGGTTTGCTTTCCGGCGTACTGCATTTAGGGATGAAAGGAAATCCAGTGGCCCAGAAGGTTCAGGTCCTTCTCGTCGACGATCTCGACGGCGGCGAGGCCGATGAGACGGTGACGTTCGCGCTCGACGGCAAGAGCTACGAAATCGACCTCACCACGGCGAACGCGGACAAGCTCCGCGGGCTGCTCGAGGACTACATCAAGAGCGGGCGCCGCACCGGTGGCCGCGGTTCCGCCGCCCGCGGCAAGGCGCGCTCCTCCTCCACCGGCAGCAGCGAGGAGACGGCGGCGATCCGCGCCTGGGCCAAGGAGCAGGGCATGGACGTCAACGACCGCGGCCGCGTCTCCCGGGCCGTCCGGCAGGCGTACGAGGACGCCCACCGCTGAGCCGCCCGATGCGGTACGGGAGCGGGCCGCCGGTCGCGGTACGGGAGCGGGCGCGACCCGCGGCGGTACGGGGCCCCGCGGGTCCGCCCGTACGCGCCCGGCGGCG
>NZ_JAAGLR010000442.1 GCF_010548245.1 Streptomyces sp. SID11385
CTTCCGCTGGCTCGTTGCACCGCGCTCGGCCCTCCTCCAGCCCGGTCCCGTGCACACCGGGCTGACGCGGGCGCCGGGCGCGGAGCTGGACCGGCTGCTGGAGCGGCTCGTTCCCTGACCGCCGCTCCCCGGTCCCGTACGGCAGCCCGCCCCCGCCTCGCGCGAGAGGGATCACACGCCGCCCGCGGGCCGGGGCCGTTGACACCCGGTGCCACGCCTTCTAGCGTCACTTCCACCCAAGGTACTAAGCGGTCGCTCATTCGTGCGCGGTAGTGTGAGGAGCCCACCGCGCGCGAGCCCCGCCGTACCGGGCGCCGAGGTTTCCCCCAGGGACGAGGAGAACACCACATGTCCACCACCGAGCAGCGCGTAGCCGTCGTCACCGGTGCGGCCCGCGGAATCGGCGCGGCCACCGCGATCCGCCTCGCCGAGGAGGGCCGCGCCGTCGCCGTCATCGACCTCGACGAGGCGGCCTGCAAGGACACCGTCGAGAAGATCACCGCCGCGGGCGGCAAGGCCCTCGCGGTCGGCGCCGATGTCTCGGACGAGGCGCAGGTCGAGGCCGCCGTCGCGCGGATCGCCGCCGAGCTGGGCGCCCCGACGATCCTCGTCAACAACGCGGGCGTGCTCCGCGACAACCTGCTCTTCAAGATGAGCGTGAGCGACTGGGACACCGTCCTCGGCGTCCACCTGCGCGGCGCCTTCCTCATGGCCCGCGCCGTGCAGAAGCACATGGTCGACGCCAAGTTCGGCCGCATCGTCAACCTCTCCAGCTCCTCCGCGCTCGGCAACCGCGGCCAGGTCAACTACTCCGCGGCCAAGGCCGGGATGCAGGGCTTCACGAAGACCCTCGCCATCGAGCTGGGCAAGTTCGGCGTCACCGCGAACGCCGTCGCTCCCGGCTTCATCGCCACCGACATGACGGCCGCGACCGCCGAGCGCGTCGGCATGGGCTTCGAGGACTTCCAGAAGGCCGCCGCCTCGCAGATCCCCGTCCAGCGCGTCGGGCACCCCGAGGACATCGCCAACGCCATCGCCTTCTTCACCGCCGAGGCGGCCGGCTTCGTCTCGGGCCAGGTCCTGTACGTGGCCGGCGGCCCGCTCAACTGAACACCCGGAAGGACAGCACCAGATGACTGAGCAGCAGCGGCCGGACTCGGGAGAGGTCGCCCTCGTCACCGGGGCCAGCAGGGGCATCGGCTACGGCATCGCGGAGGCCCTCGTGGCACGCGGCGACCGCGTGTGCATCACGGGGCGCGGCGAGGAGGCGCTCAAGGAGGCCGTCGAGCGTCTCGGCTCCGACCGCGTCATCGGCGTGGCGGGCAAGGCGCACGACGAGGCGCACCAGGCCGCCGCCGTCGCCGCGACGATGGAGGCGTTCGGCCGCGTCGACCACCTCGTCAACAACGCGGGCACCAACCCGGTCTTCGGCCCGATCGCCGAACTCGACCTCAACGTGGCCCGCAAGGTGTACGACACGAACGTGCTCTCCGCGCTCGGCTTCGCGCAGCAGACGTGGCGGGCCTGGCAGAAGGACCACGGCGGCACGATCGTCAACATCGCCTCGCTCGCCGGGATCTCCGCCTCGCCCTTCATCGGCGCGTACGGGATGAGCAAGGCCGCCATGGTCAACCTCACCCTCCAGCTCGCGCACGAGTTCGCGCCCGTCGTCCGCGTCAACGCGCTCGCCCCGGCCGTCGTCAAGACGAAGTTCGCCGAGGCGCTGTACGAGGGCCGCGAGGCCGAGGTCGCCGCGACGTACCCGCTCGGCCGGCTCGGCGTGCCCGAGGACATCGGGGGCGCCGCCGAGTTCCTGACCTCGGACCGCTCCGGCTGGATCACCGGGCAGACCCTCGTCCTGGACGGCGGCATCTTCCTCAACGCGGGCGTGGGCTGAGCCCGGCCGCACGGCGGGTGCGGCCGGGACCACCCGCCGGCCCCGGGCGCCCGTCCTCGTACGCAGGCCGTACGGGGGCGGGCGCGGCCTTTTCGCGCGGGCGCACGGGTGCGGCAGGGGTTGTCTTCGTGCGGGCGCACGGGCCCGGCGAGGGTTGTCAGTGCCTCCCGGTAGGTTCGGTGACGTACCGAGCGCACACCCGGAGGTTGTTGACGTGACCGTGACCCCTGCCGCCCCCCTGCCCGCGTCCTGGAGCGGCGTACTCGGCGAGGAGCTGGAGCAGCCCTACTTCGCCGAGCTGATGGCCTTCGTCGCCGCGGAACGCGAGGCGGGCCCGGTCTACCCACCGGCGGAGCAGGTCTTCGCGGCGCTCGACGCGACCCCCTTCGAGGACGTCAAGGTCCTCGTCCTGGGCCAGGACCCCTACCACGGCGCGGGCCAGGGCCACGGTCTGTGCTTCTCCGTGCGGCCGGGCGTCCGCGTCCCGCCGTCCCTGCGCAACATCTACAAGGAGATGCACGCCGACCTCGGCACCCCCGTCCCCGACAACGGCTACCTCATGCCCTGGGCCGAGCAGGGCGTCCTGCTCCTCAACGCGGTGCTCACCGTCCGCGAGGGCGAGGCGAACTCGCACAAGAACAAGGGCTGGGAGCGGTTCACGGACGCCGTCATCCGCGCCGTCTCGGCGCGCCGCGACCCGGCCGTGTTCGTCCTGTGGGGCGCCTACGCGCAGAAGAAGCTCCCCCTCATCGACACCGAGCGGCACGTCGTCGTGAAGGGCGCGCACCCCTCCCCGCTCTCGGCGAAGAAGTTCTTCGGCTCGCGCCCCTTCACGCAGATCGACGGGGCGCTCGCCGCGCAGGGCCACAAGGCGATCGACTGGCGTATCCCCGACCTGGGCTGAGCCCCGCCTGAGCCGCCCGGCCCGGGGCTGCCGTTAGCGTGCCCGTACCGCCGCCCGCCCGGCGACGGTGCGGGCGGCGAGCGGAGGCGGCGGGTGCGCGGACGGCACGAGGAGACGAGGGACCGCGGGGTCGCGACGCGGATCGGTCAGGCCGCGCTGCTGCTGCACGCGGGGGACAGGGTCGAGGCCCGCGCACGGCTCCTCGCGCTGTGGGAGGAGCTGCCCCCGG
>NZ_JAAGLR010000471.1 GCF_010548245.1 Streptomyces sp. SID11385
GGCTCCGGGGCGTGAGGGGAGCGCGGCTCCCCGGAAGGTACGTGGCGCGCGGGCCCCGGCGGTGCGGGACGCGTGCGGCTGCCGGGGCGGGGACGTTCCCCGCTCGCTCCCGCCGTGTCGGCCGGTCCCGGCGGCGGCCGTGGGAGGCCGGCCGCCGAAGTTTCCCATGCGCATGCAGGTCCTCCTGTGCACCGCGGTGTGCTCAGTCACCTGGTCGCCCGTCGTGGGACCAGGTGACAGGAGTGTTTCCCGCAAATGTCGAGAGCGCAAGACATTAGCGATATTTTCTCGGATCGCGTTACCGGCTGTGGCCTGCGAGTTCCTGCCCCAGCGGCTGGCCGGAGTGACCGGTTGCGCGTTCTACCTCTTGCGCTTCCCTCGGGCAACTGGGCCGGTTCCCCGAGGAGACCCCGGGCCGCCCGGCGCCCGCGGCGGCAGCATCGAGAACGGCAAGCCGGCGCGGATGGCCGGGGTCGCCAACCCGCCGGAACGGGCCGTGCGGGTCGAGGGCGGCCACGGAGTCACCGGCCGCTGGGATTACTGCTCGGGCGTGATGCACGCGGACGGTGAGCCTCGTCGCTGTGATCATGGACGAGCGGGTCCCGTGCTTCTTCCTGGCCCGCGCGCCGAGGCGGGGAGGCGCTCGACCCTCCCCTGGTCGCCCTGGCGCCGGGCAAGTCGTCGACGAGCTGGCCCCGCATCAGGGAGGCCGGGTTCTTCCGCGTCAACGTGCTCGGCGCCGGCCCCCATCGAGTGCGAGCTGACGGGCGCGTACGACGCGGGTGACCACGAGCTGGTGATCGGCCGGGTCCTGGAGATCGGCACCCGGCCGGGCAAGCCGCTGCTGTTCTACCGGGGCGCCTTCAGCCGGCTCGGCGTGTGAGCGGGCGGGGCGGCTGGCGCCCCGCGCGCTCGGGCGGTGGAGGGCACGGGCCGCCCGCGCGGCTCGGGCGCTGGAGGGTCCGGTGCGGGCCGCCCCCGGCTCAGGCGGTGGTCGGCACGCCGGTGTCCTCGGCGAAGACCGTGCGCAGGGCCTGCGAGGTGCGTTCGATGTGGCGGGCGAGCAGGTCGGCGGCGAGGTCGGCGTCGCGGCGCAGTACGGCCTCGGCGATGGCCGCGTGCTCGCCGGTGATGTCGCGCCCGGTGTCGTGCCCGACCGGGTGCGACCAGCGGCGGTACAGCGTGAAGGCGTCCCGCAGGGAGAGGGCGACGCCCAGCAGCCGGGCGTTGCCGCAGGCCCGCAGGAGGGTCTGGTGGAAGTGCTCGTGGACGGGGAACCACTCGCTGTTCATCGTGCCGTCCGGCAGTACGGCCGTCATCCCGGCCAGGTGGTGGTGGGCGGCGACGACGTCCGCCTCCCACTTGAGGTCGCCGCGTTCCAGCGAGCGCCGCAGGACCATCGTCTCCACCTCGACGCGCGCCTCGGTGAGTTCGTCGACGTCCTGGAGGGAGACGGTGACCACGCTGAAGCCCTGCTGGGGGGTGGCGACGACGAGCCCCTGCTCCGAGAGGCGGGTCAGGGCCTCGCGCACCACCGACTGGCTGACCGAGAAGCGCTCGGCCAGCTCCACCAGGCGCAGCCGCTGAGCCGGGAGAAGCGTGCCCTGAAAGATGTCCTCGCGGATTCGCGCGTAGACGACAGCGCCTCTAGTCGCCTTCTTAGCAGCCATGGCAGCACACGGTAGCAGGAAAAACGACAACCAAAAAAATAACGTTAATGCATTGCTTAATCGAGATTTCGCGCCGAGACTGCTCCCTGACACGGACATCCCGCACGGCACGGAGGCCCCCATGCGCCTGGCACACATCGACGGACGACTGGTCATCAAGGCACCCCAGGGGTACCTGGACGTCGCGGCGGAGAGCCAGGGCCGCTTCGGCCCCGACCCGCAGGCCGTCCTGGCCGACTGGGAGTCCTTCGCCGACTGGGCACGCGGATACCTGGCCTCGCCCGGGGCCGGGACCGCGACCCCGGTGGCCACCGGCGCCGACGCGGTGTGGGGCTCGCCCGTCGGACGGCCCGCCCAGATCTTCGCCGTAGGCCTCAACTACCGCGACCACATCGCGGAGTCCAAGCTCGACGTGCCGACCGAGCCAGCCGTCTTCACCAAGTTCGCCACCTCCCTGACCAGCCACGAGCGCCCGGTGGAGCTGCCCGAGGGCCTGGTCGACTGGGAGGCGGAACTCGTCGTCGTCATCGGCGCGGAGTGCCACCGCGTCTCCCGCGAGAACGCCTGGTCCCACGTCGCGGGGCTCACCGTCGGCCAGGACCTCTCCGAACGCAAGCTCCAGCTCACCGGCCCCGCCCCGCAGTTCTCGCTCGGCAAGTCCTACCCGGGCTTCGCCCCCCTCGGCCCCGAACTGGTCAGCACCGACGAGTTCGCAGACCCCGACGACCTGGAGATCGGCTGCCGCCTCGAAGGCGGCGAGGTCCTCCAGAACAGCCGCACCCGCCACATGGTCTTCGACGTCCCGGAGCTGATCGCCCGTCTCTCCGCCGTCTGCCCCCTGCTCCCCGGCGACATCATCTTCACCGGCACCCCGGCCGGCGTGGGCGGCGCCCGCACCCCGCAGAAGTTCCTCGCTCCCGGCGACGTCCTGGTCACCTGGATCGAGGGCATCGGCACCCTGCGCAACCCGATGACCGCCTCCTGACCCGCCGCGCCCGCCGCGCCCGGCGCGGGCGCGGGCCCACCCCTGAACGACCGAGGAACCATGCCTGACTTCGACCTGTACCGCCCGTCCGAGGAGCACGACATGCTCAGGGACGCCGTCCGTTCGCTGGCCGAGGCGAAGATCTCGCCGTACGCCGCCGCCGTGGACGAGGAGGCGCGCTTCCCGCGGGAGGCGCTCCAGGCCCTGACCGCGAACGAACTGCACGCGGTGCACGTCCCCGAGGAGTACGGGGGTGCGGGCGCGGACGCGCTGTCCACGGTGATCGTCATCGAGGAGGTGGCCCGCGTCTGCGCCTCCTCCTCGCTCATCCCGGCGGTGAACAAGCTCGGCTCGCTGCCGGTGATCCTCTCCGGCTCAGAGGAGCTGAAGGCGAAGTACCTGGGCCCGCTCGCCAAGGGCGACGCGATGTTCTCGTACGCGCTCAGCGAGCCCGACGCGGGTTCGGACGCGGCCGGGATGAAGACGAAGGCCGTGCGTGACGGTGAATTCTGGGTCCTCAACGGCGTCAAGCGGTGGATCACCAACGCGGGTGTCTCCGAGTTCTACACGGTCATGGCCGTGACCGACCCGACCAAGCGCAGCAAGGGCATCTCCGCGTTCGTCGTCGAGAAGGGCGACGAGGGTGTCTCGTTCGGCGCGCCGGAGAAGAAGCTCGGCATCAAGGGCTCGCCGACGCGCGAGGTCTACTTCGACAACGTCCGTATCCCGGCCGACCGGATGATCGGTGCCGAGGGCACCGGGTTCGCGACGGCGATGAAGACGCTCGACCACACGCGTATCACCATCGCCGCGCAGGCCCTCGGCATCGCGCAGGGCGCCCTGGACTACGCCAAGGGCTACGTGAAGGAGCGTAAGCAGTTCGGCAAGGCCATCGCCGATTTCCAGGGCGTCCAGTTCATGCTCGCCGACATGGCCATGAAGATCTCGGCCGCGCGTGCCCTCACGTACCAGGCCGCCGCCGCCTCCGAGCGCGGCGACGCCGACCTGACCTACCAGGGCGCGGCGGCGAAGTGCTTCGCCTCGGACGTCGCGATGGAGGTCACGACGGACGCGGTCCAGCTCCTGGGCGGCTACGGCTACACGCGCGACTACCCGGTCGAGCGCATGATGCGCGACGCGAAGATCACGCAGATCTACGAGGGCACCAACCAGGTCCAGCGCATCGTCATGGCCCGCAACCTCCCATAACCCGCCGGTCCCGACGGACCACGGGCCGTGGGCCCCGCCCGAGCGAGGCCCACGACCCCTGCCCTTTCCCGCTCGTGGCGGGCGGGGCCGGGGCGGTGGGCGTCAGGTGGCAGGGGGGCGGTGTGGACGAGTTCGTGCTGCCAGTACTTGCGCGGTTGCGTGTGCGGGCGCCAGTAGTGGTCGGTGATGGCGTCCGGGTCGTTCTCGCCGCCGGGTGCCACCTCGCCGGGGCGTCCGGGAGGATCAACGCCGCGTTATAGAGGCGGAGTTCGACCGGCCCGTCCGCGTTCGCCGCCGTGTCGAGGGCGGCGCGCAGGGCCTTCTCGTCCGTGCTGTCGGGGAGCAGCGCCCGTACGGTCCCCCCGGAGACCCCGCGCAGGATTGCGTGGCGCCGC
This sequence comes from Streptomyces sp. SID11385, assembly GCF_010548245.1. Classification (GTDB taxonomy): domain Bacteria; phylum Actinomycetota; class Actinomycetes; order Streptomycetales; family Streptomycetaceae; genus Streptomyces. The sequence continues at coordinate 4,260 of NZ_JAAGLR010000471.1, forward strand.
GCGACCACCGTGACCGCCAGCCCCTCGCGGGTCGGCCGCGCCGCCACCGAATCCCCGATTCCCGGCTCCGCCCCGATCACCACTGCCGACGCCAGACCCGCCCCCTCGTCCGCCCGGCGCTCCCTCGCGAACCACCGGTACGTGGGCCGAACACCGGCCCCCCGCACGCCATTCCCCGTCCCGGGACCTCAGTCGGTGGCGACGAGTTCGATCTCGAAGCCGTCGCGGTTCTCCAGGTAGGCGGCGTACTGGTCGGGGCCGCCCGCGTGGGGGTGGCGGTCGGCGAAGAGAAGCGTCCAGCCGTGCGAGAGGGCCTTGTCGGTGAGGGCGTCGACGGCGGCGCGGGGGCCCGCGTGGAAGGCGAGGTGGTTGAGGCCGGGGGCGAGGCGGTCGTGGCGCGGCCCCGAGAGCGCGGGGGACTGTTCGAAGACCAGGTACGTGGCGTCGAGGCGCCAGCTCCGGCCCTCTTCCCACTCCTGATGGAGCGTGTAGCCGAGCGCTTCGAGGAGCCAGGCCCAGTCCGCGACGGCGCGGGGCAGGTCGGGGACCCAGATCTCGACGTGGTGCAGCGTTCCGGGAGTGGGTGGCACGGCGGGCTCCTGCGGCGGCTCGGGGACGGAGTACCGGCACTGTACGGGGTGCGCCGGGACCCCGACCCCGCTCCCCTCCCCGGCTACGGCGTGCGCACCTCGAAGGCCAGGTTGTGCGCGCCCGTGAAGAAGACCCGTGCCTCCGCCGTGTCGTCGTCGCAGTGGCTCGCCGGGAGGATGTCCGTCTTGTTGCGGTCGATGACGTCGCCGCCGATGCGGCCGAGGGAGACGGGGACGTCGTGCGACGGGACGCGGAGGCAGAGGTCCCAGCGGGTGTGCGGGGCGGCGGCGGGTCTCGCGTGCGGGAGCGTGAAGACGAGGCCCGCGCCGTCCGGGCTCGCGGGGAGGGTGAAGTCCCCGGACTCGCCCTGGCGCGAGACCGCCACGACGACCGCGTCCGTCACGGGTACGGGCAGCGCGGCCCGTACCGTCGTCCCCTCCGCGCCCACCGTGATCCGCGTGACCTCCGCGTGCGCCGGGCGCCGCCAGGCCCGTACCGCGAGGAAGCCGTCCACCGTCGCGTACGGCAGCGCGCTCACCGTCTCGCCGTCCGCCGCCGTGAGCGGCGGGCGCCCGACGCGCCGGGCGCGCTCGGCGACCTCGCACACGAGCCGCCTGCG
>NZ_JAAGLR010000505.1 GCF_010548245.1 Streptomyces sp. SID11385
CCGGCCCGCGGGCCCCCGGCGCGCCCGAGCCGTGGGTGGGGGCCGTGCCGCCCGAGCCGCCGCGCCCGCGGCTCACCGTCATGCCGGTCGGGGGAGAGCCGAGCTCCCCGTCCGGGGCGACGACGGGCGCGAGCCCGCACGTGTCGCAGTACAACTCCCCGCCGCCCACGTCCTCGTACCGGCCCTCGCAGCCCGGCCGCTGACACGCCTGCTCGTTCATCCGCTTCCCCCGTCCCGCCCCCGCACGGCGGCGACCCGTTCCGTACGCCTCACTCCTGCCCCCCGGCCAGCGTCTCCGCCACCGCCCGCTGGTACCGCAGCACCGCCTGCTCGGCCGCCCGCAGATCGCACGGCGCGCTCCACAGCATGCGGCGGGCCGCGTCGTACCGCTCCATGAGGAGAGTGTCCTCGGCCAGGCCGTGCCTCGCGACCTTCGCGCGGTACGCGTCGAGCCGTCCGCGCAGCTCGGCGCGGATCGCGAGCGGCGCCGCGACGGCCGACAACTGCTCCCGCGCGCGCAGCAGTTCGTCCTCGGCTCGCGCTTCGAGCGAGTCGAGCAGCGGACTGAGCCGTGACCAGTGCCCGCGCCTGCGGTACTCGGCGGCGCGCGACAGCTCCTCCTGGAGCACGACGGGCGGGCCGCTCACCGCCGGGACCTCCGAGGCCGCTATCTTCGCGAGCACCTCACCGCGTGCCGCGCGTGCCTCGGCGAGCGTGCGGTCCGCGCGCGAGAGCAGGTCGCTCAGCTCGCGCAGTCGCGCCTCGGCGTCCTGGCGCACGGCGAGCACGGCCTCGATCTCGCGGCGCACCTCGTCCAGACCGCGCGCCTCGCGGTCGTAGCGCCGCGTGTCGGGACGGCCCGCCCCTGGGGCCGCCGCGCCCGCCTGCGGCTGCCAGAACTCCAGCGGATCGCTGACCACTTGTTCCCGCAGGGCCGCGAGCACGCGCGCGATGCGCTCCAGATCGTCCCCGGCCGGGTGCTCGCCGGGGCGCACGCCGACCGAGTGCGCGAGCGTACGGGTGCGGTTCAGCTCGGCGGAGAGCAGGTCGATCCGCGCGGGCAGCGCCGACCACACCGCGTCGGCCGCTATCACGACGCCGAGGGAGTCCGCGTACAGCTCGTTCATCCGCTCCACCAGCTCCTCCAGGGAGCAGCGGTGGCTGAGCCGGGGCGCCTCGCCCGTCAGGCTCGCGACGGGCCCGTTCCCCGCCGCCCCCGCGGCCCCCGGCACGGCGAGCGAGCGGCCCTCCAGGAGTTCGGTCAGCTCCGCGAGGTCCTCGCGGCTGGGGTTGCGGCGCCTCGCGCGCAGCGTACGGGCGGTGGTGAGCGCCTGCGTGTACGTGTCGAAGCAGGCCCACAGGAGCGAGATCGCCGCCTCGGTGGCCGCCCAGCGCTGCCGCGTCACGCCGGTCAGCTCCGCGCCTTCCAGGAGCCGGCGCCCCGCGTGGTCCTGGAGCGCGAGCAGCGAGGTCTCGACCGCCTCGTGCTCGGCGCCGCGCCGCGCCAGCGCGCGGTCGATCGCCTCGCGGTCCATCACCGCGCCCGGCTCCTGCTCCCCCGCCCCCGCGGACATCGCTCGCGCGCCGCCCATCCCGCTCCTTTCCGCCCGGCCCCAGCCGGAGTCCCGGACCGCGCCTCCCGGCCCCGCCCGGTCGGCCCGCCCGCCACAGAGATCACACCTGCACCCTGCCCCTCAGGCCCCCCTGTCCATGCGCGGGAGCCGCGCCGCGCTCACCACACGATCCTCGCGTCGGCGCCCGGTGGGCTCGCCGAGGCGTTCCCGAGGTCGTGCCGGAGCCAGTGCTTGTACGACTGCCGCCAGCCCTTCCGGCTCGTGTCCTTGCGGTAACCGGCAAGGATCTGGTCGACGCGGCCGACGAGGTCCGGGGCGCTGTCCCGCATGGCGATGCCGTAGAACTCCGGCTGCGGGAGGTGCGCCGCGTCGCCCTCGTTCGCGCCGGCGATCTTCACGCCCGGGTCCTGCGCCAGTTGCGAGGCCGCGAGGGCGCTGTCGGTGACGACCCCGTCGACGACGCCGAGTTGCAGTTCGACGAGGCAGTCGAGCTGGCTGGGCACCTTCTTGACGGGCTTGAGCGCGTAGAACCCGCTCTGCGCGGCGAGGAAGGACTCGGCCGTCGACCCCTTCGCGACGCACAGCCTGCTCCCCCTGAGCGTGGGCCCGAAACCGTTGATGGGAGAGTCCCGGGGAACGACGAGGGACTGCCGGGTCTCGAAGTACGGGGTGGAGAAGGCGATGCCGTTGTCGATGTGCCCGCAGGTGATGGACATCGTCCGGATGACCATGTCCACACTCGCCCCGGCGTCCCGCTCGGCGGCGGGCTTGCCCTTGTCCTTCTCGTCCCTGCCCAGTGCGGGGCCCCGGGCGGCGGTCGATATCGTCTTGAACCGCACCTTGCCCGCGTCGCCCAGGATCTCCTTCGCGATGCGTCGCGCGAGGTCGATGTCGAAGCCCTCGGGTTCGCTCCCGTAGGTTCCCCGGTAGGCCCAGCGGTAGCTGTTCTGGTCGACGCCGACGACGAGTTCCCCCCGCTCCTTGATCGCGGCGATGGTCGCACCGTCCTTGGCGGGCGGGCGGTTCTCGTACTTCTTGGCGCAGGGCTTCTCGTCGTCCGCCGCTGCCGCCGTCACGGTGTGCCCCGCGCTCGCGCCGCCGGAGTTCCCGGCGCCGCGAGGAGCCGTCACCTGGTCGGGGGCGCCGGTGGCCCGCGCGCCGCCGCCCACCCGGCCGGGCAGGCAGAAGAGGGCGAGCGAGGCCAGTGCGCACAGGACGGCCATGGCGGTGACGCCGCCCCAGCCGCGGAGCCGTCCCCCTCGCCTCGCCCACGTCATGTTCTCTCCCCTCACCGGGTGGATGCTGCTGTCGGGACGGGCCGGCCCCGGCCGGCGCCGGGCCCTCACCGGTACTCCGAGAGTCTGCGTCCGATGCCCATCAGGGCGCCGAACGCGCCGAGAACGGCGAGGGCGCCGCCGCCGATCGCGAGTCCGGAGAAGGCGGAGACGCCGCTTCTCGCGGTCTCGCCGAAATCGGCCCGTTCGGCTGCGATGGCCTCGCCGAGTGCGCCGTCCACCTTCTGGAACGCGGCGTCCGTGGAGGTGCTGTTCTCGGTCGCCCTCGGGTCCTCGCCGCCGACGACGAGACGCGCGGCCTCCGCGTACTCGCTCGCATCGGCCTTCTTCCGGACGTTCGCGTGCCGGGCGCTCCACTGCTTCAGCTCCGCCACCGCCCCGTCGAGCGCCGTGCGCGCGGTGTCGCTGACGACCAGCTTCCGCGCGCGGAGCAGCAGCGTGCCCCGGCCGTCACCGCCGGCCCCCGCCAACTGCCCGAACCGCTTCCGGAAGTGCGCCTCGTAGAGGTCGGCGCCGTTCTTGTCGAGGACGGCGCCCCGGTTGACCATGGACAGGTTCTCGTTCGCGCGGGCCTGGAGGGCGGCGATCCGCGCGTCGGTCAGCGCCGTGACGGAAGCGACGCCGCTCTCCCGCGAATCGCGCAGGTCGGCACGGGCGACGGTGTGCCCGGCCGCGATCCACACGAGCAGCCCGAGCGTCGCGGTCGCCGCGGCGACGAGGCCGCGGTTCAGGATGCGGTGGGTGCGCCGGTAGTCGCGGTACTGCGCGCCGCCGAGCGCGGCGAGCGCCAGCACGCCGAGGACGATCGCGATCCAGGGATAGGGGGTCGCGGCGGCGTAGTCCGAGGCGAGCTGTTCGCTCTCCACCTCGCGCAGCTCCGTGGCCTGCTTGAGCGTGGTGTCCTGCATGACACCGCTCGCCTGCCGCAGCCACGCCCCGCCGAGGGGCACACCGGAGCGGTTGTAGACGCGCGCGGTGTCGATCTGGGCCGTGTAGAGGGGGAGTTGCTTGTTTATCCGCTTGACGGCCCCGGTGGAACCCGCGGTCTTGTCGGCGGCCGCTCCCGCGAGGTTCTCCGAGACGGCCTCGACGCTGGAGGTGTACCTCTTGCGGGCCTCCGTGCGCGCCTCGCCCGTCGAGAGGAATTCGGTCGTGGCGGCGGTGTCGGCGGCGGCGAGTTCGCCGTAGATCAGGGCGGAGGTGTTCACCTGGGGCTCGCTGACGTGCACGACGTCGTGCGCCGCCGCCGCCCGTCCCGAGACCTGCCACGCGCTCGCCGCGCCGAACGCGAGGAGCAGCAGGGCGAGTCCCGCGCCGATGAGGCGCAGCCGTCCCGGTTCCGTCCCGGCACCGTGCCGCAGCCGGTCGAGGCCCTCGGCGAGCGCCGTCCTGCGGGGCGGGGCCGGGGAGGCCGGCAGGCCCGGGGGAACCACGGGCGCCGGCGCGAGCGG
>NZ_JAAGLR010000548.1 GCF_010548245.1 Streptomyces sp. SID11385
CGGAGGGAAGCCCCCGCCACGCCGGGCCCCTCACCGCCGCCCCGCCCTCGCTGCCGCCCCGCCCCTCACCGCCGCCCCGCGTTCCTCTCGTACACCAGCCGCAGCCCGATCAGCGTCAGCCACGGCTCGTGGTGGTCGATGACCGCGGCCTCGCCGAGGACCATCGGGGCGAGGCCGCCCGTGGCGATGACGGTGACGTCGGCGGGGTCGGCGGCGAGTTCGCGGGCCATGCGCTGGACGACGCCGTCGACCTGGCCCGCGAAGCCGTAGAGGATGCCGGACTGCATCGCCTCGACGGTGCTCTTGCCGATGACGCTGCGGGGTCTGGCCAGCTCGATCTTGCGGAGCTGGGCGCCGCGCAGGCCCAGCGCCTCGACGGAGATCTCGATGCCGGGGGCGATCACGCCGCCCGTGTACTCGCCGCGCGCGGAGACCGCGTCGAAGGTCGTCGCCGTCCCGAAGTCGACGACGATCGCCGGGCCCCCGTAGAGGTGCTGCGCGGCGACGGCGTTGATGATGCGGTCCGTGCCGACCTCTTTGGGGTTGTCCATGAGGATCGGCACGCCCGTCTTCACGCCGGGCTCCACGAGGATCGCCGGGACGTCCCCGTAGTACCTGCGGCTGACCTCGCGCAGTTCGTGGAGCACGGCGGGCACGGTGGAGCAGATCGCGATGCCGTCGATGCCCTCGCCGAGTTCCATGCCGAGCAGCGGGTGGGTGCCCATGAGGCCCTGGAGGAGGACCGCCAGTTCGTCGGCGGTGCGGCGGGGGTCCGTGGAGATCCGCCAGTGCTCGACGATCTCCTCGCCGTCGAAGAGACCGAGCACGGTGTGGGTGTTCCCGACGTCGATGGTCAGCAGCATCGCGAATGTCCTGAAGGAAGAGGCGGGGGCGGGGGGACGGGGTCAGCCGTTGTCCGGCTCGCGCAGGTCCAGGCCGATGTCGAGGATCGGCGCGGAGTGCGTGAGCGCGCCGACGGCGAGGTAGTCGACGCCGGTCCCGGCGTAGGCGCGGGCGTTGTCGAGGGTGAGGCGGCCGGAGGATTCGAGCAGGGCGCGCCCGGCGGTGAGGGCGACGGCCTCCTCGGTCTCGGCGGGGGTGAAGTTGTCGAGCAGGACGAGGTCGGCCCCGGCGTCGAGCACGTCGCGGAGCTGGTGGATCGTGTCGACCTCGACCTCGACGGTCAGGCCGGGGAACATCGTCCGGACCGCCTGGAAGGCGGCGGCGACGCCCCCGGCGGCGACGACGTGGTTGTCCTTGACGAGCGCGGCGTCCGAGAGGGACATGCGGTGGTTGACGCCGCCGCCGCAGCGCACGGCGTACTTCTCCAGCGCGCGCAGCCCCGGCGTGGTCTTGCGGGTGTCGCGCACGCGCGCCTTCGTCCCGGCGAGCGCGTCGGCCCAGGCGCGGGTCGCCGTCGCGATGCCGGAGAGGCGGTTGAGCAGGTTGAGGGCGCTGCGCTCGGCGGTGAGCAGGTCGCGGGTGCGGGTCGTGACGCTGAGCAGCTTCTGCCCGGCGTGCACCGCGTCGCCGTCCGCGACGTGCCGCTCGACCTCGAACTCCTCGGTCGCGACGAGCGAGATGACGGCCTCCGCGATGTGCAGCCCGGCGACGACGCCGTTCTCGCGCGCGGTGAAGTCGGCGGTCGCGACGGCGTCGGCGGGGACGGTTGCGAGCGAGGTGACGTCCTCGCCGCCGTCCAGGTCCTCGGCGAGGGTCAGGTACGCGACGTCCTCGACGTGGACGGGGTCGAGGCCGCCGGCGGCGAGGAGCGCCGCGAGCGCGGGGTCGAGGCCGCAGACGTCCTCGTCGTCCTCGTGCTCGTGGTCCTCGGCGTCGTGGCCGCCGCAGGCGCAGCCCGCGCCGCAGCCGCCGCTCGCGCCCGCGTCGTCGGCGGGCAG
>NZ_JAAGLR010000577.1 GCF_010548245.1 Streptomyces sp. SID11385
CGGAGCCGGGCGCCGTTGGCGAGCCGGGCGGGGCACCCGAGCCGGGCGGGGTGCGGGGGCCGGGCGGCCTCGACGCCGCCGAACGGGAACGGTCGCTGACGACGCTGGTCAGGCGGGAGGCGGCCGCGATCCTCGGTCATGCCTCCGCCGAGGGCGTGGACCCGGAACTGACCTTCAAGGAGCTGGGGTTCGACTCCATGAGCGGGGTCGAGCTGCGTACGCGGATCGCGGAGGCCACCGGTCTGCCCGTCCCCGCGGGGCTCATCTTCGACCACCCGACGTGCGAGGCGGTGGTCACGTACCTGCTGGCCCAGTCCCTCGGCACGGCCCCCGCGCCGGAGCGGGCCGAGGAGCGGCGGACGGCGTCCGTGGAGGACGATCCGGTGGTGGTCGTGGGGATGAGCGGCCGGTTCCCCGGCGGCATCAACTCGCCCGAGGAACTGTGGGACCTGGTCGCCTCCGGGGGCGAGGCGATCTCCGGGTTCCCCACCGACCGCGGCTGGGATCTCGACGCACTGTTCTCCGACGACCCCGACACGCCCGGCACTTCGTACACGCGGGAGGGCGGATTCCTCGACGGTGTCGCGGACTTCGACGCGGAGTTCTTCGGCATCAGCCCCCGCGAGGCCCTCGCGATGGACCCCCAGCAGCGGCTGCTCCTGGAGACCTCCTGGGAGGCTTTCGAACGCGCCGGGATCGACCCGACGAGCCTGCGCGGCAGCCGTACCGGCGTCTACGCCGGGACCTTCGGTTTCCGAGACCAGGACGCGGGCGGGGGCGGCGCGGAGGGCCACCGGATGACGGGCTCGGCGGCCAGTGTGCTCTCCGGCCGGGTGTCGTACGCGCTCGGGCTCGAGGGCCCGGCGATCACCGTGGACACCGCCTGCTCCTCCTCACTCGTCGCCCTCCACATGGCCACCCAAGCCCTCCACACCGGCGAATGCACCCTCGCCCTCGCCGGCGGCGTCACCCTCATGTCCACCCCCACCACCTTCATCGAATTCAGCCGCCAACGCGGCCTCGCCCCCGACGGACGCTGCAAACCCTTCTCCGCCCACGCCGACGGCACCGGCTGGTCCGAAGGCATCGGCATCCTCATCCTCGAAAAACTCTCCGACGCCCAACGCAACAACCACACCATCCTCGCCACCATCCGCGCCACCGCCATCAACCAGGACGGCGCCAGCAACGGACTCACCGCCCCCAACGGCCCCTCCCAACAACGCGTCATCCAAACCGCACTCGACAACGCCCACCTCACCCCCGACGACATCGACGCCATCGAAGCCCACGGCACCGGCACACGACTCGGCGACCCCATCGAAGCCCAAGCACTCATCAACACCTACGCCCAACACCGCACCACCCCCACCCCCCTCTGGCTCGGCTCCCTCAAATCCAACATCGGCCACACCCAAGCCGCCGCCGGCGCCGCAGCCCTCATCAAAATGATCCAAGCCCTCCACCACAACACACTCCCCCCCACCCTCCACGCCACCACCCCCACCCCCCTCATCGACTGGAACAACACCCCCCTCCAACTCCTCACCACCCCCCAACCCTGGCCCCACACCCACCACCCCCGCCGCGCCGCCATCTCCTCCTTCGGCATCAGCGGCACCAACGCCCACATCATCATCGAAGAAGCACCCCCCACCCCCACCACACCCCCACACCAGGAGGAGCCGACCGAGGCCGGGACCGTGCTGGTGCCGCTCTCCGCGCGGGCCCCGAGTGCCCTGCGCGCGCAGGCGCGACAGCTCCTGGGGTATCTCGAGGCGCGGCCGGAGGCCGATCTCGGCGCGCTCGCCCTCTCGCTCGGCACGCGCCGCGCCGCTCTCGCTCTGCGTGCGACGGTGCGGGCCGACGGCCGCGAGGACCTGGTCAAGGGGCTGGAGGGGCTGGCGGCAGGAGAGACCTCGTCGGAGCGGCTGACGCAAGGGGAAGTGGTCTCCGGGGACACGGCGTTCCTGTTCTCGGGTCAGGGCAGTCAGCGCCCCGGCATGGGCCGCGAACTCTACGAGACCTACCCCGCCTTCGCCGCAGCCCTGGCCGAGGTCTGCGCCCACCTCGACCCCCACCTCGACCGCCCCCTGCGCGACCTCATGTTCGCCGCCGAGGACAGCCCCGAAGCCGCACTCCTCCAGCAGACCCAGTACACCCAGACCTCCCTCTTCGCCCTCCAAGTCGCCCTCCACCGCCTCCTCGAACACCTCGGCATCCGCCCCAAATACCTCGCCGGACACTCCATCGGCGAACTCGCCGCCGCCCACGCCGCCGGCATCCTCACCCTCCCCGACGCCTGCACCCTCGTCGCCGCACGCGGCCGCCTCATGCAACAACTCCCCCCAGGCGGCACCATGCTCGCCGTCCGCGCCACCGAACACGACCTCACCCCCCACCTCACCCACCACAACGACATCTCCATCGCCGCCCTCAACAGCCCCACCGCCACCGTCCTCTCCGGCACCACCACCACCCTCAACACCCTCAACACCACCCTCACCCAACTCGGCCACACCACCCGCTTCCTCCGCGTCAGCCACGCCTTCCACTCCCCCCTCATGAACCCCATCCTGGAAGAATTCCGGCACACCGCGGAACAACTCACCTACCACCACCCCCACACCCCCCTCATCACCCACCACCACGACCACACCGCCACCCCCGAAGAACTCACCACCCCCGACTACTGGGTCCAGCACATCCGCAACACCGTCCACTTCCACCACACCATCACCACCCTCGCCGACCGAGGCACCACCACCTACCTCGAAATCGGACCCGACACCACCCTCACCGCCCTCGCCCGCGAAACCCTCACCGACACCACCACCAACAACACCACCACCCCCCAACTCCACCCCACCCTCCGCAAAAACCACCCCGAAACCACCACCCTCACCCAAACCCTCGCCCACCTCTGGACCAACGGCACCCCCCTCAACTGGCACCACCTCCTCCACCACCCCACCCCCCACCACCACAACCTCCCCACCTACCCCTTCCAACACCGGCGCTACTGGCTCAACCACCAGGACGCGCGGGATCTCGACAGGGAGGCCACGGGGCTGGGGCTCGGCCCGGCGGGCCACCCGATGCTCGGCGCGGCGGTGTCCCTCGCGGACTCCGGCACGCTGGTGCTGACCACGCGGCTGTCGCTCCGGGAACACGGCTGGCTGGCCGACCACGCGGTGCTGGACACCGTGCTGCTGCCGGGGACGGCTCTGGTCGAACTCGCCCTGCGGGCCGGGGAGCTGGCGGGCTGTGAGGTGCTGGAGGAACTGACCCTCCAGGCACCGGTCGTGCTGCCGTCGACCGGGGGAACACAGGTTCAGGTGTCGGTGGGGGCACCGGACGAGGCAGGGCGGCGTCCGCTCACCGTGCACGCCCGCCCCTCGGGGGCGTCCGAGGACGAACCGTGGCGCCGGGTCGGAACGGGTGCCGTGGCGCCGGACGAGATCGCGGACGGCGGGGCGGACAGCGGCGCGTTCGACGCGCTCGCCCAGTGGCCGCCCCGGAACGCCGAGGACATCGACCTGACGGGCCATTACGAGGATCTCGCCGCTCGGGGCTTCGGGTACGGTCCGGCCTTCCGCGGACTGCGCCGGGTGTGGCGCGCCGGGGACACCGTCTTCGCGGAGGTCGTGCTGCCGGAGGACCTGGCCGCTGAGTCCCACCGCTACGGGCTGCACCCCGCGCTGCTCGACGCGTCCTTGCACGCGCTCGGCCTGGGCGTGCTGGACACCGGCTCCGCGCCGCTGCTGCCGTTCTCCTTCGAGGGCGTGCGGCTCTCCGCGACCGGGACCTCGACGCTGCGCGTCCGCCTCACGCCGGAGGGCGCGGACACGGTGTCCCTGCTCGTCGCGGACGGCCACGGGCAGCCGGTGGCCGAGGTGGCCGCGCTGACGCTGCGCCCGCTCTCCGCGGAACAGACGCGCGAGGCCCAGGAATCACCGGTGTCGGACGCCCTCTTCCGCGTCGGCTGGATGCCCGTGACCGCGCCCGTCTTCGACGGCGCCGGGCCCACGAGGACGCTCCAGGTGCCCCCGGGTTCCGCCTCGGTGCACGAGACGCTCGCCACGAGCCTGCGGGAGATCCAGGCGTGGCTCGCCGAGGACGAGCGCGAGGAGGAACGGCTCGTGGTACGGACCACGGGCGCCGTGTCCGTCGGCGAGGAGGTGCCCGATCCGGCGGCGGCGGCGGTCTGGGGACTGGTGCGCTCGGCGCAGACGGAGAACCCGGGCCGCATCGTCCTGATCGACGCGCCCGCAGGCACTCCGCCGGAGGCACTGCGCACCGTGCGGGACGAACCGCAACTCGCCGTGCGGGACGGCCAGTTCTTCGTGCCGCGGCTGGAACGGGTCGCGCAGGCGGAGGAGGCGGCCTTCCCGGCGCTCGATCCGGAGGGAACGGTGCTCATCACGGGCGCCACCGGCGCCCTCGGCGCCCTCTTCGCCCGCCACCTCGTCACCCACCACCACGTCACCCACCTCCTCCTCGTCAGCCGACGCGGACCCGACGCACCCCACGCCACCACCCTCACCCAGCAACTCACCGACCTCGGCGCCACCGTCACCCTCACCGCCTGCGACATCGCCGACCCCACCGCCCTCCACCACCTCCTCGACACCATCCCCACCGACCACCCCCTCACCGGCATCATCCACGCCGCCGGCACCCTCGACGACGCCACCCTCACCACCCTCACCCCCCAACGACTCACCCCCGTCCTCCGCCCCAAAACCGACGCCGCCCACCACCTCCACCACGCCACCCAACACCTCGACCTCCCCCTCTTCGCCCTCTTCTCCTCCGTGGCCGGTGTGTACGGAACGGCCGGACAGGGTTCGTACGCGGCGGCCAACGCCTCGCTGGACGCGCTCGCGCGGCAGCGCAGGTCGCAGGGGCTGGCGGCAGTGTCGCTGGCCTGGGGCGCGTGGGACACCGACGGGATGGCGGCGACGCTGGGCGCCGCCGACCTGGCGCGGCTGGCGCGCTCCGGCATCGGCACGCTCGACGCGGACCTCGGGCTCCGCCTCTTCGACGCCGCCGTGGGGCTCGGCCTCCCGGATGTGGTGCCGATGCGGCTGGACAGCGCGGGTCTGCGGGCGGCGGACGAAGAGGTGCCCGCGATGCTGCGGAACCTGGTCCGTACGCGGCCGCGCCGGAGCAGTGCGCGTGCGGGTACCGAGGCGGCGCCGGGCTCGCTCGCCGAGCGGCTGGCGGGCATGGCGGCCGAGCCCCGGGCGGCGTTCGTCACCGACCTCGTACGGCGCACGGTGGCCGAGGCGCTCAGTTACGCAAGCGCCGCGGAGGTGGACGCGCGGCGGGGCTTCCGGGACCTCGGCATCGACTCGCTGACCGCCGTCGAGCTGCGCAACCGTCTCAACAAGGCCACCGGCCTGCGCCTGCCCGCCACCCTCGTCTTCGACCACCCCACCCCCACCGCCGTCGCCGAACTCGTACTGGCGGAGCTGGGCGACGCGGTGGCTCCGCGCGAGGCCCTTCCGGCCGCGCGCACGGCGTCCGTGGAGGACGATCCGGTGGTGGTCGTGGGGATGAGCGGCCGGTTCCCCGGCGGCATCAACTCGCCGGAAGCGCTGTGGGACCTGGTGGCCTCCGGGGGCGAGGCGATCTCCGGGTTCCCCACCGACCGCGGCTGGGATCTCGACGCACTGTTCTCCGACGACCCCGACACGCCCGGTACCTCGTACGCGCGCGAAGGCGGGTTCCTGTACGACGGGGCGGAGTTCGACGCGGAGTTCTTCGGCATCAGCCCCCGCGAGGCCCTCGCGATGGACCCCCAGCAGCGGCTGCTCCTGGAGACCTCCTGGGAAGCCCTCGAACGCGCCGGGATCGACCCGACCAGCCTGCGCGGCAGCCGCACCGGCGTCTACGCGGGCGTCATGTACCACGACTACGCGAGCCGGCTGTCCTCCGTGCCCGGGGACCTGGAGGGCTATCTGAGCACGGGCAACACGGGAAGCGTCCACACCGGCCGGGTGTCGTACGCGCTCGGGCTGGAAGGCCCGGCGATCACCGTGGACACCGCCTGCTCCTCCTCACTCGTCGCCCTCCACATGGCCACCCAAGCCCTCCACACCGGCGAATGCACCCTCGCCCTCGCCGGCGGCGTCACCCTCATGTCCACCCCCACCACCTTCATCGAATTCAGCCGCCAACGCGGCCTCGCCCCCGACGGACGCTGCAAACCCTTCTCCGCCCACGCCGACGGCACCGGCTGGTCCGAAGGCATCGGCATCCTCATCCTCGAAAAACTCTCCGACGCCCAACGCAACAACCACACCATCCTCGCCACCATCCGCGCCACCGCCATCAACCAGGACGGCGCCAGCAACGGACTCACCGCCCCCAACGGCCCCTCCCAACAACGCGTCATCCAAACCGCACTCGACAACGCCCACCTCACCCCCGACGACATCGACGCCATCGAAGCCCACGGCACCGGCACACGACTCGGCGACCCCATCGAAGCCCAAGCACTCATCAACACCTACGCCCAACACCGCACCACCCCCACCCCCCTCTGGCTCGGCTCCCTCAAATCCAACATCGGCCACACCCAAGCCGCCGCCGGCGCCGCAGCCCTCATCAAAATGATCCAAGCCCTCCACCACAACACACTCCCCCCCACCCTCCACGCCACCACCCCCACCCCCCTCATCGACTGGAACAACACCCCCCTCCAACTCCTCACCACCCCCCAACCCTGGCCCCACACCCACCACCCCCGCCGCGCCGCCATCTCCTCCTTCGGCATCAGCGGCACCAACGCCCACATCATCATCGAAGAAGCACCCCCCACCCCCACCACACCCCCACACCAGGAGGA
>NZ_JAAGLR010000605.1 GCF_010548245.1 Streptomyces sp. SID11385
CCGGACCGCAGGCCGTACCCCGGCACCGCCCCCTCACCTCCGCCGGGCTCCCCTCCCCGGCCCCGAGCGCGGGCCCCGTCCTCGACGGGCTGCGCACCGGCGGCGGCGACAAGGCCGGCGGCCGGGGGCCCGCCCTCGCGGGCCGCCTCGACCCGCTCCTCGCCGTGCGCGAACTCGGCAAGAAGCCCTCCGCCTCCGTCGTCGACCTCACGAGCGGCGAGCAGGTGTACGGCGACCACGCCGCGACCGCCGCCACCCCCGCCTCCGTCACCAAGATCGCCACCGCCGTCGCCGCCCTCGACGCCCTCGGCCCGGACCACCGCATCGAGACCCGCGTCGAGCAGGACGGCCACCGCCTCGTCCTCGTCGGCGGCGGCGACCCCACCCTCACCGCCCGCGCCCACCCCGGCGGGTACGCGAGCCTGCGCACCCTCGCCACCCGCACGGCCCAGGCGCTCCGCGCGCAGCCGGGCACGTACACCCTCGTCTACGACACCTCGCGCTACGCGGGCACCACCCGGCACCCCATAGGGCCCAACGAGAACCTCGCCCCCGTCACGGCGCTCATCGCCGACGAGGGCCGCCTCGACTCCAGCGACCACGGCCCCGCCGACCGCAGCACCGACCCCGCGCTCGACACCGCCCGCCGCTTCCACGACCTCCTCACGGACGCGGGCGTGAAACTCCGCGACAAGGTCGAGACGGGCGACGGCAAGAAGTCCCCCGCCCAGGACCCGTCGAAATCCGCGACACCGGGCGACGACGGCGAGGACGACGGCAAGAAGGGCCCCGAGGAGATCGCCTCCGTCTCCTCCGCGCCCCTCGCCACGATCGTCGAGCGGATGCTCACCTACTCGGACAACGACATCGCCGAGCACCTCGCCCGCCAGACCGCCCTCGCCACCGGCGCGAAGGCCGACTTCAAGGGCGGCGCCGGGGCCGTGCACGACCGGCTCGCGAAACTCGGGCTGCCCGTCGCCGGCACGTCGTTCCACGACGGCAGCGGCCTCGACCGCGCCGACAAGCTCACCCCCGGACTCCTCACCGCCCTCCTCGCCGAAGCCGCCCGGAAGGACCACCCCGGCCTGCGCCCCGTCCTCACCGGCCTCCCCGTCGCCGGCTTCACCGGCACCCTCGCGACCCGCTACACCGCCGACCACAACAAGGCCGGCACCGGCCTCGTCCGCGCCAAGACCGGCACCCTCACCGGCGTCAACACCCTCGCCGGCACCGTCGTCACCCGCTCCGGCCGCCTCCTCGGCTTCGCCTTCATGAGCCACGACGCCCCCGACCCCATGGCGGCCCAGGCGGCCCTGGACAAGATGGCGACGGCACTGGCGGAAAGCTGAGGGGGGCGGGGCGGGGGCCGCGAGGTCGCGGGTCGGCGGGGCGGGGGCCGCGGGGCGGCGGGGCGGAAGGCTGAGCGGCACCTCTCGGGC
>NZ_JAAGLR010000633.1 GCF_010548245.1 Streptomyces sp. SID11385
CCCGCACCCGCACCCGCACCCGCACCCGCACCCGCACCCGCACCCGGCCGGGAATACCGCACCGCCGAGCTCGCCGAGGCCGCCGGTATCACCACCCGCACCCTGCGCTTCTACCGTGAGCGCAAGCTGCTCGCCGCGCCCCGCCGCGAAGGCAGGATCGCCTGGTACAACGAGCACCACCTCGCCCGCCTGCGCACCATCGCGGCACTCCTGGAGCGCGGCCACACCCTCAACGGCATCGCCGAACTCGCCGAGGCCTTCGAGCACGGCAGGGACGTCGCCGACGTACTCGGCGTCGGCGAGACCCCTACGGAGGAGACCCCGGTCCGCCTCTCCCCCGAGGAACTCGCCGACCACTTCGCCGGCGAGGTCACCCCGGAGAACCTCGCCGCCGCGCTCGACCTCGGCTATCTCGCCGTCGACGGCGACACGATCGTCCACATCAGCCGACGCCTCCTCGACGTCTCCACGACTCTGGTCCGCGAGGGCGTCCCGCTCGCCACCGTCCTGGAGGCCGGCCGCCAGGTCCGCGTCCACGCCGAAGCCCTCGCCACCCTCTTCCTGGAGACCCTCCGCCCCCACGCGCTCGCCACCGATCCCGACAAACTCCGCCCTCTCGCCAAGGCCGTCGTGGACGCCGAACTCTCCCTCGCCCTCGACCGCCGCCTCACCGACCCGGCCGCGGCCCCGACCCCCGACCCCGAGGCCCCGCCGACTCCCCCCGCCTCACCTCCTCGCACCTGACCCGAACCGACCACCCCACCGAACCCGGCCACTCCACCGAGCCAGGCCACACCCCGACCGCACGCGCCCGCGCCCGCCACGGCGCCGAATCCCACGACTCCCCCGCCCCCAGCCCCTCACCCCTCACCACTCCCGAGAACCGCCGCCCCCGCTCCGCTCCCTCCCTCACATCTCGTACGTCACCGTCACCGGCGCGTGGTCGCTCCACCGCTCCTCGTGCGTCGCCGCCCGTTCCACCTCCGCCTTCACCGCGCGCCCGGCGAGCCCCGCGCTCGCCATGTGGTAGTCGATCCGCCACCCCGTGTCGTTGTCGAAGGCCCGGCCGCGGTACGACCACCACGAGTACGGCCCCTCGACCCCCGCGTGCTGGGCGCGCACCACGTCCACGTAACCGCCGTCCGCCGGATCGAGCACCCGCGTCAGCCACTCCCGCTCCTCCGGCAGGAAGCCCGCGTTCTTGCGGTTGCCCCGCCAGTTCTTCAGGTCGGCCTCCGTGTGCGCGATGTTCCAGTCCCCGCAGACCAGCACCTCGCGCCCCTCCGCCGCCGCCCGCTCGCGCAGCTCCTTGAGGTACGTGAAGAACTCGCCCATGAAGCGGTACTTCTGCTCCTGCCGCTCGGTCCCCACCTCACCGCTCGGCAGATACAGGCTCGCCACCGTCACACCCGGCAGGTCCGCCTCCACGTACCGCCCGGACCCGTCGAACTCCGCGCTGCCGAAGCCCGTCCGCACCCGGTCCGGCTCCCGCCGCGTGTAGAGCGAGACCCCGGCCCTGCCCTTGTCGGCCGCCGGCGCGTGCAGGCTGAACCAGCCCTCGGGACGGGCCACCTCCTCCGGCAGCTGGTGGGACTCGGCCCGTACCTCCTGGAGGCACAGCACGTCCGCCGAGGTACCCGCCAGCCACTCGGTGAAGCCCTTCTTGGCCGCGGCACGCAGCCCGTTCACGTTCACACTCGTCACGATCAGCACACTCGAAACCCTAGAGCACACGCTCGGACATTCGTCCGGAGTTATCCACAGATGCGACCAGCGGTACGATCATCCTCATGCAGATCCGCCCTGTCCCGTACGACCACCCGGATGCCGTCAAGCTCAACGATGAGGTCCAGCTCGAATACGCCGAGCGCTACGGTGACGACGGCGACATGACCCCGCTCGACGCCGGGATGTTCACCCCGCCCCGCGGCCTCTACCTCCTCGCCTACGACGAGCGCGAACGCCCCGTCGCCACCGGCGGCTGGCGACGGCAGGACACCAGCGACGAGGGGTACGCGGACGGCGACGCCGAACTGAAGCGCATGTTCGTGGTCCGCGAGGCCCGCGGCCTCGGCCTCGCGCGCCGCATCCTCGCGCTCCTGGAGGAGGACGCCCGCGAGGCGGGCCGTACCCGCATGGTCCTGGAGACGGGCACGATGCAGCCCGAGGCCGTCGCCCTCTACCTCTCCAGCGGCTACACCCCGGCCCCCACGAAGTTCGGCCTCTACCGCGAGTACGACACGAGCCTCTGCTACGTGAAGTCCCTCCACCTCTGACAGAACACGCCTCGCCCGGCCGAAGTCCGACCCGGCACCCCGGCCCACCCCATCCCGCACAGCGACCCCCGCGTCTCCGTCGTCTTCGCGCACGACCCCGGCTCCGCCTTCGGCGACGGTGTGCTCGACCTGCTCCACCACCACGGCTGCCGCGTCATGCCCTGGAGCCGGCTCGCCGAGAGCGCCCCCGGCCTCATCCTCTCCGCGAGCGAGAACATCGAGGTCCCGGCGGGCGACTGCCCCGTCCTCGTCCTCCCGCACGGCGTCGGCTTCCAGAAACTCGTCCCCGACGCGCGCGCCCCGGGCCGCCGACTCTCCGGCCTCGTCCCCGACGCCCTCCTCGCCTCGGGCCGCGCCTGGCTCACCGTCTCGCACCCCGACCAGGCCGCCCAACCGCACGCCACCCACCCCGGCACCGCGGGGCGACCGGCGTCAACCGGGCGCCGTCGAGCGCCAGTTCAAAGAGCCTGCGGCTCCTTGACCTCCGTCGCCCGCCCCCACCGGCAGGCGAGCGCGGTCTTCCCCACCCCGGGCAGCCCGAAGAACACCCGGTAGCCGACCTCCACCGTGTCCTCGTCGCCGGGCGGACCGGTCCCGTCGCCGGGCGGACCGGTCCCGTCGCCGGGCGGACCGGTCCCGTCGCCGGGCGGATCGTCCTCGTAACGGCGTTGCGGCGCCGAGTCCGCCGCCAAGAGGGCGAGTTCGGCGCGCCTGTTGATGAAACCCTTGGTCAGGGCTGGGATCACGTCCGGGACGACGGGCTCAGGGGGCGGGCTTCTCCGTAAAGACGTTGATGCCGCCGCAGACCCGGCCGGCCTGGACGACCGTGCCGTCCACCGTCCCCGAGACGCTGCTGGTCCAGGGGCCGTCGGCGCCCGGCTCGTCCTCCGGGGCCGTCATGCGCCGGACCGCCCGTCCGTGGACGGGGCGGGCGCGGCCGGACCGATGGTCAGGGCCCCGAAGTCCCGCCCCTGCACGACCGAACCGCCGTGCACCGTGCCGCTCACCGAGTTGTACGTGTCGCCGCTGCCCGTACGCCCCCGCTCCGGTGCCAGCTCGTCGAGCAGGGCGCGCAGTTCGTCCGCCGCCTCCGGGTGCGCGCGCAGGGCCCGGCGGAACCGCAGCCGCCAGGCCGCCTCGACGTCCTCGGCGACCTCGCGGTCCTCGTCGGCGGCCACCAGTTCCCCCCGGGCCTCCTCCAGTTCGGCCGCGACCCGTTCCGCCGCCCCCGGGTCCTCGTCGCCGCGCGAGAAGAACCGCGCCACCCGCTCCCTGACGGCCGTCCACCCGTCGGCGACCATCAGCCCGACGAGCGCGGTCGCTCCTTCACCGGCCAGCAGGCTCACGTCCATCGTTCCCTCTTCCCCCGTGCCGCGCCCCCTGCCGGGCGCGGCTCCCTTGCTCGTCCCACCGTAGAGAGGACGGCAGACCTTGGACAGACCGACGCGCGCCAAGCCCCACCGCCCGGCAGCCCGCTCACCCGGGCCGCCCGAAGCACCTCCCACCATAAAGACCCCGACCGACAAAGGCTTCTGAACGGGAAGAACCCGCACGTCACCGGGCGTATGAGCATCCCTCGGGCGCTGCGGCCCCGTCGCACCCGTACCCCTTTGTCAGACCCCTCGCCTAGGGTGTGGGACACGGCCGGGGCGCGGGGTCCCCGGCGGCCGGGGGCGTGACAGGGGGAGCACGATGGACGACGGCCGGTACGAGAAGGAAGGCGCGCCCGCGCGTGTGCGCCGCACCTTTCCGGGCATCTCGCCCCGCGCGTACGAGCACCCCTCGGACCGCTCGGCGCTCGTCGCCCTGCGCCGCCTGACCGGTTTCGACACGGTCTTCAAGGCGCTCAGCGGCATGCTCCCCGAACGCAGCCTGCGCCTGCTCCACCTCTCCGACTCGGTACGGGTGGACGAGGACCAGTTCCCCTCGTTGCACGCGATGGCCGTCGACGCCTGCCGCGTCCTCGACGTGGAGCGTGTCCCGCCGCTCTTCGTGACGCAGGACCCGCGGCCGCAGGCGATGTGCGTCGGGATGGACGAGCCGGTCATCGTGCTGACGACGGGCCTCGTGGAACTGCTCGACGAGGAGGAGTTGCGCGCCGTCATCGGCCACGAGGTGGGGCACGCGCTCTCCGGCCACTCCGTGTACCGCACGATCCTGCTGTTCCTGACGACGATGGCGCTGAAGGTCGCGTGGATACCGCTGGGCGGTGTCGCGATCAACGCGCTCGTCGCCGCGCTGCGCGAGTGGTTCCGCACATCGGAGCTGTCCGCCGACCGTGCCGGGCTCCTCGTCGGCCAGGACCTCGACGCCTCGCTGCGCGGCCTCATGAAACTCGCGGGCGGCAAGCACCTGTCCGAGATGAACACCGCCGCCTTCCTGCGCCAGGCCGAGGAGTACGAGGCCGGGGGCGATCTGCGCGACTCGGTGCTCAAGATCCTCAACGTGCTGCCCCGCTCGCACCCGTTCACCACGGTCCGCGCCGCCGAGCTCCACCGCTGGGCCGCGACCCGCGACTACCAGCGCCTCATGGACGGCCACTACCCGCGCCGCGACGAGGACGCGGGCGCGAAGGTCGGCGAGTCCTTCCGCCAGTCCGCGAGCGCCTACGCCCAGGACGTCCGCACGAGCAAGGACCCCCTCATGCGCCTCGTCACCGACCTGGCGGGCGAGGCCAACAACCTCACCACCAAGGCGCGTTCCCGCCTCTCAGGGCTCTCGCCCCGCCGCCCCGGCAAGGGCGGGGACCCAGCCGGACCGGGCGAGGACGGGGACCCAGCCGGCCCCGGCGAGGGCCACGACGAGGGCTGACGCGCCCGCCGCGCGCAGCGCGGGTGACGGGCGGCGCGAGCGCCGGACCGCCCCGCCCG
>NZ_JAAGLR010000666.1 GCF_010548245.1 Streptomyces sp. SID11385
CCGCCGAAGGCGACCGGCAGCCCGGTGGCGCGCCGCAGTCGCAGCAGCGCGGCCCGGATCTCCGCCGCGTCCGCCGCCCACTCCGTGCTCCGCCCCGCGCCGTGCGCCGTGCCGTGCGCTCCTGGGTGCGCCGTCATGATCGTCCTCCGTCCGCGAGCGCCGCTCCGCGTGCCCTCCGCGCCCTCCACCCCCGAACGGGGGTAGTGAGACCTGTGTCACGCATCTCACGATGAGTACGAGTGGTTTCGCAACCTGGAGGACACATGTCGGCTACGCCCCCCGCCGCCGCCCCGCCCGGCGAACCGGCCGCCGGCGACGGTGAACCGGCCCCCACCGCCGCCTTCCGCGCCGCCCGCGACTTCCTCCTGCGCCACGGCGAGGACTACGCGGCGGCGCACGCCGGCTTCGCGTGGCCGCGCCCGGAGCTGTTCAACTGGGCGCTCGACTGGTTCGACAGGATTGCTGCGGGCAACGAGCGCACCGCGCTGCACCTCGTCGAGGAGGACGGCTCGCGCGTGGAGCTGTCCTTCGCGGAGCTGTCCCGCCGCTCCGCGCGCGCCGCGAACTGGCTGCGCGGCCTCGGCGTCGCCCCGGGCGACCGCGTCCTGCTCATGCTCGGCAACCAGGCCGAGCTGTGGGAACTCATGCTCGCCGCGATGAAGCTGCGCGCCGTCGTCATCCCCGCGACCACGCTCCTGGGCCCCCTCGACCTGCGCGACCGCGTCGAGCGCGGCGAGGTGAGTCACGTCGTCGCCCGCTCCGCCGACCTGGAGAAGTTCGCGCGCGTCCCCGGCGACTGGACCCGCGTCGCCGTCGGCGCGCCCGTCCCCGGCTGGCACGACTACGCCGAAGCCGCCACCGCCGACGCGGAGTTCGTCCCCGAGGGCCCCACCCGCTCCGACGAGACCCTCATGCTCTACTTCACCTCCGGCACCACCGCGCGCCCCAAACTCGTCGAGCACACCCACCTGTCCTACCCCGTGGGCCACCTCTCGACGATGTACTGGATCGGGCTGCGCCCGGGGGACGTGCACCTCAACATCTCCTCGCCCGGCTGGGCGAAGCACGCCTGGTCGAACTTCTTCGCGCCGTGGAACGCCGAGGCGACTGTGTTCGTCTTCAACTACACGCGCTTCGACGCGGGCCGCCTCATGGCCGAGATGGACCGCGCGGGCGTCACGAGCTTCTGCGCGCCGCCCACCGTGTGGCGCATGCTCATCCAGGCCGACCTGAGCGGCCTGAAGACCCCGCCGCGCGCCGTCGTCGCGGCCGGCGAACCCCTCAACCCCGAGGTCATCGAGCACGTGCGCCGCTCCTGGGGCGCCACGATCCGCGACGGCTTCGGCCAGACCGAGACCTCCGTCGCCGTCGCCAACTCCCCCGGCCAGCCCCTCAAGCCCGGCTCCATGGGCCGCCCCAGCCCCGGCTTCACGATCGAACTCCTCGACCCCGTGACTGGCGAACCGGGCGCCACGGAGGGCGAGATCAGCCTCGACCTCTCGGCCCGCCCCGTCGGCCTCATGCGCGGCTACCACGGGGACCAGGAACGCACCTCCGCGGCGACGGCGGGGGGCTACTACCGCACGGGCGACATCGGCGCGCGGGACGAGGACGGCTACCTCACGTACGTGGGCCGCGCGGACGACGTCTTCAAGGCGAGCGACTACAAGATCAGCCCCTTCGAGCTGGAGAGCGCGCTCCTCGAACACCCGGCCGTCGCCGAGGCCGCCGTCGTGCCCGCGCCCGATCCCGTACGGCTCAACGTCCCCAAGGCGTACGTCGTCCTCGCCGAGGGGTACGCGCCCGACGCCGCGACAGCGAAGCTCCTCTTCGCGCACTCGCGCGCCGTCCTCGCCCCGTACAAGCGCCTGCGCAGGCTGGAGTTCGGCCCGCTGCCCAAGACCATCTCCGGCAAGATCCGCCGCGTCGAACTCCGTGAGGCGACCGCGAACGGCTCCGACGCCGAGTACCGCGAGGAGGACTTCCGATGAGCACCGCGACCCCCGTGCCCCCGCCCTCGTACGCCCACGGCACCTCCACCACGCCCCTGCTCGGCGAGACGATCGGCGAGAACCTGACGCGAATCGTCGCCACGTATCCAGGGCGCGAAGCGCTCGTCGACGTCGCGAGCGGCCGGCGCTGGACGTACTCCGCCTTCGGCGAGGCCGTCGAACGCCTCGCGCGCGGGCTCCTCGCCCGCGGCGTCCTCAAGGGCGACCGGGTCGGCATCTGGGCCGTCAACAGCGCCGAGTGGGTGATGCTCCAGTACGCCACCGCACGGGTCGGCGCCATCCTCGTCAACATCAACCCCGCCTACCGCGCCCACGAACTCGGTTACGTGCTGCGGCAGTCCGGCACCCAGCTCCTCGTCGCCTCGCTGCGCCACCGCGACACCGACTACCGCGCCTTCGTCGACGAGGTGCGCCCCGAGTGCCCCGAACTGCGCGAGGCCGTCTACATCGGCGACCCGAGCTGGGACGCCCTCGTCCTCGCGGGCGCGGACGTCCCCGTCGCGCGGCTCCGTGCCCGCGAGGCCGAGCTGTCCTGCGACGACCCCGTCAACCTCCAGTACACCTCCGGCACCACCGGCTTCCCCAAGGGCGCGACCCTCTCCCACCACAACCTCCTCAACAACGGGTACTGGGTGGGCGAGACCGTCGGCTACACGGAGCAGGACCGCGTGTGCCTGCCCGTTCCCTTCTTCCACTGCTTCGGCATGGTCATGGGGAACCTCGGGGCCACCTCGCACGGCGCCTGCGTCGTCGTCCCCGCGCCCTCCTTCGACGCCCGCGCGACCCTGGAGGCCGTCGAGAAGGAGCGCTGCACGTCGCTGTACGGGGTCCCGACGATGTTCATCGCGGAGCTGAACCTCCCCGACTTCGGCTCCTTCGACCTCACCTCGCTGCGCACCGGGATCATGGCCGGTTCGCCGTGCCCCGTCGAGGTCATGAAACGGGTCGTCGCCGAGATGCACATGGCCGAGGTGTCCATCTGCTACGGCATGACCGAGACCTCGCCCGTCTCCTGCCAGACCCGCGCCGACGACGACCTCGCCCACCGCACGGGCACCGTGGGACGCGTCCTGCCGCACCTGGAGGTCAAGGTCGTCGATCCCGTCAGCGGCGTCACGGTGCCGCGCGGCACCCAGGGCGAACTGTGCACGCGCGGCTACTCCGTCATGCTCGGCTACTGGGAGGACCCCGAGCGCACCGCCGAGGCCGTCGACCCCGGGCGCTGGATGCACACCGGGGACCTCGCCCTCATGCGCGAGGACGGCTACGTCGAGATCGCGGGCCGCATCAAGGACATGATCATCCGCGGCGGCGAGAACATCTACCCGCGCGAGATCGAGGAGTTCCTTCACACCCACCCGAAGATCTCCGACGTGCAGGTCGTCGGCGTCCCCGACGCGCGCTACGGCGAATCCGTGCTCGCCTGCGTCATCCCGCGCGATCCCTCCGACGCGCCCACGCTCGACGAGATCCGCGCCTTCTGCCGCGACCGCCTCGCCTCCTACAAGATCCCCGGCCGCCTCGAAGTCCTCGCCGCCTTCCCCATGACGGTCTCGGGAAAGGTCCGGAAGATCGAACTGCGCGAGACGTACGGGGACGCCTGAGGGCGCGGGGTCGCCTGGCTAGCGGGGGGTCGGCTGGCGCGTGGGGCCGCCTGGCGCGGGGGGACGCCTGAGCGCGCGGTCCGGCGTCCCCGCACGCCCGTCCCCCTACCGGTGCCCCAGCCGCTCCGCCGCCTCGTTCAGCGGCCGGACGAGGCCCGTCGCCTCCAGCGCGAAGAGCGGCACCCCGAGCCGCACCGCGCTCTCGGCCGCCCCCG
>NZ_JAAGLR010000702.1 GCF_010548245.1 Streptomyces sp. SID11385
ACGTGGGGCACACGAGCGTGCTGCCCGCGCCCACGCGTCCCGGGCGGCCCCGGCGCCGGCTGTGGTCGGCGCTCGTCGTCGCGGTCGTCGTGCTGTGCGGCGGCGCGGGCGTCTGGTACGTCAACGCCGGGCAGTTCACCGAGGTCCCGCGGGTGCTCGCGAAGAGCGAGAAGGAGGCGAAGGGGCGGCTCGACCAGGCGGGGCTGCGGGTCAAGGACGTCGAGGGCCGCTACAGCGCCACCGAGCCGCGCGGCACCGTGCTCGGTACGGACCCGGCCCCCGGCGCCCGCATCCGCGACCACGGCGAGGTCACCCTCACCGTCTCGCTCGGCCCGCGCACGGTCGACGTGCCCCGGCTCACCGGCAAGACGCTCGCCGAGGCGCGCACGGCGCTGCGCGGGCGCGGGCTCGACCCGGGCCTGGTCACCGAGCGCTTCGACCAGGACGTCAGCCAGGGCGCCGTGATCGGCACGGAGCCCCAGGCGGGCGAGAACGTCAAGGCCGGTTCGACGGTGCGGATCACGGTGAGCAAGGGCGCGCCCGTGGACGTACCGGAGGTGACGGGCAAGGACGAGGCGCGGGCGCGCGAGGAGTTGTCCGACGCGGGTCTCGACGTGAAGGTCGCCGACGGGCGGGTCTTCTCCCAGGACGCCGACGAGGGCGCCGTCGCGAAGCAGTCCCCCGCGCCGGGCAAGCGGCTCGCGGCGGGCGACACGGTGACGCTGACGCTCTCCAAGGGCCCCGATCTCGTGGAGGTCCCGGACGTGGAGGGCAAGCAGGAGGACGAGGCGAAGCAGCTCCTGGAGGACGCCGGGTTCGAGGTGAAGGTCTCCCGCTGGTTCCTCGGCCACACCGTGTGGCACCAGTCGGTCGGCGGCGGGGACACGGCACCGCGCGGCAGCACGGTGACGATCCGGGTGCGGTGACGGGCCGGCGACGGTGACGGTGACGGTCCGCGTACGGTGACGGTCCGCGCTCACGCGCGCGCACCTGAACGATTCCTTCACCGAAAACGTTCTCCGTGCCCGTGATCCACAGGGCAGACTTCTCCTCTCGGCCTCCACCGGAGAGGCCGTTTCGTGTGGGGGGAACCATGCGTCTGCGCACCGTCGCCGTCAGTGCCGTCCTCGTCCTCGGCGCGGGCCTCACCGCGACCGCCTGCTCGTCCTCGGAGAACGGCCCGGCGAGCGAGGGAACCGGAGGCCACACCGTCGTGCGGCCCGCCGCGGCCGACGCCACCCCCCTCGATCCGACCGATCCGACCGATCCCGACGATCCGTGTGCCGAGCCCCTGGCCGAGGGCCTGACCGACGAGGCGGACTGCGTCGTCGAGTTCCCCGAGGACCTCGTCATCGAGGAGGGCAAGCCCGCCGGCTCCGAGCGCCCGCACCTCCCCTGAGATCGGTTCGCCCCCGCCCCGTGTCACCCTGGACGGGTGAACACCACCCCCCGCAACCCCGTCGGCGCGCACATCCCCGTCGCCGGGGGCCTCGCGAAGACCGGCCTCTCCTACGCGCGCACGCTCGGCGCCGAAGCCGTGCAGGTCTTCGTCGCCAACCCGCGCGGCTGGGCGACGGGGCCCGGGGACCCGGCACAGGACGAGGAGTTCCGTACGCGCTGCGCCGCCGAGGGCCTGCGCGCGTACGTGCACGCCCCGTACCTCATCAACTTCGGCTCGCACACCGAGGCCACCGTCGAGAAGTCGGTGCTCTCGCTGCGGCACTCGCTGCGCAGGGCGCGCGAGATCGGCGCGCTCGGCGTCGTCGTGCACACCGGTTCGGCGACCGGGGGCCGTACGCGCGAGGTGGCGCTCGCGCAGGTGCGGGAGCGGATGCTGCCGCTGCTCGACGAACTGGACCACCCCGGGGACCCGGACCTGCTCCTGGAGCCGACGGCCGGGCAGGGCGCCTCGCTGTGCGCGCGGACCTGGGACCTCGGTCCGTACGTGGCCGCGCTCGACGCGCACCCGAAGCTCGGCGTGTGCCTCGACACGTGCCACGTCCACGCGGCGGGGCACGACCTCGCCGCCCCGGGCGGCGCGAAGCAGACGCTCGACCTGCTCGTGGACGCGGTCGGCGAGGGCCGGCTCAAGCTCGTCCACGCCAACGACTCGAAGGCGGGCTGCGGCTCGCACCTGGACCGGCACGAGAACATCGGCGCGGGCACGATCGGCGCCGAGGCGTTCGCGGAGCTGTGCGCGCACCCGGCGACGGCGGGCGTACCGCTGATCATCGAGACCCCGGGCGGCCCCGAGGGACACGCGGCGGACGTGGCACGCCTGAAGGAACTGCGCGGCTGAGCGCCGGGGCACCGCTCACAGCCCCGGTCCGTCCCCCGCCTCCTCCTGGTAGGTGTACCGCTGCTCCTGCCAGGGGTCGCCGATGTTGTGGTAGCCCCGCTCCTCCCAGAAGCCGCGCCGGTCGGCGGTCATGTACTCGACGCCGCGCACCCACTTGGGGCCCTTCCAGGCGTAGAGGTGCGGCACGACGAGGCGCACCGGGTAGCCGTGCTCGGCGGTGAGGGGCTCGCCGTCCTTGTGGGTGGCGAAGACGGTGTGCGGCGCGGCGAAGTCGGCGAGGCGCAGATTGGCGCTGTAGCCGTACTCGGCCCACACCATGACGTGCGTGGCCTGCGGCGCGGGCGGTACGAGGTCGAGCAGCGTACGGGCCGGGATGCCGCCCCACTCCGCGCCGGTCATGCTGAACCGGGTCACGCAGTGCAGATCGGCCTCGACGGTGGTCCAGCCGAGCGCGGTGAACTCCTCGTGGTTCCAGCCGCGCTTGTCGCCGTCCGCCGTCGCACCGAAGACGCGGAACTCCCAGCGCTCGGGCCGGAACTTCGGCACCGGGCCGTAGTGGGTGACCGGCCAGCCGCGCTGGAGCCGCTGTCCCGGGGGCAGCCGCCGCGCGCCCGGGGAGGGGTCGCCCGGGGCGGGCCCGCCGGGTGAGGGCGGACCCTCTCGCTCGCTCTCCGCCTGGCCCATGCATCCATCCTGACAGACCGGGCGGGAAGCCGCCGACCTGGCAGGTGTTACCCGGGTGGCCCCGGGGGCAGACGTGACTAAGCGTGCACTTACTGGACTCCGCGGAAGCGGTGATGCGACGATGCGCGCGTTCCGTAGCAGGTCGGACACCTGACGTACCCGCCGCCTAGTCGTACTCCTGGAAGGAGCCCGGACGATGCAGGGCGACCCCGAGGTCATCGAATTCCTGAACGAGCAGCTCACGGCCGAGCTGACGGCGATCAACCAGTACTTCCTGCACGCGAAGCTGCAGGATCACAAGGGGTGGACGAAGCTCGCGAGGTACACGCGCGCCGAGTCCTTCGACGAGATGCGGCACGCGGAGATCCTCACGGACCGCATCCTGCTCCTCGACGGCCTGCCGAACTACCAGCGGCTCTTCCACGTCTCGGTCGGGCAGACGGTGACGGAGATGTTCCGCGCGGACCGCCAGATCGAGGTCGAGGCGATCGACCGGCTGCGGCGCGGGGTCGACCTGATGCGCTCCAAGGGGGACATCACCTCGGCGAACGTCTTCGAGGCGATCCTCGCGGACGAGGAACACCACATCGACTACCTGGAGACCCAGCTCGACCTCATCGAGAAGCTGGGCGAGGCGCTGTACCTGTCGACGGTGATCACGCAGGAGCAGCCGGACCCCTCGGGCCCGGGCACGAGCGGCTTCAAGACCGACTGAGGCGGCGCGGGACGGGTACGGGCTCAGGCGGCGTCGTCGAGACGCGCGACCGGCGCGGCGGGTGTCCGCACGACCGGTACGGGCAGCCGCGTCGCCGGCGGCGGCTCCTGCGCGGCCGGTACGGGGAGCGGGCCCGGGACGGGCGGCGCGGCCGGTACGGGCAGGAACACCGGTTCGTCGCGATCGGCGGCCTCCCGGCGCGGGCAGGTGCCCCGGCCGAGGAGGGCCTGAATGCGGCGGACGCAACCGCCGCAGTCCGTCCCGGCCTTGCAGGCGGAGGCGATCTTGCGGGGTGTGACGGCCCCGTTCTCCGCGTGCGCGCGCACGTCCGCCTCCGTGATGCCGAAGCACGAGCACACGTACACGCGGGTCACCTCCTGCCGAAACCACCGGTCGTCCGGTCCCGCGAGGGACCGGTCGCCTCCCGCTGCGAGGGGACTACCCACCCGCCTTGCTGAGGCAAACCTAACCTAACCCGGCGGAGTCCGGCGAGGAACCCCGGATACGCCGATGGGGCACGGATCACAGGCGATCCGTGCCCCATCGGCGGCCGTACGGCCGGTTCACCTCACTGCGAGCGGTACATCTCCGCGACGAGGAAGGCGAGGTCGAGCGACTGGCTGCGGTTCAGGCGCGGGTCGCAGGCGGTCTCGTAGCGCTGGTGGAGGTCGTCGACGAAGATCTCGTCGCCGCCGCCCACGCACTCCGTGACGTCGTCGCCGGTCAGCTCCACGTGGATGCCGCCGGGGTGGGTGCCCAGCTCCTTGTGGACCTCGAAGAAGCCCTTGACCTCGTCGAGCACGTCGTCGAAGCGGCGGGTCTTGTGGCCCGAGGCGGCCTCGAAGGTGTTGCCGTGCATGGGGTCGGTGACCCAGGCGACGGTGGCGCCCGAGGCGGTGACCTTCTCGACGAGCGTCGGGAGCTTGTCGCGGATCTTGTCCGCGCCCATGCGCACGACGAAGGTGAGGCGGCCGGGCTCGCGCTCGGGGTCGAGGCGCTCGATGTACTGGAGCGCCTCCTCCGGGGTCGTGGAGGGACCGAGCTTGATGCCGATCGGGTTGCGGATCTTCGAGGCGAACTCGATGTGGGCGCCGTCGAGCTGGCGGGTGCGCTCACCGATCCACACCATGTGCGCCGAGACGTCGTAGAGCCGCCCGGTGCGCGAGTCGACGCGGGTGAGCGCCGACTCGTAGTCCATGAGCAGGGCCTCGTGCGAGGAGTAGAACTCGACGGTGCGGAACTCCTCCGGGTCGGTCCCGCAGGCCCGCATGAAGTTCAGCGCGTTGTCGATCTCGCGGGCGAGCTGCTCGTAGCGCTGGCCCGAGGCCGAGGTGCGGACGAAGTCCTGGTTCCAGGCGTGCACCTGGCGCAGGTCCGCGTAGCCGCCCGTGGTGAAGGCGCGCACGAGGTTCAGCGTCGAGGCCGAGTGGTGGTACATGCGGCGCAGGCGGTCCGGGTCGGGGACGCGGGCGGCCTCGGTGAAGTCGAAGCCGTTGACGGAGTCGCCCCGGTAGCTGGGGAGCGTCACCCCGTCGCGGGTCTCGGTGTCCTTCGAGCGGGGCTTGGAGTACTGGCCCGCGATCCGGCCGACCTTCACGACGGGCACCGAGGCCGCGTAGGTGAGGACGGCGCCCATCTGGAGGATCGTCTTGAGCTTGGCGCGGATGTGCTCGGCGGTCACGGCGTCGAAGGACTCGGCGCAGTCGCCGCCCTGGAGGAGGAACGCCTCGCCGCGGGCGACGGCTCCCATCCGGGTGCGCAGCTCGTCGCACTCGCCGGCGAAGACGAGCGGGGGATACGACTCAAGGTCCGCGACGACTTCGCGCAGGGCCTCGGCATCGGGGTACGTAGGCTGCTGCGCCGCGGGCAGGTCTCGCCAGCTCGCCTTGGTGGCGAGGGCGTCTGTTTCAGCGATGGCGGTCACGACGGCCACCTTACGGGGTGGGCGGGGGCGGCGGCGGACGTGGTTCGGTCGGTGAGACGTCGCCGGGGGCCCGGCCTTTTCCGGGGCTCCGCCCCGGACCCCGCTCCTCAAGCGCCGGAGGGACTGAATCTGTGCGGCTGTGATGTCGAGCGCGGGTGGATTCCGGCCTTGCTGCGGTACGCTCCCCCCATGTTCGCGACTCTTTCCATGTGGTGGTGGTCCGCTCCCTAGGCGGTCCACCTCTTGTCGCGTATGCGAAAGGCCGCCCGAGGGCGGCCTTCGGTGTTTTCCGGGGGTGGGCTCTCCCGGCGGTTCCCGTCCCTCCCGGAAGGAACCCGATGTCCACCACAGCTCAGGTCCTCGCACGTCTCACCGCCCCCTGTGCCCCTCCCTTCGCGCTGCTGCGGCGCCGTACGCCCGGCCTGGAACCCGACACCGTCGAGGTACTGCTCGGACAGGTGCGCGAAGTGGAACGGCTCGCGGACATCCCTGACGAGGACGCCGCGCACCCCGTCCTCGCCCTCGTCCCGTTCGGCCAGATCAGGGAGCGCGGCTTCGAGGTGCGCGAGGACGGGACGCCGCTCGCGGTGCTCGTCGCCGAGGAAACGCACCGGCTGCCGCTCGACGAGGTGACGGCGCTGCTGCCCGCGCACCGCCCCGGAATCGTCGGCCACGGCTTCGACCAGGACGACGACGCCTACGCCGCGACGGTGGGCCGGGTGCTGCGGGACGAGATCGGCTCCGGCGAGGGCGCGAACTTCGTCGTGCGCCGCACCTACCGGGCCGAGATCCCCGGCTTCGGTCGGCCGGACGCGCTCGCGCTGTTCCGGCGGCTGCTCGTGGGCGAGCGGGGCGCGTACTGGACGTTCGTCGTGCACACCGGGGAGCGCACGCTCGTCGGCGCGAGCCCGGAGGTGCACGTGCGGATGACGGGCGGGACCGTCGTCATGAACCCGATCAGCGGCACCTACCGCTATCCGGCCGGCGGCCCGGACTCCGAGGACCTGCTGCGCTTCCTCGCGGACGCGAAGGAGAAGGAGGAGCTGTCGATGGTGGTGGACGAGGAGCTGAAGATGATGGCGACCGTCGGCGACCTCGGCGGGGTCGTCGTCGGGCCGCGCCTGAAGGAGATGGCGCACCTCGCGCACACCGAGTACGAGTTGCGCGGGCGCTCAACGCTGGACGCGCGCGAGGTGCTGCGCGAGACGATGTTCGCCGCGACCGTGACCGGCTCCCCGGTGCAGAACGCCTGCCGGGTCATCGCGCGCCACGAGCCGGACGGGCGCGGCTACTACGCGGGCGCGCTCGCGCTCATCGGCCGCGACGCCTCGGGCGCGCAGACGCTCGACTCGCCGATCCTGATCCGTACCGCCGACATCGACGCGGCGGGCGGGCTGCGCGTCGCCGTCGGCGCGACGCTCGTGCGCGGCTCGGACCCGTACGGCGAGGTCGCGGAGACGCACGCGAAGGCGGCGGGGGTGCTGACGGCGCTGGGCGTACGGGAGGAGGCGGCGCGGACGGACGGCGCGCCGCCCGCGCGGCTCGCGGACGATCCGCGG
>NZ_JAAGLR010000729.1 GCF_010548245.1 Streptomyces sp. SID11385
CGCCTCGTGCCCGTGCGTCGTGCCGACGAGCCGCGTGGCCCCCGCGGCGCGCAGCGCGGGCGCCATGAGCCCGAGCGGGGCCGCGGCGCCGAACCACACCGAGGTCGCCTCGTACCGCTTCAGGAGCAGCTTGGCGCGCGCGGTGGTGCGCGGGGTCGGGAGCAGCATCGTGGTCTGGTCGCGGTGCACACGGAAGGGCTGCTCGGCGTCGAAGCGGGCGGTGGCCTCGCGGCCCTCCCGGCTCCGTTTCCAGGTGGAGGCGTAGACGACGAAGCGCTCGGGTTCGAGGCGGAGCGCCATGTTGTGCAGGAACGACTGGATGCCGCCGGGACGTGGCGGGAAGTCGTTGGTGACGATCAAGGTCCTGTCCATCGCCGCCGACAGTACCGGTCGGCGCGGGCCCGGGGCCGCACCCCTCCCGTTGCCGCCGCTCGGCGGGCGAACCGGGACACAGCGCCCGGCGCGATGGCCCGCGGGGGGTGGGGCAGGCATCATGACCCGGACCCCGGGCCCCTGGAGGGCGCGGCCGAGGTGACGAGACGAGAGCGGGACGGTACGTGAGCGGACGGACTGGGCGGGCGACGTGGACGCGGACGGCGGGCGCGTGCGTGGTGTGGGCGGCGACGCGGGCGCTGCTCCTGCTCTCCGTGCTCAAGGTGATCGTGCCGCCCGGTCTCGACGTGACGGGCGACGTCTCGGTCACGTACCAGAACTGGGCGAACGTCCTGTCCGGCGGCGGCTTCCCCGAGCACGACGTGACGTGGCAGTACCCGCCGGGCGCCGCGCTCGCGATCCTCGCGCCGAAGCTGCTGCCGCTGTGGCCGTACGCGACGGCGTTCTTCGTCCTCGCGCTCGTGTGCGACGCGCTCGTGACGGCGCTGCTGCTGCGCGCGGCGGGGCGCCCCGGGCGGAGCGGGGCGGGGGTGTGGGTGTGGGTCGTGGGCGTGCCGCTGCTCGGGCCGACGGTCTACGCGCGCTACGACGTGATGGTCACGGCGCTCGCGGTCGGCGCGCTGCTCGTGGGGACGCGCCAGGCGCACGGTTTCGGGGCGCTCGCGGCGCTCGGCGCGGTCGTCAAGGGGTGGCCGGTGCTGCTGCTCGTCGGGACGCCGCGCGGGCGCGAGACGCGCCGCTCGTGGACGAGCGCGGCCGTGACGGGGCTCGTGCTGCTCGCCGGCTTCGGGCTCCTGATGCCGGGCAGCCTCTCGTTCCTGACCGCGCAGCGCGACCGGGGCACGGAGGTCGAGTCGCTGGGCGCGCTGGTGTTCCACTTCGCGCGGCGCTTCGGCTGGGAGGGGCGCGTCGAGTTCCACTACGGCTCGATGGAGTTCCTCGGTACGGGGGTGCCGCTCGTGTCGACGCTCGCGCAGGTGCTGAGCGTGCTCGCGCTCGGCTGGCTCGTGCTGTGGCGGGTGCGGGCGCGGGTGTGGAGCGAGGCGACGTTCGCGGACGCGGCGTTCACGGCGCTGCTGCTCTTCACGACGACGAGCCGGGTGATCAGCCCGCAGTACCTGGTGTGGCTCCTCGGCCTCGGCGCGGTGTGCCTGCTGTACCGGGGCGGGCGGATGACGCTCCCCGTGGTCCTCACGGTGATCGCCTCGTTCGTGACGTGGCTGGAGTTCCCGGTGTACTTCGGTGACGTGGTCGGCTCGACGCCGTTCGGCACGGGCCTGCTCGTCGTACGCAACGGGCTGCTCGTGGCGGCGACGGTGCTCGCCTGCCGGGGGCTGTGGCGGGAGACCGTACGGGCGGTGCCGCGCGGCGGGCGCGAGGAGCGCGAGCCGGTACCGGGGTGGGCGACGACGGACGCCTAGACGAACCGGGGCGGGGCGGGTCCCGGGCCCGTCTAGACGAGCTGCTCCTTCACGTACCCGCGCCACCTGCCCACGAGTTCCGCCTCGCTCACCCCGAGCACCTTGCGCGCGGCGGCGGCCACCGCTCCGTCCCGGCCCTTGTGCTCCCCCACCGCCTGGTAGAAGTCGCGCAGTTTCGGCTCGCCCCACTGCTCGGCGATCATCCGGCAGGCGAGCCAGCCGCCCTCGTAGGCGCGGGCGAGATCGTCCGGGTCCCCCGAGAAGGCGAAGCCGGCGTCGGTGGGCAGCGCGGTGGGCGCCTCGCCCTCGCGGACCGCCTCGGCGAGTTCGGGGGCGACCTGGCGCGGGGTGCGCCCGCTGCCGTGGTAGCCGCTCCAGTCGGCGAAGCCCTCGGAGAGCCACAGCGGGGTCTCGGCGGTCGTGGCGGAGCGGGTCGCGACGTGCGTGGCCTCGTGGACGAGCACGAAGCGCTTGCCGAAGGCGCCGAGTTCCTCGTACGCCTCGGGGTTGACGGTGACGCGGTCGGCGGGCACGTGGGCGACCGAGCCGAGTTCGCCCGTGGTGACGGCGGCGATGCCCCGGTAGTCGGCGGGCTTCTCGCCGAGGAGGGCCGCCATGCGGTCGAGCGAGGCGGGCAGCACCACGATGAGCCGCCCCGCCCACCGCTCGGGCCACACGCGGCGCACGGCGGGCACGGCGTCGTCGGCGAGCCCCGCGACGTCCGCGAGCTTCGCGCGCGACTGCCCGACGCCGAGCACGAGCGAGTCCGCACCGCGCACGACGGTCATCCTGCCCTGCTCCCAGAGCTGTTGCGGGGCCCCGGGCGCGGGTTTGTCGGCGCTCACGTACCAGCGGCCGGAGACACGCCGCAGGGTGAGGGCGCGCTGCGCGGTGACGGGGGCGCTGTCGTAGCCCTCGACGCGGTACGAGAGCGTCGCGCGGACCGCCGCGTGGTCGCCCTGGGGCGTGACGGAGGTGACGCGGTAGCTCCAGGTACGGGGCCGCAGCGCGTCGAGGTTGGCGAAGACGGTGCCCGCGCGCTCGCGGGCCCGCCCGGGCGCCGCGGTCGCGAGCCAGTCGGCGCGGTCGCGTTCCCGTACGGCGTCGCCGCGCG
>NZ_JAAGLR010000760.1 GCF_010548245.1 Streptomyces sp. SID11385
TCCGCGTCGCCGAGGAGACGCCCGAGTGCCCGCGCGAGTGCGCCGGGCTCGCCCGGGGGCACCGCGAGGCACGTCTCGCCGTCCCGCCCGGCGACCTCGGGGATCGCGCCGCCGGTCGTCGCGACGAGCGGCGTCCCCGTCGCCATCGCCTCGGCGGCGGGCAGCGAGAAGCCCTCGTAGAGCGAGGGCACGCAACTGACCTGCGCCGAGCGCACGAGGTCGACGAGCTCCGCGTCGGTGATGCCCTTGACGAACTCGACGGCGTGCCCGAGCCCGTACTTCTCGATGGCGCGCGCGACGGGGCCGTCCTCGGCGCGCTTGCCGACGACGACGAGGTGCGCGTCGGGGTGCTCGGCACGGACCTCGGCGAGCGCCTCGACGAGGTGCACGAGGCCCTTGAGCGGGACGTCGGCGCTCGACGTGGTCACGATCCGGCCGGGGACCTCGGGCACGGAGGGGTCGGGCGAGAAGAGGTCGGTGTCGGCGCCGATGTGCACGACGTGGACGCGGCGCGGGTCGACGCCGAGGTGGCGGACGATCTCGGCGCGCGAGGTGCCCGAGACGGTGAGGACCGAGGGCAGCCGCCGCGCGACGCGCTTCTGCATCCGCGTGAACCCGTACCAGCGGCGCACCGAGAGCTGCCGCTTGAAGCCCTCGGCGGCGGCGAGGTCGAGTTCCCTGTCGACCGTGATGGGGTGGTGGATCGTCGTGACGAGCGGGGCGCCGAGCGCGCGGGGGCCGCCGAGCAGCCCGTACCCGAGCGTCTGGTTGTCGTGCACGACGTCGAAGGCGCCGCGCCTGGCCGCGAGGTGGCGGCGCGCGCGGAGGCTGAAGGTGAGGGGTTCGGGGAAGCCGCCGGTCCACATCGTGGCGACCTCCAGGGCGTCCACCCAGTCCCGGTACTCCTCGCGGCGCGGGGTGCGGAAGGGGTCGGGCTGGCGGTAGAGGTCGAGGCTCGCGACCTCGGTGAGCGGGACGCCCTCGTCGAGCACGGGGTACGGCTGGGCGCCGAGCACCTCGACCTCGTGCCCGAGCCGGGCGAGTTCGCGCGAGAGGTGGCGCACGTAGACGCCCTGCCCCCCGCAGAAAGGGTTTCCCTTGTACGTGAGCAGGGCGATGCGCAGCGGGCGGTCGAGTCCGGCGCGGGCACCCAGGGCCTCGGCGGTCACTCCAGGCACCCTCTCTTTCCTGAACGTCCGGCGAGCCTACGCCGGGACTGCAAAACCGAACAAGTTCCCCTTGATCGTCGTCCGCCCCCAGAATCTACCGGCAAGTAGCCTCGGCGGGACACCGGGTGCGGGAGGTGACGAAGAGCACGTCAGGGCGGGAGTGGGGCCCGCGTGCCCGCGGGCGGGGGTGGTGCCCGCCAAAGCCGTCGAAAGCGCCCGCCAGCTAAGGTGGTGCGGCCCCGAAATCCCCGCGCCCCCGGCCAGGCGCGCCCCGCCAGGAGCCGCCCCGCATGAACCTCCGCCGTCTCGCCGCCGCCGTCCCCCTCGTCGCCACCGGCGCCCTCGGCCTCGCCTCGGCGCCCGCCCTCGCCGCGTCCCCGGCCATCGCGTCCGCCGCCGCGCCGGGTCCCGCCGAAGGGCTCTTCGGGACGCAGGACCCCACGTACGACGGGGTGTGGCGGCAGTCGCTGTCCCTCGTCGCGCTCGACACGGCGGGCCGGAAGCTGCCGGTGAAGGCGGTGGACTGGCTCGTGGCGCAGCAGTGCGCGGACGGCTCCTTCGCGCCGTACCGTGCGAAGCCCGCGGCGGACTGCGGGCCGAAGGACAAGGTGGACACGAACCAGACGGGCGCGGCGATCCAGGCGTTCGCCGCGATCGGCGGGCACCGGGCCGAGGCCGAGAAGGCCCTCTCCTGGCTGAAGTCCGCGCAGAACAAGGACGGCGGCTGGGGGTACACGGCCGGTTCGCCGTCCGACGCGAACTCGACCTCCGTCGTGATCGGCGCGCTGCGCGCGCTCGGCGTGCGGCCCGCCGACGTCACGAAGGGCGGCGAGTCGGCCGAGGACGCGCTGCTCTCCTTCGCGCTGAAGTGCGACGCGAAGCAGTCGCCCGGCAAGGCCGGGAGCGCCTTCGGCTTCCAGCCCGAGAAGGACGGCTCCCTCGTCGCGAACACCGACGCGACCGCCGCCGCCGTCACGGCCGGCTACGGCGCGGGCTTCGTCGTCGCCGCGCCCCACGAGGAGACCGGCGGGAGCACGCGCTGCGCCTCGCCCCGTACGGCGAAGGACGCCGCGCGCAACGGCGCCGTGTGGCTCGGCGGCGTCCTCGGCGAGAACGGCGCCGTGACGACGGCGCTGCCGGGCGCGAAGCCGAAGCCCGACGCGGGCAACACCGCGGACACCGCCGTCGCGCTCGCGGCGGCCGGGATGCCGGAGGAGGCGCGCGAGGCGGTCGACTGGCTGCGGTCCGAGGGTCCCGCGTGGGCCGAGAAGACGGGGCCCGCCGCGTGGTCCCAGCTCATCCTGGCCGCGCACGCGACCGGCGCCGACCCGGCCGACTTCGTGGGCCGCGACCTGCCCGCGAAGCTCGCGGCGACGGGCCCGGGCGGGAAGACGGTCGCGGGCGCGACCGTGCGGGCGAAGGACTCCGGCGGGTCCACCGAGAAGTCCGGCAAGAAGGAGAAGGACGACGGCGGCGGGTCGAGCCCGTGGTGGTTCGTGGGCGTCGGCCTCGCGGCGGGGGCCGGGATCGGTTTCCTGCTGAGCAGCCGCAACAAGAGGAACGCGTCGCGGTGACCGTGCCCCGCCACGTCCTCCTCCTGCTGACCGCGCTCGCCTGCGTCCTCGGCCTCGCCGCGCCCGCCTCGGCCGCGAGCGCGTACCGGTACTGGTCGTTCTGGGAACGTACGGACGCGGGCGCGTGGCAGTACGCGACCCGCGGGCCCGCGCTCGCGCGCCCCGGCGACGGCGACGTGGCCGGGTTCCGCTTCGCGGTGAGCGAGGACGCGGGCGACGCGACCCGGCCGCGCGCGAAGGACGGTTTCGCCGCGATCTGCGCGGGCACGAAGGCGCTCGCGGGCCGCAAGCGCGTGGGCCTCGTCATCGACTTCGGCACGGCGGCCGACGCGCCCTCCGGCGAACGGCCGCCCCGGGCCC
>NZ_JAAGLR010000793.1 GCF_010548245.1 Streptomyces sp. SID11385
GACCCCGTCCGGGTCGCCCGCCGCCTCCGTCGCGCCCGTGCCGTCGCGCCGCTCCCGCTCCGGGCGCGGCTCCCGCCGTGCGCGCGTCTCAGGCCGCTGTGTACGCGGCTCCCGCTGTGTGCTCCACTCCCGCTCCGCGCTGCTCGTCGTCATGCCCCCACGGTCGCCCGGGCCGCCGCGGCGGCGGACGAGGTTCGCGGAAACGGGGACAAGGCGTGCCGTACGGGCGTACCGTGCCCTGTCACCCGGCATATGCCCGGCACGCGTGCCCGCTGCCGGCCCTCGTTGCCCCGCCGCCGGGCCGCGCGACCCACCCGGACGCGGGACGTCACCCCTCCTCGGGCTCCCCCTTGAGCAGATCGCGCCCGAACTCGATCATCTTCCGCGCGTAGTCCTCCGTCCACTGCGCCCGCTCGCCGATCGACGCCGCCGTGAGGCGGTCGAAGCGGCGCGGGTCGGCGAGTTGCGCGGCGGCGATGGCCTGGTACTCGATCGCGCGGTCCGTGGCGGCGCGGAAGGCGTGGCTCAGCTCGGTCGCCCGGTCCAGCAGCCGGCGCGGGTCCTCGATCGCCTCCAGGTCGAAGAAGTGCTCGGGATCGGCCGCGACCTCCTTCGGCTCGTGGAGCAGCGGCGCGGGACGCAGCCGCGGTCGCCGTTCGGGCTCCGCCATAGAAACTTCCTCCATCGCACACGTGGGGGCGGCACGGACCACCTCCGCACCACCCACCATTGTCCCCCGCCCCCGCAAGACCGGCCTTTGGCCTCCGCCGAGCCCACCGCGAGCGACGGCAAGCGCCCCCACGCCCGCCGCGCTCCTCACACCTCCACCCGATGCCGCCCCAACTCATGGAGCACCGCGTGATGCGCCTCCCACCCGTCCGGGAACCGCAGCTCGACCCCCAGCCGCACCGGCTCCGTCGAAGGGTGCGCGTCGAGCAGTTCGGCGACGCCCGCCCGGCACACCACGAGGCACGCGTGCCGGTGGCGCGAGGCGAGTACGCACAGGCGGCCCGTCTCCAGGTGGAAGGCGGTCGCGTCGGGGCGGCCCGAGAGCGGGTGCAGGACGACGGTCACGTCGTACTCGCGGCCCTGGAGCCGGTTCGCCGTGTCCACGGTGACGTCCGTGACGTCGAGCGCCGCAAGGGCTTCCCGGACCGCCGCCGCCTGGTCGCGGTGCGCCGTGCCGACCGCGATCCGGGCCGCCGTGAGCGGTACCGCGTCCTCGCCGGGCGAGACCGAGCTGCCCTCGCGGTCCAGGAGCCGCCGTACGAGACGGGCGATCGCGCCGACGGCCTCCGGGTCGGTGCGGGGCGTGAGCTTTGCGGGCAGTTCGAGCAGCCCCCAGCCGCTCGCCGCCGCCTCGTCGATCACGGCGTCGTACGGCGAGCCGTCGCCCGCCGCGGCGAAGCCGAGGTGCCGTTCGCCCGGGCCCGTACCGCTGCGGAAGGGCGTGTACGGGTAGAAGGCGGCGCTGACCAGCGGCGCGGCCGAGGCGGGCAGCCGCCAGGAGACCGGGAGGCGGTGCTGCGGCAGGTCGGGGTTGTGGGCGAGGAGGGCGGCGACGGCGGAGGCCGAGGGGTCGTGAGCGAGGCCCGCCCACTGGTCCGCGCCGACGAGCGCGAAGGGGTCGAGCTGCCCCGGGTCCCCGACGAAAAGGGCGCGCTCGAAGAGGCCCGCGACGGCGAGGAGCGCGTCCGAGCGCATCTGGTACGCCTCGTCGACGATCGCGTGCGGCCACGGCTCGACGTCCCGCACGTGCGCCCACTTCGCCGCCGTCGACACGACGACGGGCAACTCCGCGAGGTCCCCGGCCCGGCTCGACTTCACCACCTGCGGGAACGCGTCGAGCGCGGGGTCGTAGGCGTCCTGGTCGCTGCTGTGCAGGCGTCCCACGGGCAGCTCGGGGTCCTTCGCCACGAGCCGCAGCACGAGGTCGTCGACCTGCGCGTTCGTCTGCGCCACGATCATCAGCCGCCGCCCGGCCGCGACGAGTTCGCGCGCGGCGCGCACGACGAGCGTGGACTTGCCCGCGCCGGGCGGCGAGTCCACCACGACACCCCGGTGCGTCCCGTGCAGCGTGTCCGCGAGGATCGCGTCCGTCGCGCGCGCCGCCTCCGCCCCGGGATCGAAGACCTCGCCCGCCCCCGCCCCGGAGGTCTCGGTGTCCGTCACAGCACGTCCTCCTCGGTCACCGCGTCCGGCGTCTCGGCCACGGGCGCGCCGCCCGGCGGCCCCCCGTGCGTCCACGGCGTCGCCTCCGCGTCCGGCAGCCCGGGCCCGGGGCGCTGATCGTGCGGGAAGAGCGTGAAGCACAAGGTCTCCCCGGCGGCCGGTACGGAGCCCGCGTCCGGCTCCGCGCCGCGCCCCATCCGGTCCCGCACGGTGAGCAGCAGCGCCCCGTCCGCCGTGCGTCCCGTGAAGTCGGCGGTCTGCGGCTTGCCTTCGAGCACCCGGAACACCGGCGTCCGCTCGGCGAGTTGCGGCAGGTCCTCGGTGCGTACGGTGAGCACGGGCCGGGGCCGTGGCCTGCGCCCCTCGGTGTACGTCATCTCGACGGACTCGACGTACCCGTGGAACGCCTCGCCCGCGAGGCGCCGTTCGGCCATGACGAGCGGGTCGTCGAGCGCCTCCTGCGCGTCGAGCCGCGCCTGCTCGCGTTCGCGCGCCGCGAGTTTGCGCGCGGCGGTCACGGCGTCGTCGCGGCGCGGCTGCGGTGGCTCGCCCGCGGCGAGGCGGTCGCGGTGGCTCG
>NZ_JAAGLR010000831.1 GCF_010548245.1 Streptomyces sp. SID11385
CCGAGGGGGACGGGGCGCGGGCGATGGCGGTACGGGGTGGGGCGGTACGGGGCGGGGCGGGGCGGGGCGGGGCGGCTCAGCGCATCGCCGCCGCTGCCGCGCGGGCCAGCGTGCCCGCCGCCTCGGAGCGGGCCTTCTTGCTCGCCTTGCGGTCCGCGAGGGTCTTCGCGGCGGCGGTGAGGATCTTCTTGCCCGGTTTCTTCTTCGTGGCCGGGGCCTGGGAAAGCGCGCTCGCCGCCGCCTTCTTCTCCGCCTTCGTCGGCTTCGAGGCAGCGACGGTCTTCCCGGCCGCCGAGGCGGAGCCGGAGCCGGTCGTCTTCTTCCCGGAGCCCTTCTGCGCGAGGGCGCTGCCCGCCGCCTTCTTCCCCGAAGCGGTCTTCGCCTT
This sequence comes from Streptomyces sp. SID11385, assembly GCF_010548245.1. Taxonomy (GTDB): domain Bacteria; phylum Actinomycetota; class Actinomycetes; order Streptomycetales; family Streptomycetaceae; genus Streptomyces. The sequence continues at coordinate 386 of NZ_JAAGLR010000831.1, forward strand.
CCCGCCCACCGTCTTCCCGGCGGCGGAGGCGGACTTCTTGCCGGTCGTGCCGGAGGTCTTCTTCGCTGTCGTGCCGGACGTCTTCTTCGTCTTCGTCTGCGCCATCTCGTCCTCCGTCATGGTGCGTTCCTTCGCTGACGCACCGTCGGGTACCCGGTGGACGCCGCCTCAGGCAGGTTCCGCGCGGACCGCTTTCGCGCCGCCCCTCACCTGCTGCGGAGTACGGACGGCCGGGACGCACGCGGCGAGGACGGCGCCGCAGACGCCGGCGAGGGCGAGGAGGTAGAAGCACCAGCGCACGCCCAGGCCCGAGTCCAGCGTCCAGCCGGTGAGCGAGGGGCCCACCACCGCGCCGATCCGGCCCACGGCGAGCGCCCAGCCGAGCCCGGGGCCCCGCAGGTGTTCCGGGTACCGGGTGACGACGAAGGTGTTGGTCAGTGACTGCGAGCCGATGAAACCGAGGCCGCCGAGGAACATGAGGACGAAGAGCAGCCACAGCGGCGGCCCCGCGCTGATCGCGACCACGCCCACCGCGCCGCTCAGGAAGGCGATGACGACGACCGGCTTGATGCCGATCACGGCGGCGACGCGCCCTCCCGCGGCCATCCCCACCCCCGCGCCCGCCCACATCACAGTCGTCTGGACGAGGGACGAGCCCAGCGAGTAGCCGCTCTCGTGCATCAACGTGGGCAGCCAGGTGCTGACGCCCAGCACCAGCAACAGACCGAAGAACGACAGCCCCCAGAACAGGAGCGTGACCGCGAGCGTGCCGCGCTGGAGCAGATGCCGCAAGGAGGACCCGCTCTCGGCGGCCTCCGCCCGCCCGGTCGACGGGAAGAAGCGGGGCGCGACGCACATCAGCACGACGGCGGGCACCGTACCGGCGACGTAGATCCACCGCCACGACTGCTCCGGCAGGAGGACCGCGCCGAGCGGCGCCGAGGCGAGCGCACCGAGCGCGTAACCGGTCATCATCAGGCCCACGTTGCGACTGCGGCGATCAGGCGGCGACAACTCGGCGGCATAAGCGGTCACGGTCGGCATCACGACGCCGAGCCCGATACCGACGACCGCGCGCGCGGCGGCCAGCACGCCGGCGCCCGGGGCGAGGCTGGAGGCGAGCATGCCCGCCGTGAAGAGGGCGATGCCCCACAGGAGCACGCGCCGACTCCCGTACCTGCGCACCCCGTTCGCGGCGAGCGCCGCTCCGAGGATGCCGCCCATCGACGTGTACGAGCCGATGTTCCCCGCCGTCCCCGTGTCCAGACCGAGCGAGTGGTCGGCCAGGAGCGAGGGGACGGTGACCCCGAAGCACGCCGTGTCGTACCCCTCCAGCGTGCACACGAAGGCCAGCAGGAGGAGCAGCAGCGGAGTGGGCCCGCTGCGGGCCCGTGGCGGGGCGGTCTGCGGCGTGGACATGGTGCGGGTCCTCCATGAGCGGCTCTGGCATGGACGGCGCGACTCTCCGCGGAAGCGGCCGAGGCGTGACGCGACGGACGCTAGGGCTTCACTATTCGTGAAGTCAATGCATCATGGTGAATGGATTGTCGGGCGTGGAAGGGCGAGGCGGGGTGAGGCGGTGGAGCAGACCCGCGCGATCGGGGCGTATCGCCCCTGCCAGGGGCGGGGGTGGCGGGTGAGGGGGAACCGGGGGTTCGGGAGGTGCCCGGTCTCGACGAGTTTCTGCCCGCGGCCCGGCCGCTCCTCGCTGGTCCGAGGGGCGACCGGGCCGTTCTTCCGGGCAGCGTTGACGTTCGGTATCTAGCTGATGGTGCGGAAGGGGGCGAAGTCCGCAGGCATTTCGACCTTGGTCGACTTGCCGGTGGCGGGGTCCCGGTGGCCGACGAGCTTGGTGCCGGAGCCGGTCACCTGGGTGTACCAGAGGTCGAAGGCGCCGCTGTGGTCGGCGTCCCCGGGTGAGGTGAGGAGGGGGTTGGCGGTGGTGGTGAGGGTGGTCGGCACCTTCACGCCGTGCGCGAGGTCGGGCAGTCCGTCGTTGCCCGTGCCGGGGTAGATGTAGACGTCGCCGGTGGTGCGGTCGCGTGCGCCGAGGTCGACGTGGCCGTCGCCGTTGGTGTCGCCGGGGGCGAAGAGGTCCGTGTTGGCCCAGGTGTTGTCGCCGAGGAGGACGGGGTCGTGGTCGGTGTCGAGGCGGTTGTCGTCGGTGGCGTAGTAGAGCCAGAGCTGGTCGCCCTGCTTGACGAGGAGATCGGGGTGCCCTGGGGTGTCGGGGGTTCCGTCGCCGTCGTAGTCGAGGGCGCCGTCGACATCGCCGATGGCGAGGATCTGGTCGGCGTTCTGCCAGTGGTTGTTGTTGTCGTCGTAGACGGTGAGTTCCTGGCGGGCTCCGCCGTCTTCCTCGGTGCAGTCGGTGCAGGCGAAGCCGTAGCCGTTGTTGGGGTGGACCCACAGTCGGTCGGCGTCGGCGGCGTCGTCGTGCCGGGCGGCGATGAGGTCCTCGTAGCCGTCGCCGGTCCAGTCACCGCGGTGGGTGACGCGCACGCCCTTCCAGTTGGAGTGGGACGCCTCGTTGGCTACGTCGGTCACGGTTCCGTCGCCGGCTCCGTACATGCGGTGCAG
>NZ_JAAGLR010000859.1 GCF_010548245.1 Streptomyces sp. SID11385
TCGACCGCGTCGGCGCGCTGCGCACCACGAGCGCCCGCCGCCAGACCGAACTGCGCGGCCTCGTCGACCGCCTGCGGCGCGGCGAACTGCCCCCGGTGCGCGAGGCACCGTCGCGGCCCGACCGCGGCGGCGACGGGCTCGACCTGCTCGCCGACGAGCTCCACCGCTTCCACGACGTCGCCATGGCCTCCGTCGTGCGCGCCTCGCAGCTCTCCAGCCACGCGGGTCACGAACAGAAGGTCGAGGTCTTCGTCAACCTCTCGCGGCGGCTCCAGTCGCTCGTGCACCGGCAGATCCAGGTGCTCGACGAACTGGAGAGCGGCACCGAGGACCCCGCCCTCCTCAAGGGCCTCTTCCACATCGACCACCTCGCGACCCGCACCCGCAGGCACGCCGAGAACCTCGCCGTGCTCGGCGGCTCCGTCTCGCGCCGCCAGTGGAGCACCCCCATCCCGCTCCAGCAGGTGCTGCGCTCGGCGGTCGCCGAGGTCGAGCAGTACCCGCGCGTCCGCCTCGTCCCGCCCGTGGACGGCGCGGTGCACGGCCAGAACGTGGCCGACATCGTCCACCTCATCGCCGAACTCGTCGAGAACGCGACGCTCTTCTCCGCGCCGCACACGCCCGTCCTGCTCCGCGCGGGCCGGGTCGCCGCCGGGCTCGCCGTCGAGATCGAGGACCGGGGCCTCGGCCTCGACCCCGCCGAGCGCCACCGCATGAACACCGTCCTCGCCGACCCCGACCAGGTGAACCTCGCGGGTCTCCTCCAGGACGGCCGCATCGGCCTCTACGTCGTGGCCACACTCGCCCGCCGCCACGGCATCGCCGTCCGCCTCCAGAGCAACATCTACGGGGGAGTCCAGGCCGTCGTCGTCCTGCCCACCGCCCTCCTGGGCGAGGAACCCGCCACCCCGGCACAGGTCGCGGCGGGCGGCGCGGCGGCGGAGGCGGAGCCCGTCGAGGCGGAACTCGTCGAGGACGACGACAGCGCTCCGGCGGGCGGGAGCACCGCGGTGCCCGTGCCGGACGGCGAGGACGAGTCCTCCCGTACGGGCGAGACGCCGCTGCCGGGCGGTACGGACCGGATGCCCCCGGCGGGGGAGCCGGAGCCGGAGCCTGCGCGGGGTGCGGTGCCTGCCCCGGGTGCGACGCCCGTGCCGGGTGAGGCTCGTGAAGCGCCCGCCTCGCCCGAGACGCCCCCCGAGCCGCGTACTCCCGAGCCCCGTACCCCCGACGCCCCGTCCGCCGCCGGGCACCCCCCGCTCCCCGTCCGTGGCACCCTCGACTCGCTCCCCTCCCGCCGCACCCCGCACCCCCGCGTCCCCGAGAATGCCCCGACCGCGCCCGCCCCCGAGCGGACCGCGCCGACCGCCGAGGCCCCCGCGCCGGACGTCCCCGCCGACGCGCCCGCC
>NZ_JAAGLR010000889.1 GCF_010548245.1 Streptomyces sp. SID11385
GCCGCTTCGGGACTGTGCAGCACCGTGCGCACGACGGTTCCCGCCGGGCGCTCCCCGCGCAGCGCGAGCAGCACGAGGAGACGCGCGGCCCCCTCCGTACGGGCCGGCACCCCGTCCGCCGGCCACGGCGGGCTGCCGCCGAGCAGCCGCGCGAGGACCGAGGGCGCGACGCCCGCCACCACGTGCTCCGCCTCCACGAGCGAGCCGTCCGCCAGCCCGACATCCGCCGCGCGCCCGTCCTTCTCGGCGATCCGCGTCACCTCCGAGCCGAACACGAACTCCACGCGCCGCTCGACGCACCGCGCGTGCACCGCCTCCGCGAGCGCCCGCAGTCCGCCCCGTACCGCCCACACACCGAAGGTGTGCTCGACGAACGGCAGCACGGCCGCGCTCGCCGGGGCCCGCTCGGCGTCCAGCCCGGCCGCGAGCGCGTAACTCTCCAGGAGCGCCCGCAGCCGAGGCTCGCGCAGCTCCAGCTCGCCCACCTCGGCGAGCGTCGTCGCGCGCCGCTCGCGGCGCAGCAGCCTGCGCACGGGCAGCGCAGGATAGGGCTCCCGCTCCGCGAGGACCTGCCAGTTGGGCCACTGCGTCTCCTCCAGGAGCGGACGGCGGGTACGGTCCCACGCCTCCCGCGCCCGGCCGAGGAAGTCCGTCCACCGCGCCCCGGCGCCCGCGCCGAGCGCCGTGTCCAGCGCCTGCGCGACCCCGCCGCGCGAGGCGTTCGGCAGCGCGCACTCCGTCCCGTCGGCGAAGACGTGGCGCGCCGCGGGGTCCACCTGCTCCAGGACGACCCGGTCCTCCAGCTCCGCCCGCCCCGTCTTCACGAACAGGTCGCGGTACACGGCGGGCAGCGTCAGCAGCCCCGGCCCCGTGTCGAAGCGGAAGCCGTCCCGCGCGTACTCGCCGAGCGCGCCCCCGTACGTCGCGCCCCGCTCGTGCACCACCACCCGGTGCCCCGCGATCGCGAGCCGCGCCGCCGCCGCCATGGCGCCGAGCCCCGCGCCGATCACCACAATCCGTGCCATGTCAGCGACTTTATCCGCCGCTCACACCCGCCCCGCGCCCTGTCCCGCCTCCCCCGCCCGGCGCCGGATGGATGCCCCGCCCCAGCCCCTGAGTACCGCTACTCAGGAAGCGGGTTGAGTACATCGACGGATGGGCTCCGACCTGCGCGGACGGCACAGTGGTGCACGGATCGGGGGCCCTTCGCACCGGTACCGCCGACACGGGGCGGCGGAACCGGGCGGGGGCCCCTTGGCCGTGCCCGCGTCCCGCATGCGGCCCCTTGCCTTCCCGCTCCGGGGGTACCCGGAGGCGCACGACGGACAGAAGACGGGGGGCGCCGATGGTGGCACGGGGACCGGCGAGAGAGCCCGGGTGGTTCCTGGCGGGAGGATTCGCGTGGGCCTTTCTCGGCGTCCCGGCGGTCATGGCGGGGGAGTTCCGCGGGGGCGTCGTGATTTTCGTTCCCTTCGCCCTCGTCATCGTGGGCGTGCTCCTCGGCCGCCTGTGGCTGGGGGCGCGCGCCGATCGCGTGCCCGTGCGCACCTGCCTGCGGACAGGCGCGCGGCTGAGCCGCGGTCATGCCCCGAGGGGCCCTGTGGAGCGCGCCGTCGCGCGGTCCGTCCTCGCACGCGAGGAGTCCGTCCCGCAGGGGCCGTGGATGCGCTGGGGCCTCCCGGCGCTCTTCCTGTGCGGTGCGCTCCTCTACGTGCCGGACCGGAACTGGGCCTTGGCGGTCCTGATGCTGGGCAACACCGTGCTGTTCACGGCGATCGGGCTCCTCGCACCCCGGCGAGCGGCCTGGTGCGCCTGGCTGCGACGGGAGCTGAGGGGCGGCGACGGCTCCGCGGCGGCCGGGCAACCCGGAGGCGGCATCACGGAGCCGGGGTGAACGAGCGGGCGGCGTCCGGACGCGGCCCGCGCCCCCGCGCCACCCCGCCCCGCGCGAGCAGCCGGGCCGTCCCGTGTCCCCCGATCGGGGTGAATGTCCAGCTCAGGGCCGATTGTCAGTGCGGGAAGCGAGGATGGGGGCACACGCGGTCACGGTGACGGGGAGCGGAGCGCGCTCCAGGACGGAGGAGGTACGCCATGGCCCACACGCCCAGCGGTGACGCCGCAACCCCCCGACCCGGGAGCGGGACCCGCGCGCGGCCAGGCAGCCCGGGCGAGGCGCGGAGCGCGCGGCGCGAACCGCCGGAGCAACTGCGGCTCCCGGTGCCCGTCCAGGTGGCCGT
>NZ_JAAGLR010000924.1 GCF_010548245.1 Streptomyces sp. SID11385
AGCTGGTGCGCCACGTCGACGAGTGCCCGCGCTGCCGCCGTACCGCCGAACGCGCCGGCGCCGCCGAGCCGTGGCCCGGCACGGCCGTCACTCCGGACGCGCTGCCCGTCCTCACCGCCCCGCGCACCGAGATCCTCGCGCGCCCCGCCGCCGAGTCGTCCAAGCGCCGCAAAGGCGCCGAGCATTTGCGGCTCGACCGCAAGGGCTTCCCGATGGACGCGCGGGAGCGCGCGGCCCGGCGCGAACGCCTGCGCTCGCGCGCCGTCACCACGACGGTCGTGGCGACCGTCGTCGCCGCGCCGCTCCTCGCGCTGTGGACCTCGTACGGGGGCGGCCTGCCGTTCTTCGACGACGGCCCGGACGGCGGGCGCGCGGTGAGCGCGCGGGACAGCGAGGGCAAGGACGGTACGGGAGCCGAGCCGTACGAGAACGCGGGCAGCGCCCAGGACGCGGGCGCGCCGCTCTCGGCGACCGTCGTCGACCCGGAGGGCAAGCACCGCGCGGGCGCCTCGGGGCTCGCCATCACCGTGCGCACGCGCGGCGACCTCAGCCTGATCACGCTGCGCGCCACCGGCCGCGCGCCGCTCGACTGGAGCCTCGCGACGGGAGCCGACTGGGTACGGCTGAGCAAGCACGCGGGGCGGCTCGAACGGGGCGAGTCGGTGACGGTACTGGCGCACGTGGTGCGCGGGCGCACGCCGTCGCACGGCTGGCGCGCGGAGATCCGGGTGAGCCCGGTGGACGCGGTGATCGTGCTCAGCGGCAGCGGTGCCCGTGCCCGCGCGCACGAGAAGGGCACCGGCGGCGGCCGGGAGAGCGCCGAGCCCCCCACCGAGTCGCGGCCGAGCACCGGCCCGACCCACAGCCAGGAGCCGCCGACCGACACCGGCCCCA
>NZ_JAAGLR010000955.1 GCF_010548245.1 Streptomyces sp. SID11385
ATGGCCGTGCCGTGCCGGGGTGGCGCGGCGGCGGGCCGCGCGAGCGCGCGCGGGCCCGCGAGATCTCCGTACTCCGCGTACGAGGAGGTTGCCGTGATCCGTACCGCGAGCGCCCGCGAGGCGAGCCCGCGCCACTACCTGATGTGCCCCCCTGAGCACTTCGAGGTCCGTTACGCGATCAACCCGTGGATGGACCCGGGCACCCCCGTGGACCGGGCGCGGGCGCTCGCGCAGTGGGAGGGGCTCGTGGCCCGCTACCGGGCGCTCGGGCACACGGTGGACGTGCTCGGCCCGGAGCCGGGGCTGCCGGACATGGTGTACGCGGCGAACGGGGCGACCGTGGTCGGCGGGCGGGTGCTCGGGGCGCGGTTCGCCTTCGCCGAGCGGGAGCCGGAGGCGGCGGCGCACCGGGCCTGGTTCACGGCGCGGGGCTGGGCGGAGGTCGGGGTGCCCGTGCGGGTCAACGAGGGCGAGGGGGACTTCGCCGTGACGGGCCGCTGGCTCCTCGCCGGGCACGGCTTCCGCTCCTCGCCGCTCGCGCCGGCCGAGGCGCAGGAGTTCTTCGGCCGCCCGGCGATCGGCCTGGAGCTGGTCGACCCGCGCTTCTACCACCTGGACACGGCCTTCGCCGTCCTCGACGCGGAGCGCGAGGAGGTCGTGTACTTCCCGGGCGCGTTCTCGCCGGGCAGCCGCGCGGTCCTCGCCGCGCTCTTCCCCGACGCGCTCCTCGCGAGCGAGGCGGACGCGCTCGCCCTGGGCCTCAACGCGGTCTCGGACGGGCGGCACGTGGTGCTGCCGCGCGAGGCGCGGGGCCTGTTCGGCCCGCTGCGGGAGCGGGGCTTCGACCCGGTGGGGGCGGAGCTGGACGAGCTGGTGAAAGGGGGCGGAAGCGTGAAGTGCTGTACGCAGGAACTGCGGCCCGCGCTCGTTCAGCCGTCCGTGCCCCCGCCCGCGTCCACCGCCGCCGCGTCCTCGGCCGGGGGCCACGCGTCGCCCCAGTCGATGTCCCGCGCCGCCCGGTAGAGGGGCCCCTGCCGCTTCGTGACCGTCGCGCGGCGCAGGGACTCGTCCGGCTCGCACAGCTCCAGGAGGACCTGGCCCTTGCGGATCTGCGGGCGGCGCAGGATACGGGTGGGGACGCGCTCGGGGGTGGCGCGCGTGGCCGCGACGTAGGAGAACTTCTCGTCCTCGTACGGCAGCGCGCCGCCCTTCACCTGGCGGTGCAGCGAGGAGCGCGCGACGCGGGCCGAGAAGTGGCACCAGTCGCGGCCCGGCTCGATGGGGCAGCGCCCGTCGTGCGGGCAGGGGGCGGCGACGTGCAGCCCGGCGGCGAGCAGGCGGTCGCGCGCCGCGAGGACGCGGGCGTAGCCCTCGGGGGTGCCGGGTTCGGTGACGACGATCGCGGCGCCGGGGTCGTCG
>NZ_JAAGLR010000985.1 GCF_010548245.1 Streptomyces sp. SID11385
CCGGGCCCGTCGTCAGGGTGCCGCCGACGTCGGCGAGGCGTTCCCGCAGGCCCGTCAGACCGTGGCCGTGGCCCGGTGCCGCGCCCGCCGCGCCCTCGCCGTCGTCCTCCACGCGCAGCTCCAGGTACGGGCCCTGGAGGCTCTGGCGCGTGGTCAGGGTCACCTGGCAGGCGCGGGCGCCGCTGTGGCGTACGACGTTGGTGACCGCCTCGCGCAGGACCCAGGCGAGCGCGGCGGCGGGCTCCGGGGGCAGCGCGGGCGCCTCCTCGGGGAGCCGCGCCTCGATGCCCGCCGTGACGAGAGCGATGCGGGCGCCCGCGAGTTCGCCGTCGAGCGTGGGCTGCCGGTAGCCGCCGACCGCCGCGCGGACGTCGATGAGGGCCTGGCGGCCGACCTGTTCGATCTCGGCGACCTGCCGGGCGGCCTCGGCGGGCTGCGCGGGCAGCATGCGGCCCGCGAGTTCGCTCTTGAGCGTGATGAGCGAGAGCGAGTGGCCGAGCAGGTCGTGCAGGTCGCGGGCGAGGCGCAGCCGCTCCTCGTTCGCGGCGAGCTGCGCGACGGTCGCGCGGGCGCGGCGCAGTTCGACGGTCGTGCGCACCAGTTCCCGTACTCCCGTCATCGCGAAACCGCCGAGCAGGACGGGGATCACCGTGCCCCACTCGGGGTCGTGGCCGCGCAGCGGCGGGAGGACGAGGAGCAGCGCGGCGGAGGCGACGACCGCGTACCGCGAGTACGGCAGCGGCAGCACGGCGGCGCACGCGACGGCGAAGTAGACGAGCAGGACGTACCAGGAGTTCCCGAGCCCGAGCGGCAGCGCGACGGCGAGGGCCAGCATGAGGCCGAGCAGGACGAGCGTGCGGAGCGTCGCGTACGCGCGCGTGACGTCCCGCACGACGAGCGTCAGGTAGCACCCGACGAACACGAGCAGTCCCGCCCACCCCGCCGCACGGCCCGGCGCCGTGTGCGGGCCGCCGAGGAGGTCGTCCAGCGGGTCGATCAGGAAGACGAGCCAGACCCCGATCCACAGGACCTTCCCGCGCACCTCGCGCCGGTTGCCCGGCGGCCGGCCGATGAGCGCGGGGCGGGCGAACGACGCGAGGGCGCGCGGGAGGCGGGAGCGGGGCGGGGGTTCACTCGTCGTCATCGGTGCCGTCACGCCTTCAGGGTGTCCCTGCGGTACAGCCGCGCCGCGACCGCCGTGAAGACGACAAGGTAGCCGAGGACCACGAGCACGTCCCGCGCGTGCGGCGCGCCGCCCGCCTCGACGGCCTGGCCGAGCGCCGCGTAGGCGTGGGTCGGGGTCCAGGAGGCGATGTCCTGGAGCCAGTGCGGGAAGTTCGTACTGGGCAGCCAGAGCCCGCCGAGCATCGACAGGCCGAAGTAGATGAGCATCGTGAGCGGCCGGACCGCGTCACCGGTGGCGAGGTAGCCGAGCGCCACGCCGAGCGCGGCGAAGACGAGGCTGCCCGCCCAGATGAGGCCGAGGAGCGCGAGCCACTGCCAGGCGTCGAGCCGGACGCCCTTGACGGTCGCGCCGACGACGAAGACGACGACGATCGAGGGCAGGCTCACGACGGCCGCCGAGCCGATCTTGCTGAGGACGTAGCCGTGCCCCGGCAGCGGCGTGAGCCGCAACTGCCGCACCCAGCCCTTCTCGCGCTCCTTCGCGATGCGCTCGCTGTTGCCGACGAGCACGGCGGTGAGCGCGCCGAAGGACGCCATCGAGACCATGAAGTACGCGGAGAGGGTCAGGTCGCCGACCTTGGCGTCGCCGTCCTGGCCCGCCGTGATGAGGAGGAAGAGACCGGCCGGGTAGAGCACCGAGAAGAAGAGGAACTTCCCGTTGCGCGTGGTCCGCGCGACCTCCAGGCGCAGGAGGGCGAGGGTGCGGGAGAGCGAGGAGCGGGGGACGGTGGTGGGGCGGGCGGCGGGCGCCTGGGGCACCGCGGCGGATGCGTTGCTCATGCGGTCGTGGCCTCCTCGGCCGTCGTGAGGGCGATGAATGCCTGTTCGAGCCCGAGACCCGTGACTTCGAGGTTGCGCGGGTAGAGGTCGCCGAGGCCGTAGAGGGCGTGGACGGTCGCGTCGGCGTCGCGCGAGGCGAGGCGCACGGAGTGGCCCGAGACGACGACCTCGGTGAGCCCGGGCAGCGGGCGCAGGCGCTCGGCGACCCCGGCGGTCGCGGAGGGTTCGAGGTCGAAGGAGATCCGGCGGGCCCCCGCGCGCGCCTTGACCTCGGCGGCCGTGCCGTCGGCGAGGAGGCGGCCCTTGTTGAGGACGAGGACGCGGTCGGCGATCGCGTCGGCCTCCTCCAGGTAGTGCGTGGCGAAGAGGACCGTACGGCCCGAGGCGGCCTGTTCGCGCATCGTCGCCCAGAAGGCGTGGCGCGCGGTGACGTCCATGCCGGTGGTCGGCTCGTCGAGCACGATGAGGTCGCAGTCCCCGATGGTGGCGAGCGCGAACCGTACGCGCTGCTCCTGGCCGCCGGAGAGCTTGTTCACCTTCTGCTCGGCGACGCCCATGAGCCCGGCGACGGCGAGCGTGTCGTCCACGGGGTACGGGCGCGGGTGGAGCCGCGCCGCGAACGTGACGAGTTCCCGTACCGTCACGTCCTCCATGAGCCCGCCGCTCTGGAGCATCGCGCCGACGCGCCCGGCGGCGATCGCGCGCTCGGGAGAGTCGCCGAAGAGCCGCACGGTCCCCGCGTCGGGACGGCGCAGCCCGAGCAGAAGATCGAGCGTGGACGACTTGCCCGCCCCATTGGGCCCGAGCAACGCCACGGTCTCCCCGGCCCGCAGTACGAGCGAAAGCCCCCTCACGGCCCGCACCTCGCCATAACTCTTCGTCACACCGTCAAAGGCGACAACGGGAGGCACCCCCGCCGTCTCACGTGTATCCGTCATAGAGACGAGGATGTCGCGAGAGGGGACGAGCGCGGCAGTGCCACGCGTCGTGGGTGAGGGATGACAGATGTCATGGGGCACGCCGTACAGCAGGCCAAAAATTCAGCCCCTCCGGCGATTGAGGAGCGGGGGTTCGGGGGCGGAGCCCCTGATGGGCCCACCCGCGAGCAGCCCAAACCGCTTGCAGGGGCGAGCCCGTTGAACCGGCCCGCCCCTGCGAGGGGTCAGTTGGGATTCGTCTTGATCTCCACCGTCCGCTCCGCCCCCGTCTTCCCCCGCAGCGCCTCCCGCAGCGCCCCCACGACGTCCTGCGGCGTCACGGCCGTCTTCTCGCCCGTGCCACGGGTGATGAGGACGCCGTCGAAGGTCGAGCCGTACAGCTCCTCAAGAGCCTTGAGGTCGTACGTGTCGACGAGCTTCCCGCCGACCGCCTTCACGCCGAGGATCTGCGGCAGCGACCGGTCCGGACCGAACTGGATCGAGGCGGCACCGGCCTTGACCGTCACGAGGCCGGACATGGCCGGTTCGGCGAAGTCCTTCATCATGCGGTCGACCTCCGCGTCGGAGATCTCCGGCTTGTGCTCGGTGAGCGGCAGCGAGACCGGCTTGGTCGTTCCCGCCTCCACCTGGTCGCGGTACGCCTGCGCCACGACGTCCATCGACTTGTTCACGTCGAGCGTGCGGCCCGCCTTGCCGTGCACGGCGGTCGCCTTGCCCGGCGAGAACTTGATCGTGCCCTCCTGGAGGCTGCCCGACGTACCCGCGACGCGGCTCAGGGCGTCGGCGAGCTTCTCCTTGTCGACGGGCATGACCGGGTCGACGACGCGCTCCTTGCCGATGAGCGAGCCGAAGACGGAGACCGGGTTGTAGTCGCTCGTCGCCGCGCCGCGCACGGTCGCCTGGCTGTCGAGCGTGAGCCCCGACTTGTCGGGCTTGAGGCTCGCGGCCTTGCCGTCGACGGTGAGCGGGAGCGCGGCGAGGGAGCGCTTGCCGAGGGCCGAGTCCAGCTTGTTGACGGCCTCGTCGCGCGTGCCGCCGCCGATGTCCACGCCGAGCACGGTGGTGCCCTTGGGCACGTCGGAACGGTTCATCAGGAGGCCCGCGCCGTAACCGCCCGCGGCGATGACGACGACCACGCCGACGAGGAGGCCGAGCTTGCTGCGGCCCTTCTTCTTCGGCTTCGCGGACTTCGTGGCCTTCGCGGCCGGCTGCTCGGGCCCGGCGGGCGGCGGCGTGACCGGCTCGGGGAAGCGCGCGGCGGCCCCGGGCACGGGGAAGGACGGCGAACCGGCGCCGGGGCCCAGCGGGTCCTGGCGCATCGTCACGCGGTCGGCGCCCTGCTCGTTCTCCCACGGCGCCGGGGCGACGGGAAGACCGCCCGTGAG
>NZ_JAAGLR010001014.1 GCF_010548245.1 Streptomyces sp. SID11385
AGCTTCGCCTCGACCGTGCGCTTGTGCCGGGCAACGTCCGCGCGGGTGCGCTCCAGGCGGCGCAGCGCCTCCCGTGCCTCGGCACGGTCCTGGGTGAGTTCGCGCCGGGCGTCGACGAGGCGGCCGAGTTCGGCGGCGCGTTGCCGGCCGACCTGGTCGAGGAGGGCCGCGTGGCTGAGGTAGCGGTCGGGGTCGGAGGTGAGCAGCAGGGCGAGCGCGGGGTCGATGCCGCCGGAGCGGTACTGCGCGGCGGCGAGCGAACCGACGGCGTCGCGCATCGTGTTGACGCGTTCCTGGGCGCGGGCGACGGCGTCGGTCGAGCGGCGCACGGTGGCGCGCAGCTTGTCGGCGCGCTCGTCGGACCGGTTGTACGCCTCCGTGGCGCGCTCCGCCTGGGTGTAGAGCCGGTCGAGCCTGGCCCGGACCTCCTGCCGGTCGGGGTGCGGGGCGGCCCCGGCGGGGGCGGCGGCCGGTACGGCGGCGAGAGCCGCGGCGGCCGCGGCGGTGA
>NZ_JAAGLR010001033.1 GCF_010548245.1 Streptomyces sp. SID11385
GGCGTCGTGGCGCTCGCGCCGCTCGCCGACCTGGCGCTCGCGCGCGAGCGGGGCGTGTGCGACGGCGCCGTCGAGCCCTTCCTCGGCGGCCCTGCGGCGGTCGGCGAACGCCTGCCCTGCGCCGATCCGGCCCGGCTGCTGCCGACCGGCATCGCGACGACGCTCGTGCAGGGCCGCGACGACACCGAAGTCCCTTGCGCTGTCGCCGAGTCCTTCGCCGACGCGGCCTCGGCGGCGGGGGAACCCGTGGGGATGACGCTGCTCGAAGGCATCGGGCACTACGCACTCGTCGACCCGGCGGCCGACGCCTCGGCGGTCGTGGCGGAGGAGATCGCGCAACTCGCCTGGTGAGGGGGCGGGGTGGGCGGCGGGGACCGGGGCGACGGGTGGCGATGGGCGGCGATGACCGGGGAGGCGGGGGGGCGACCGGTGGCGACCGGTGCGCCCGGGGATGGCTGGTGGCGACCGGGGATGATCGGGGATGGCCGATGACGACCGGTGGTGACCGTCCGGTCCTGGGGTCCGTCCGTCCGGCGGGGGACTGACGGCGTGTCGTGGGCGGGGCGGTCCCCCTCAAGTCGGTGGCGTCCTCCTTGAGATGGACGGCCGAAGTGGGTACGTGCGAGGGACGCCGGGAGCCACGCGGCGCCCTAGCGTGGTGTGCATGAATGAGACTTCGGCTTCCGGACGCGACAGGCTCGCTCCCGGACTCGCGACGGAGCGGCGGATCGCGGAGCTCGTGGCGCGCGTCGTGCGGGAGGACCTGTTCGCGGACGCCTTCGCGTTCCGGCCGCTGCCCGTCCGAGAGATACGGGAGGGCAGGACGCGCTTCCTGTGGGTGCGGTGGCTGCCACAGGGCTGCGTGGGCCTGGCCGCGCTCGTGTGTTTCTTCGTCATCGTCACCGGGCCGTACGGTTTCACGTTCGGGCTCGCGGGAGCCCTCCTCGTGACGCTCGCCATGTTCCGCCCGATCGGCGCGTGGTGGCTCTCGTTGCCGTTGTGCCTCATTCCCGCGAGCAGCGGCGCCGTGTCGCTGGCGTTCGGCCCCGCCTTCCTCGTCATGGTGATCGCGGGCTGGCTCTCGCCGCCCCGTACGGCGTTCACCATGTGGGTCGTGAGCGCGGTCCTCTCGCTGGGCCTGAGCGGGGCTCTCGACTGGGACGCCGAGTCGAACATCGGCGTCTACCTCTTCCTGTCCGCGGTCTCGCTCATCGCCGTCGCCTCGCTCGGCGGCTGGAGCAGGGCGCGCCAGCAGGTGCAGGCGAAGGAGGCGGAGGTCGCCGAGAAGGCCGCCGAGGTCGCCCGCAAGGAGGAGGTCACTCTCGTCGAGCGTTCGCGGCGCACCCTGCTGGAGGAGCGCACGACGATCGCCCGCGAACTGCACGACGTGGTCGCGCACCACATGTCCGTCGTCGCGATCCAGGCCGAGGCCGCGCCGTACCGGGTCATCGACCCGCCGCCCGAGCTGGTCGCCGCCTTCGCCACGATCCGCGAGAACGCGGTGGTCGCCCTCACCGAACTGCGGCGCGTCCTCGGTGTCGTGCGTGCGGAGGACGCGGAACTCCCGCACACCCCCCAGCCCACGCTCGCCGATCTCGATGCCCTGCTCGACAACGTGCGCGGGGCGGGCCTTGAGGTGACGAAGCTGGTCACGGGCCGGGTGCGGGAACTGCCGCAAGGGGTCGAGCTGTCGGCGTACCGCATCGTGCAGGAGGCGCTGAGCAACACCCTGCGGCACGCGCCGGGTGCGGACGCCGTGGTCGAGTTGTCGTACGTGCTCGGCGGCTTCGGGTTGCGCGTCTTCAACTGGGCGCCGCCCGAGCCCTGGGGGGACGAAGGCCCGTGGGGCGGCCAGGAGCCCTGGGAGGTGCCCGACCCCTGGGGCGGGGAGGCCCTCGGGGAGGGACCCGCCCTCGCCCCGACCCCCGCTTCCGCCACCGGCAGCGGGCACGGGCTCACGGGGATGCGGGAGCGCGTCGCGATGCTGGAGGGCGAACTGACGGCCGGGCCCACGGAGTCGGGGGGCTTCGAGGTCTCGGTCTGGATTCCGGTCCCGGCGGCGGAGCGGGAGGCGGAGGAGGAGACGGAGCGGGAGCCGGAGAAGGAACGGGACGCGGGCGCCGGGGCGGGGCCTGGGCGCGGTTCGGAGGCGGGGCGCGGTTCGGTGCGGGGGCCGGCAGTGGATGCGGTCGGCGCGCAGGACCCACCATCGCGGCCGGCCGCTCAGGTCGTCCCGGCGCCCTCCGCGGGCACGGGGCCGCGGCGGTCGGCGGCGTCCACCATTTCGTTCCGCAAGAAGAATTCGGCTCCCAGGGAGGGCAGCGGATGAGCATCACGGTGCTGATCGCCGATGACCAGGTGATGGTCCGGGAGGGCTTCTCTGTCCTGCTCGGGGCGATGCCGGGCATCGAGGTCGTCGGCGAGGCGGTCGACGGGCGCGAGGCGGTCGAGCTGACCGCGCGCCTCGCCCCGGACGTCGTCCTGATGGACATCCGGATGCCACGGCTCGACGGCATCGGGGCGACCCGCGAGATCGTCGCGAGCCCGGCCGGGACGAAGGTGCTCGTCCTGACGACGTTCGACCTCGACGAGTACGTGTACCAGGCACTGCGGGCAGGAGCCTCCGGCTTCCTCCTCAAGGACGCCTCGGCACGTCAGCTCGCCGAGGCCGTGGAGGTCGTCGCGCGGGGCGAGGCGCTGCTCGCGCCGAGCGTGACACGGCGCCTGATCACCGAGTTCGCGCGAGTCCCCGAAACGGTGCTGCGCAGACCCCCGGGCCCCCCGGCGGGAGGCGCGTACGGGGAGCTGACCGAGCGCGAGACGGAGGTCCTCGTCCATGTGGCGCGCGGTCTCTCGAACCAGGAGATCGCCGAGAAGCTCTGCGTGGCGGAGTCGACGGTGAAGACCCACGTGAGCCGGGTGCTGGTGAAACTCGGCCTGCGCGACCGGACGCAGGCGGCGGTGTTCGCCTACGAGAACAGGTTGGTGGAGCCGAGGTAGGGGGTGGCTGGCGAGGGGGCTGGGCGGATGCACCGGCCGGGTTACGCCTGCCGGTGACGGTGCGGGCGGGGAAACGAGGGCGCGGCGGGGGCCGCGTTTTCAGGGGCCGGGGGAAGCGGGATGGCGGGGGAGGCGTGGCTTTCGCATGCCGTGAGACGGGCGCGGGGGCTGTCCGGGCGGGCGGCGAGGGCCGGTCGGGCCGGGTCCGGCGGGCACGCGGCGGTGGTCGGGCACGCGGCGGTGATCGGGCGGGCGGCTGCTGTGGGGCGGGCCGTGGCGGTCGGGCGGGCGGTGGTCGGGCGGGCAGGGGTGGTGGGGCGGGTTGAAGCGGCCGGGCGGGCCGGGCCCGGGCGGGTTGTAGCGGTCGGGCGGGTCTCGTACTGGGGGATACCCGTCGTGTGGGCGCTCGTGTTCGGGGTCTGGGGGCTGGCGCGGCGGGGTGCGGTGTGGCGGGACGAGGCGGCGACGTGGCAGGTGGCGGGGCGGCCGGTGGGGCGGATCTGGGAGCTGCTCGGCTCGGTCGACGCGGTGCACGGGGCCTACTACCTGCTGATGCACGAGGTGTTCGCCGCGTTCGGTCCCGGGACCTTCGTGCTGCGCGGGCCCTCGGTGCTCGCGGTCGCCGGGGCGGCGGGGTGCGTGGCGGTGCTCGGACGGAGGTTCGGCGGGAGCGGGGTCGCGGCCGGGCTGGCGCTCACCGCCTTCCCCGGCGTGGGGTTCCAGGAGCAGGAGGGACGGGCGTACGCGCTGGTGCTGCTCGGGTGCGCCGTCGCGACGCTGCTGTTCGTGGAGGCGGTGCGGCGGGATGCGAGGCGCGGGCGGTGGGTGGCGTACGGGGTGGTGGTGCTGGCGTGCGCGCTGCTGAACTGGATGGCGTTGCTCGTGCTGCCCGCGCACCTGGTGACGTTGTGCCTGCTCCGCGTGGGCCGTGAGGTCTGGGCGCGGTGGGGGACGGCCGCCGGGGGAGCGGTGGCGGGCGTGGCGCCGCTGATCCTGCTGAGCGCCACGCAGCGCGAACAGACGGCGTGGATACCGCCGTTGACGTGGGGTGTGCTGCTCGGGCCGCTCGCGCTCTGTGTGCTCGGCGGGCTCGCGGCGCTGCCCGCCAGGAGGTTCGCGGCGGGTGCGGTGCCGCTCGTGGCGGTGGCGCTGCCGCTCCTCGTCGTGCCGCAGGTGCTGCTGGCCGTGGTGTCGGGCGTGCGGCCGCTCTTTCTGGAGCGGTACGTGCTCTTCGCGCTGCTCGGCGCGGCGCTGCTCGCGGGAGCCGCCGTGGACGCGGCGGTACGGGTGGCGGGGCGGTGGCTCGTGCCGGTGCTGGGTGTGGCGACGGTGCTGGCGCTGCTCCCGTCCGCGCTCGCCGAGCGGTCCCCCGGCGAGCCGGGTGGACGACGTACGGGCGGGTGCGGTGCTCGCGGAACGGCTCGGCCTGCCGGGCGACGCGGTCGTCTTCGTCCCCGCGGCGCGCAGGGACAGCGCGCTCGTGGCGCCCGCCCGTTTCGCGGGGTTGCGGGACATAGGGCTCGCCAGGGACGCCACCGCCTCGGGCACTCTCAGCGGTGTCGAACTCCCGCCGGCGGGCCTGCGCACCGCGCTCGCCGCGGAGTCCCGCGTCCTCCTTCTCACGGACGCCCACCCCGGTCCCCCGGCCACCCGCCGCGACCGTGCCAAACTCGCCGCGCTGACGGCCGGGTTCACGCCGGTACGGGCCCGCGCGTGGCGGGGCAGGCAGGTGACCGTGTACGTGAGGCGAGCGGGCCGCGGGGCGGTGGGCCGGGGCTCAGGTCACCACGATGCTCCATATCCCCCGCCGTACGGTCCAGGTGCGGTTGCGGACGGGGCCGACGGGGGAGCCGTCGACGAGGTAGTGGAAGTCGGGGCCGGAGACGGTGACGGTACGGGCGTGGGCGAGTACGGGGTCGGCCGTGCTCGCCGCGGGGACGAGGCGGACCCCGGCGTAGCCGGAGGTGTCGGCGCGGGGGGCGGCCGAGGCGGCGCCGACCGGGCCGAGCGGGGCGCGGGCGGGGGAGGGGGTGACGGTGAGGGAGTGCAGGGGGGTGGTGAGGTCGGCGAGGAGTTCCCCGTCCGCCTCGATCCGCAGCCCGGCCCCGGCGGCGGCGCCGGTCGGCACCTGGTCCGGGACGGTGCGCAACGCCCGTATCCGCTGCCACCAGCCGCGTCCCCCGCCCCGCCGCTCCGGCGCGGCCTCCTCGCGGGGCGGTATCGCGCCCG
>NZ_JAAGLR010001068.1 GCF_010548245.1 Streptomyces sp. SID11385
CGGAGCGGTCGGCGCGGGCGGGGTGGTCCGGCCGCGGATCTCGGCGGTGAGGATGTCGATCCGGCCGTGCAGCATCCGTCGTACGTAGCTGAGTTCGGCCTCCTCGCGGCCCGAGACCCGTCGCAGCTCACGCAGTTCGGGCAGCGTGAGCCGCCCGAGGCGGGCCGCCGGCTCCTCGGCGTCCGTCTCGCGCGGGCGCGGCGCGCAGGCCGTGACCCAGGCGTGGGCGGTGCCCTCGGCGCGCGTGGTGGGGGCCGCGAGGGCCCCGGGGTGTCTCATGGCTGAGCTGTTCATGTGTTTCCGTCCCCTCGACCGCGCCTCGCGGCGCTGAATGCATTCTGCTCCCGCAGGGCGGCCGTTGTGTCCAACTGGCCGCATTCGCGGGGCGTTGAACCGTTAGCGACCGCTTTATGTGCGCACGTCCGGAGCGGGATGCGGAGTTCGCGCACGCGAGCGGGATGCAGCCATGTAGCGCAGCGCACGAGGGCGTACGGGATGGAGCAGGGGCGGCACGGGGGGCGGCCGGGACCGGGCGGCGTGCGCCCCTGAGCGCCCCCTTGGCGGTTCGCGGGCGGGACGGGTGCGGCTTCCGCCGGGGGCGGTGAGGGGGCGGAGCGGCCCCTCCGCCGGGGGGCGGTGCGGCTTCCGCCGGGGGCGGTGCGGTCTCCTGCCGGGGGCGGCAGGCGGGGCGGCCGGTGCGGCGCGGTTCAATGGGGCGTATGCGTGCGGTGGTGCAGAGAGTGGACGGGGCCGGTGTCGTCGTCGGCGGCGAGGTGGTCGGGGAGATCGAGGGGGAGGGCCTGTGCGTCCTCGTCGGGGTGACGCACGAGGACACCCCGGCCAAGGCCGCGCAGCTCGCGCGGAAGTTGTGGTCCCTGCGGGTGCTGAGCGACGAGAAGTCGTGCTCGGACACCGGCGCCCCGCTCCTCGTCGTGAGCCAGTTCACGCTCTACGGCGACGCGCGCAAGGGCCGCCGCCCCACGTGGAACGCGGCGGCCCCCGGCGACGTCGCCGAGCCGCTGGTGGCCGAGGTCGTACGGTGCCTGCGCGAGCTGGGCGCACACGTCGAGACGGGCCGCTTCGGCGCCTCGATGCGGGTCACGCTGACGAACGACGGCCCGTTCACGGTCCTGCTGGAGATCTGATCCGGCAGAGGCGCTACGGCTGTACGACTACCTCCTGCGCCGCCGCCGTTTTCTCCGCCAGCAGCGGGGCGTCGACCGGGACGTTGCGCTTGATGAGGCCGAGGGCGATCGGGCCCAGTTCGTGGTGGCGGGCCGAGGTGGTCACGAAGCCGAGGACGCGGCTGTCGGGGCCGTCCGTCGCGAGGCGGAGCGGGGCGCCGTGCGGCGGGAGGTGGACCTCGCTGCCGTCGAGGTGGAGGAAGACGAGGCGGCGCGGGGGCTTGCCCAGGTTGTGGACGCGCGCGACGGTCTCCTGGCCCCGGTAGCAGCCCTTGTCGAGGTGGACGGCGTTCGCGAGCCAGCCGACCTCGTGCGGGATGGTGCGGTGGTCGGTCTCGAAGCCGAGCCGGGGGCGGTGCGCCTCGACGCGCAGCGCCTCCAGGGCGAGCAGCCCGATCGCGGGCCCGGCGGCCTCGGCGAAGGCGGCCAGCTCCGTACGGGGCAGGAAGACGTCCCGGCCGTCCGGCGTCTCGCGTACGGCGGCGGCGTCGGGCGTCGGCGTGATCGACCCGGCGGGCAGGTGGACGACCGCGTACTCCTCGGTGCGGTCGACGACCTCGACGCGGTAGAAGAACTTCATGCTCTCCAGGTAGCCCGCGAGGGCCTCGCGCGTGCCGGGCTCGACGTGGAGCCACGTCGTGGTGCCGTCGTCGACGAGCGAGAGGTGGTGCTCGACGTGGCCGTTGGCGGAGAGGATCAGGGCCTCGGTGGCCTGCCCGGCGGGCAGCTCGCTGACGTGCTGCGTGAGCAGCAGGTGCAGCCAGGCGAGCCGCTCGGGCCCCTCGACGGTGAGCACGCCGCGGTGCGAGAGATCGACGAAGCCGCGCCCGTCCGCGAGGGCGCGTTGCTCGCGGAAGAGGTCGCCGTAGTGCGCGGCGACCCCGGCGTCCACGCCTTCGGCGGCGACGGCTCCGGGAAGGGTGAGGAGCGGGCTCTGCGACTCGGTCGTCTTCATATCCACGAAGGGTACGACCCCGGCGCGGCCCGGGTTATTCCGGCGCCGTACGGGTGTGCTCGACGCGCTCGCCGGGCGGGGGCCCCGCGTGCCCGGGGTGCCCGGCCCGGTCACCGGGTGCGTGCGCGCGGTCCTCGCGGCAGTTGCGGCAGCGGCCGAAGATCGCGAAGTGCTTGAGGTCGGTCTCGAAGCCGAACTCCTCGCGGAGCTTGCGCGCGAAGGCGTCGGCGCTCGCGACCTCGGTCTCGATGACGTCGGCGCAGTCCCGGCACACGAGGTGCAGGTGGTCGTGCCGGTCGGCGAGGTGGTACGTGGGGGCGCCGTGGCCGAGGTGCGCGTGGCTGACGAGGTTCAGCTCCTCCAGGAGCTCCAGCGTGCGGTAGACGGTCGAGATGTTGATGCCCGAGGCCGTCTTGCGCACCTCGCAGAGGATGTCGTCGGGCGTCGCGTGTTCGAGCGCGTCGACGGCCTCCAGGACGAGCTGGCGCTGCGGCGTCAGCCGGTAACCGCGCTGCCTGAGGTCGCTCTTCCAGTCGGTGCTCACCACACGACCAGTGTAGGCGCGGGCGCGGAAAGCGGGACCGGACCGCGAGAAGGCGGCTCCGGCCCCGTACGAGAACCCGTGCCGGGGCCTGACGGCGGCCCGCGGCGGGACCTGCTTGAAGCGGCGGGACCTACTTGAAGAAGGCGATGCCGTCGTCCGGCATGTCCGGCAGGTTGCGGGCCATCTCGGCGACCTGCTCGGGGGTCACGACCTTCTTGAGCTGCGCGGACATGTACGGGCGCAGGCTGACCTCGGGGGTCTGCTTCTCGCCGACCCACAGCAGGTCGCCGTTGACGTACCCGTACAGGCGCTTGCCGCCGCTGTACGGCTCGGCCGCCTCGACGCGGGCCACGGCGTCCGTGACGAGGTCGATCTGCGGCTTGCCCTCGGCGAGTTGCCCGTACCAGACCTCGACGACCCCGGCGTCACGCGTCATGACGGTCTCGACCTGGCGGTCCTTGCCGATCCGCCAGAAGCCCGACTCGGACTCCAGCGGGCCCACCTTGTTGCCGTCCTTGTCGAGCACCCAGCTGTGCGAGGTGTACTCCAGGAAGTCCCTGCCGTCGTGGCGGAAGGACAGCTCCTGCCCGAAATTGCACTTCTCGGCGCCGGGGAAGTCGAAGACACCCGCGCCGGCCCAGTCGCCGAGGAGCCAGGCGAGGGGGACGAGGTCGCGGTGGAGGTCTGAGGGGATCTCGATCATGATGTGCGGCTCAGCGATCTCTCGGGGTGGTCTCTCGGGCGACGGTGATCAGCGCTGGCCCTGGTACAGCTTCTTCAGCGAGAGGCCGGCGAAGGCGAGGACGCCGACGCAGACGAGCACGAGGAGAGTCGTGTAGATGGCCTCAAGCATGAAGTGCTCCTTGGGAGGGGCGGACCGCGATCGCGGGACCCGGTGGTCGGGCGGCACTCAGCTTAATCGGAGGCGGGAGCGGGGGCGGGGCGAGGGCGGCCGGGTGGGGGTACCGGGCCGCCCTCGGCACTCGGGGCGCGGCGGCTCGCGTCGTTCAGTAGAGGAGCTGGCTCTGGAGGACCACGGTCTGATGGAAGGGGAGGGCCGGCGTCTTGCCCTTGCGGTCCATGATCACGAACGCCACCGTGTCGCCGGCCTGGATGTACGCGTGGCGTACCTGCCGCGCGCCGAACGGGGCCTCCTCGGCGTACGCGGCGGTGATGCCGAGGCGCACCTTGGGGCCGGCCTGCTTGCTGCCCTGGTCGATGTAGCTGAGGGAGGAGCCGAGGGGTTCGACCTCGGGGCTCCAAGCGGTGTCGATGGCGGACGTCTGGTAGTAGGACGCCTGCGCCTGCCCGGGGAAACGGAGCAGGTAGACGCGGGTGTGCGTACCGTCCGGCGTCGTCCAGCCGCGCGCGGTGACCTGACGCAGCCCGCCGCCTTCGAGGTTGTCGCGCAGCTCCTTGCGGTCCTCCTCGCGGTACTCGGCGAGGTAGCGGTCCGTGGGCACGACGCCGCCGGGCAGCGCCTTGTCCGCCTCCGCCCCGGCGGGAGCGGGCAGCAGCAGGTCGCGCGGGTCGGCGAAGTGCAGCCCCGCGCGGTTCGCCTCGTCACCCGGACGCGGCTCGCCCTCGCGCAGGGCGGGCAGCGAGAGCGCGGGGTAGTCCCAGCGGCCGTCGCCCTTGGTGGAGAGCCCCGGCACGTCGTCGCGGTGCATCGCGGTGACGTACGCGGCGGCGCCACCGCCGAGCCCGGCGCACAGCACGACGGCGAGCCCCCAGCGGACGGCGGCGCGGAAGCGGGGGCGCGTACGGAGAGGGGGACGGGGCGGGGCGGGGGGCTCCGCGACGGCGGAGGGCTCCGCAGCAGCCGCGGTGTCCGTGGCGGCCGGGGTGTCCGTGGCGGCCGGGGTGTCCGTGGCGGCCAGTGCGTCCGCTGCGGCCGGGCTGTCCGTGACGGCCTTCTTCTCGGCCGCTTCGTCCGCGGGGGGCGGTCCGGCGGGGATGGGAGGCAGGAGCTGGTCGGTCATACGGCGGTCCCCGTGGACTTGAGGCGGTCGAGCTGGCGGGCGAAGAAGGCGACGGCTGCGTGGGAGTTCAGCGGGTCCGCTCCCGTGGCGTCGATGGCGACGCTGAGATCACCGTGCCAGGCGACGCATGTCAGACGTGCGAGATCGACCGCGACACCATCGGTGTCCTCCATCCCGGGCATCCGGAAACAGGCGGCGTCCTTCGCGTGCCCGGGCACGGCCGGCCCCTTCTTGAGGTTCTTCTCCATGGCCGCCACGCTCGGCTTGAGGACCGACGCGGCGGGCTTGCCCCCCTTGGACTGCGAGAGGCTGACGATGTAGACCGAGTCGTCGGGCGCCGCGTAGCTGCGCACGGCCAGGGCGCGGGGCGCCGAGGTGCGCACGACTCGGTCCACGCCCTCGCGCTCCTCGGCGCCGAGTCCCTGCCCGGCCGCCGCCGAGGTGAGCCACTGGGCGATTTCCCTGGAGCTCAGCTCGACGTCGTCGCTCCCCTCCGTCACGTACGGGCCGAGCGCGTAGCCGTCGGGCACCGGCAGGAGCTGGCGCTGGAGCTTCCCCTGCGCCGACCCCTTTCCGTACGTGCTCTTCGGCCGTTTCGCCGCCGGGGCGTTCGTGTCCCACTGCTGGGTCGCGACGGTACGGTCCGCGCCCTCCGCGCTGTGCTTCGCGTACGCGAAGGAGCCGACGCCTCCGCCGACGAGCACGACGGCGGGAAGCGCGTAGCCGAGGACGGCGCGGAGCCGGGGGCGCCGCTTCCGTACAGGCGCGGCCCCGGCCGGTTCCACGGCCTCCGACGGCGCAGTGCCGGCCTCCGCCGACGCAGTGACAGCCTCCGCCGACGCCGTGGCCCCGGTCGGCTCCGCCGGTTCCGTGGCCGCCGCCGCAGGGTTGACCGGTGGTTCCTTCTCGCTCACAGGCGCTCCCACTGCTTCTTCGCGGCCTCCGTCAGCTTCGACTCACTGACGGGTGACGTGCCGAAGAAGACCATCTCGATGTTGACGTTCCCGCGCGAGCCGAACACGGCTCCGCCCCACATGGGCGGGTAGCCGGCGTGCGGAGGCTCCTTCCAGCGGAAGACGGTGGTTCCGGGGGCGACATCGTCGGAGCTGGTCCCGTCATCCAGTTGGAAGTACGCGCCGTTGTCCATGGCCCGCTGCGCGGCGTCGTTCTTCGCACCCGGCCGGAACTCGATGAGCCGTACGTAGCCGTACAGTCCCCCGCCATCCGTCCAGTTCTCGCCCGCGAAGCGGACCGCGCCGGTGCGGACCAGCTCCGCCAGCGTGTCCCCGGCGTCGTCGTACTCGACGGCGTACTTGGCGATGTCGTCGGTACGGAGGGTGCCCTTGCCGAAGACCTCCTTGCCGGCGCGCTTCCAGCCCTTGGGCGGGGCGACCACCAGCCGGTCCAGGCCGCCCCGGTACACCAGTTGGTGGTCCTGGTTCTCCTCCAGGGGCGGGCGGGAGCCCTTCGCGTCGGCCGGGAGGGTCTTCTTCGGGTAGCTCAGCCCGGACTGGGCGAGCGGTGGGAGCGGCTTCGGGTGGCGGTCCGCCTGGACGTGGTAGCCGTAGGCCGTGCCGCCGCCGAGGCCGAGCACGGCGGCGGCGACGAGCAGCAGCGTGGTCGCTCCGCGCGGGCGGCCGGTTCTCGTCCCCTCCCCCGCCTCGTCTTGCTTCCTGCGTGCGCGCAGGTTCACGCAATCCCCCCAGGGATGTCAGAAAAGTGATCTTTTACCAAAAACTATGGGTGCATCGTGCAACCACGCACACAGAAGACCCACAATCCCCCCGAGGAGTTGTACACCCCACCGTTACGATTCGGCCATGGCAAATAAGCTGGTGATCAAGGTGACGGCGGGTGCCGACGCGCCCGAGCGCTGCTCGCAGGCGTTCACGGTCGCCTCGGTGGCGGTCGCGAGCGGGGTCGAGGTCTCGCTGTGGCTCACGGGCGAGTCGTCGTGGTTCGCGCTGCCGGGCCGCGCGGCGGAGTTCGAACTCCCGCACGCCGCGCCGCTCCCCGACCTGATCGAGGCGATCCAGGCGGGCGGCACGATCACGCTGTGCACCCAGTGCGCGGCGCGCAGGGACATCGCGCAGAAGGACGTCCTGGAGGGCGTGCGGATCGCGGGGGCGCAGGTCTTCGTCAGCGAGATCATGAAGGACGGCGTCCAGGCACTGGTGTACTGACGGGGGCGGCGGGTCGATGGGGGAACCGGTGGCGGAACTGTTGCGGTCGGCGCGCGGACTGTGGGCCGAACTCGCGGGTGTGCCAGGGGAGTTCCCCTCGGCGACGGGTGAGGTACGGGTGGCCGTCGCGCCGGACTCGGGGCTGTGCCCACGCGGCTGGGTGGGCATGGTGACGCTCGGCGGGGCGACGCTCGTGACCGTGCCGGACGAGGCGACGGGTGAACTCCTGCACGGAGAACGGATTTTCACGGAATCCGCGCTGCGCGGGCGGCTGGCGGTCGCGTCCGTGCTGGGGCCCGCGACGCTGTCGTACGTATCCCGGGCGGCGTTCTCGCCGGTCGCACCCGACGCGTTGCGAGTGGAGCAACTAACGGTTAGTCAGGCGAACTTGGGCGAGCTGGAGCGGGTGCCGGGGGAGGAGGACGCGGCCGAGGCGGACCTCGGCGGCATCACGTCCCCCGCCTTCGTCATCCGCGCGCACGGCCGCCCCCTGGCGGCGGCGGGCTACGCCCGGTGGCCGCACCGGACGGCCCACCTCTGCGTCCTCACCGCGCCCGCGGCCCGGGGCCGTGGCCTGGCCCGTACCGTCGCCTCGGCAGCGACGGCCCACGCCCTGGCCGCCGGGCTCCTGCCCCAGTGGCGCGCCCGCCCACTCGCCTCCTGCCGCGTGGCGGCGGCGCTGGGTTACGAGGAACTGGGCGCGCAACTCAGTCTGCGGCTGGGGTAATGGGAAGGGGCGGCGGGGCTCACCGCGCCTTGCGCAGCACCCCGTCGCGGATTTCCTCGTACGCCTCCGCCGGGCGGGCGAAGTACGTCCACGGGGGCGAGCCGATGCGGCCGTCGATCAGGCGGAACTGCTCCCGCGCCTCGCCGTACCGCTTCTGCTCGGCCAGGAAGAACGCGACGAAGTGGCGTACCTGCGGGGCGGTCCGCGCCTCGGGCGCGGCGGCGAGCGCGCGGAGCGCCGCGTCGGTCGCCGCCCGCGCCCGCGGGCTCGTGAACGGCTCCTTCAGGTCGCTCTTGTGCTCCCAGCGGGCGAGGAGCGGCAGGAGCACGAGCATCGACTCGGGCGGCGCCTCCGCCGCCGCGCTCTCGGCGAACTCCATCGCCAGTTCCCGCGATCCGCGCCACTTCGCGCACCAGTACTGCAACGCCGACCAGTGGGCCTGGAAGTGGTACGGGTCGAGCGCGACGATCCGCGCCCACAACTCCCGCATGTGCTCGTGCGGTTCGCCCATGCCGAAGGCGAGCGAGATGGAGTCCACCAGCGGGGTCGGGTCCTCGGGGTTCAGCGCGACGGCGCGGTCGACGTCGGCGCGTGCCTGGTGGAGCACCTGGTGGAAGCCCCGGAACTGCTCGGCGGTCGTGTGGTCGGCGGTGAGCGAACCCCGGATGTCCCAGGCGAGGAAGACCGTCGAAGCACCCCGTACGAGAGCGGCCTCGGGGTCCTCGGGCCGCGCCCGTTCCCAGGCGGCGAGCCAGGCGTCGTCCTCGGCCGCCCGCTCCGCGAGCCGCGAGACGCAGGTGCGCCGCAGCCACCAGTCCGTGCCGCTCGCCCGTACGAGCGCGGCGGCCGGTTCCCACTCCCCGCGCACCACGGCCTCGACGGCGGCCTCGACACGCGGATCGGGGGCCGCGGCCCGCTCGGTGTCGAGCCGTTCGCGCGGCAGGAACCCGGCTGCCTCGGCCCGCGCCCGGACCCGCGCCTCCCGCGCGGCCACCGTCGTGTCGCGCGGCACCACGGCCCCGCCCCCCTTGTCCCGCCGCTGCTTGCGCCACGACAGCAGCAGGGACACCAGCATCACGGCGAGTGCGCCGCCCACCACGGTCATACGAGTCCGTCCTTCGGTGTGTGCGGGCCGTCCCCCAGCGCGCACAGCGCGCGCAGCGGCCCGGTGTCGGGGCGGTCGGCAAGCGCCGCCTCGATCGCGTGCTCCAGTGCGGGCCCGCCGTCCTCGCGGCTCCCGGCACCCTCCTCCAGCGGCGCCCCGCCCTCGCCCGTGAGCACCGCCGCGTGCGGGCCCTCCCACGAGAACTCCCAGCGCAACCGCCCCCGTACGGCGAAATCGGCGAGCACCATGCGGTGCAGTTGCGCGCGCAGGAGGGGCCGCAGCATCGCCTGACGCGCGCGGCCCTTCGCGGCGCGGGTCTCGGCGGAGGCGGGCAGGTGGCGGGCGAGTTCCCACAGCTCGCCCGCCTCGATCACGGCGAGCAGCGTGGGCAGTCCGGCCGTGCCCTTCTCGCGCACGAGGGCGCGGGGCAGCGGGGCGTCCTGGTCGCCGAGCCGGTCGTTCATGGCGCGGGTGAGGAGGTCGGGCCAGTCGGCGGCGCGCGACCACGTACCGGACTGGAAGGGCGGCGCCTTGAGCGCCACGTCCTCCAGCGCGACGAGCACCGTTTCCGGCGTGTCGAGCAGGGCGAAGGCGGCCTCGCGGCCCTCGTCGGTGCGCCCGTCGTCGGGCAGTTCCTCGACGCGGCGCACGCGCGCGGCGAGCGGCGGGTGGGAGTCGTACGGCGAGGCCGGTTCGTGCGGCAACTCGCTGCGCATCTCGACGAGTTCGAGCTGCCGTGCGCCGAGGAGGCGCCCGTAGCCGCCGAAGATCTCGCCGCGTGGCGGCAACAGCAGCTGATCGGCGCCCGCGAAGGCGTAGCGGTCGAGGTAGAAGCCGAAGGAGGCTTTGAGTGCGGGGAGTTCGCGCAGCGCCGAGGCGGTCGCCGTGCGCCCGGCGAGGCGGGCGGCGAGGAGGTCGGCGGCGTACTCCTGACGGCGGGCGTCCTGGAGGGTGACGCGGAGGACGAGCGTGCCGTAGCCGATGTACATCTTGGCGAGCCAGCGGTGCAGGAAATTGCGCTTCTTCGCCTCGCCGCCCTCCTTGCCCTCACCTTCCTGGCTCTCGCCCTGCAAGTGGACGACGGTGCGGCCCACTTGGCCGCGCACGCGCGAGGTGAGCCCGCTCAGGCGCGTGTCGGCGTGGGCGTAGTGGCCCAGCTCGTGCGCGAGGACTCCGCGCAACTGCGCCTCGGTGAGGCCCTGGACGAGCGGCAGTCCGAGGTACAGCTCCCGCCGCCCCGGTACGAGGCCGAGCAGCCGGGTGCGTTCGGTGACCGAGGCGTTGACGTCGGCGGTGAGCAGGATGCGCGCGGGCGCGCGGGTGTCGGCCGCCTTCGCGAGCTTCCGCACCAGCTCCCACAGCCTCGGCTGCTCCTGCGGCGTCAGCTCGACGCCCGGCGGGTCCTCGCCGCGCGGCGTACGCACGAGCGCGAGGCCGCGGACGAGCGGGACGGCGATGACGACGGACAGGATGACGAGCCGGATGATCCCGATCCCGTGGTGCCCGGAGGTCAGAAGGGCCCAGTCCCCGAGGCCGAGCAGCGCGAGCAGCACGAGGCCGATGAGGTAGAAGCCGGCGAGTAGTACGAGAGCGCGCAGCGCGCGCGTGAATGCGCCCATCGGGCGTGGTCCCCCCACGGAACACGGAAGTGGAATCGGCCAGGCCGTGGGCGGTGCGCGCCCGGGGTGAACCGGGGGCATCGGACGCGAACGGCGAGGTGAGGGGAGTATTTCCCGCGAGTTGCGTGCGAGGCAAGAAGGATTGGTGAAGCTGCCACGTACGTCCCGTTTGGTACGGGGCGGGGCGGGGCGGGGCGGGCGCGTGCCCGGCGGGTGCTCAGCGGCGCTTGCGGCGTTCGCCGGGGTCGTCGCGGTCGTTGTCGTCCTTCTCGTCCCACCAGCGGTCCTCGGGGCCGCGCCGGTTGGCGACGATGGCGGCGACGGGCGGGATGACGAGGGCGACGACGCACATGGCGATGGCCGCCGGGACGGACCAGATGCGGACGAAGGCCCAGGCGGAGACGAAGAGGACGAGGCAGATCCCCATCATGAGGAAGTAGGCCCGCCGTCGTCGTGTGTACATCCCTCCACGGTAGGACGCCCGGAGGAGGGCGGCACGACGGGCGGGGTACCGGCCTCGCGACCTCCACGCGCCCGCCTCGCGACAGCCGTTCCGGACGGCGCGAAGGGCCGTGCCCGTTGTGTCAGGAAGCGTCCAACCCCCTGGGGCACGGCCCTCCGGCCGGCTCGGGGCCCCCGCGCGTCACCCGCGGGAGCCGTACCGCCTGCTCAAGACCGCTCAGACGGCGATCGCGACCTCCGCGAGCCCGCCCTGCTGCGCGACGACGGTGCGGTCCGCCGTGGCGCCGGGGACGAGGGCGCGTACGGTCCAGGTCCCCTCGGCCGCGTAGAAGCGGAACTGCCCGGTCGCGGAGGTCGGGACCTCGGCGGTGAACTCGCCCGTCGAGTCGAGGAGCCGCACGTACCCGGCGACGGGCTCGCCGTCGCGGGTCACCTGCCCCTGGATCGTCGTCTCACCGGGCTTGATCGTCGAGGCGTCGGGGCCGCCGGCCTTCGCTCCACACATGAACTACTCCTGTAGCGGGTCGGGGTGGGTGGTACATGAGGACTACGCGCGCGTGCGTAGTCCCCCGGGACTACTTCGCGGCGCCGAGCTCGATCGGCACGCCGACGAGGCTGCCGTACTCGGTCCACGAACCGTCGTAGTTGCGGACGTTCGGGACCTCAAGAAGCTCGTGCAGGACGAACCAGGTGAGGGCCGAGCGCTCGCCGATCCGGCAGTAGGCGATCGTGTCCTTCTCCAGATCGACCTGCTCGTCGGCGTAGAGGGCCTTCAGCTCCTCGTCCGACTTGAAGGTGCCGTCGTCGTTGGCGTTCTTCGACCACGGGATGTTGCGGGCGCTCGGCACGTGCCCGGGACGCTGCGACTGCTCCTGCGGCAGGTGCGCCGGGGCGAGCAGCTTGCCGCTGAACTCGTCGGGCGAGCGCACGTCGACCAGGTTCTCGGCGCCGATCGCGCTCACGACGTCCTCGCGGAAGGCGCGGATCGAGGTGTCCTGCGCCTTGGCGGTGTAGGTCGTCGCGGGACGGGCCGGGACCTCGGAGCCGTCGACGAGGTCGCGGGAGTCCAGCTCCCACTTCTTGCGGCCGCCGTCGAGGAGCTTGACGTCCTGGTGGCCGTAGAGCTTGAAGTACCAGTAGGCGTAGCTCGCGAACCAGTTGTTGTTGCCGCCGTAGAGGACGACGGTGTCGTCGTTCGCGATGCCGCGCGCGGAGAGCAGCTTCTCGAAGCCCTCCTGGTCGACGAAGTCGCGGCGCACCGGGTCCTGGAGGTCCGTCTTCCAGTCGATCTTGACGGCGTTCTTGATGTGGTTCTTGTCGTAGGCCGAGGTGTCCTCGTCGACCTCGACGACGACCACCTTCGGGTCGTCGATGTGGGCCTCGACCCAGTCGGCGTCGACCAGGACGTCACTGCGGCTCATACTCTTCTCCTCCGTCGTGCGGGTCGCGGGCGGCTGTGCGCCCGGCAGGGGTGCGCGAAGTGCGGGATGTACGGGGCGGTGCGGCCCGTACCGGGAGCGGGGGCGGGCGGGCCGGGGCCGGGAGGTCCGCAGGGAGGCGTCACGCACCGGTGTCGCGGACCGCTTCGGGGCTCTCGGCGCGGGATCGCCGCCCGCGCGGGCGTCAGGAAAGGCGACAGAGCATGGCGGCGACGCGGCACAGGTCCACTGCCCGCCGCTTCGTGAGGTCCGCCTGGTGCGTCATGGGTCCGATCGTAGGGACCGATTCCGGGACATGTCACCGTCCGTTCGCATGGTGAGACGATGTTGTCCGCGATACGGGCACCGCAGCTCAGCGGGCGTCCTCGCGCAGGTCGAGGTCCTTCCCCGAGAACCGCACGCGCAGGCCGTCGCCCGCGGCCCGTACGGAGTCCAGGCGCAGCCCCTCGGGCAGCTCACCGGCCTTCTGCTCGATGTCGAGGGAGTGCCCGGACGCCCCCGGCAGCGGGATGCCGAGGTCGGGGAGGGAGTCCGCGTGCAGGACGAAGCGGTCGCCGCCCTTGAGCGAGACGGAGCACAGCACGGTGAAGGTCCCGGGGAGCGCGTGCCCGAGGACGCTGCCCTCGACGCCCACGGCGATGCGGCCCTTGCCGCCGTCCTTGAGCGAGGCGACCTTCGCGGAGACGCCGGAGGCCACGGGGATCTCCTCGTCGCCGAGGGACTTCACGAGATCCCGGTACGTGATCCGCGCGGTGCCCGAGGCCGTCTCGACACGCGCCCGCTCGTAGTCGCCGTCGAACCGCACCCCGCCGAGCGCGGCGTCCACCCGCGCGACCCTGACCCGCCCCCGCTCGGTGCGCGCCCGGTACCCGTCCAGACGGACATCGACGTGCTCCATCCGCCCGGAGACGACCTGCGTGAGAAAGGGGAACCCGCGGATGCCCACGTCGGCGTGCTCGACGCCCTCCCGCTCCTCCACCCGCTGCGCGGCCTCCCCCTCGGCCCGATGGTGCGCCCACCGGTCGGCGAGGAGCCCGCCCCCACCGAGGAGGACGACGAGCACGACGACTATTCGCAGGAGACGCATGACGAACGGTTACCCCCAGAATCCATCCGGCCCGCCGCACAATCCGGGCCGCGCACGACGAAGGCCGCGCCCGAACGCCGGCCGCACCAGAATCAAGCCCCTCCGGCGCTTGAGGAGCGGGGCCCGGGGCAGAGGCCGCCCGGCACTGGTTCACGCCACAAGGACCCCGAGCCACCACACCACCGGCGCCGCCGCGGCCAGCGGCAACGCCACCCCCGCCGTCATGTGCACGAACCGCGACGGATAGTCGTACGACGCCACCCGGTGCCCCACCACCGCGCAGAGCGCCGCCGCGAGACCCACGACCGCACCCGCCCCGGCCCCGAGGCCGCCGACGGCCCCGCCGAGCACACCGGCCACGACCCCCACAACCACCGCCGCGAGGAACGACGCCGGCAACGGCAACCGCACGCTCCGCGCCACGATCGCCCCCGCCACCCCGAAGGCCCCCGCGACCACGGCCCCCGAGTCCGCCGCGAGGAACCCCGCCCCGCACACGGCGAGCGCGGACGAGACGACGGTCGCCATGAGCCCGTACAGCCGCTCGTCCGGCGAGGCGTGGCTGCGCAGCTGGAGCACGACGCACAGCAGCACCCACACCCCCGCCGCGCCGATGATCGCCCCCGGCCCGGAGTCCGCCGCGAGGACCCCGATGTCGGCGACGACCCCGCCGAGGAAGGCGAGCGCGATGCCCTGCCGCGCGGGCCACATGCCGTTGAGCCGGAACCACCCGGCGGCCGTGACGGCCTGGAGCACGACGAGCGGCAGCAGCAGCCCGTACGAGCCGAGCGCCGCGCCGCCCGCGAGGAGCAGCGCGAGCACGGCGGTGAGCGCGGCCGGCTGCGTACCCGGGTAGATGATCGGCGAGCGGCCCTCGGCACGGGCGCGCTGCGCGTCGGAGATCCGCGTGTTCCCGGCGAGCGTCGCGGGCCCGAACCCGCCCCCCGCCGGAGCGGCGAGCGGCTCCGCGG
>NZ_JAAGLR010001099.1 GCF_010548245.1 Streptomyces sp. SID11385
GGTCCGGCGAGCGCTTCTATGCCGGGCTGGCGTTCGGCGGCGGCGAGCAGGACCCCCGTGTCGAAGCCGAGCCCGGCGGCGGAGCGGTGCGCCGCCTCGGTCCAGCCGTGCGCCACGCGACCGGCGGCGGCGGCGACAGGGCGGCGGGCCAGCATCCCGTCCCCGTCGGCGACATGGTCCCGTACCTTCACCGCGGCGAGCGCGAGCGAGACCGCGCCCGCGAGGCGCGCACCGGCACCGTCGCTGACCCGCGCCGTGCGCATCCCGCGCAGCGCGCACGGTCCGGCGCGGCGGAGGCGCTGCCGCGCGCGCGGGGTCTGAGCCTCCGTCAACACGGATATGACGATGCCGTCGTAATTCGTCGCTATGCGGGCGAACTGCCCGTGATCCCCCCTCAGTGCGAGGCAGAGCCCGCACATATGGGACATCCAGCGGGTTCTGAGCGTCTCGCCGAGGCTGTGAGCGCACGGCCGCACCATCCCGAACATCGTGAAATGACCCCCCATGGTCCTGCGCGTACCGCTACGATCGCCGCATCGTACCGGCGGTTGGTGACGGCTTCGTCGTCACCCGTACGCCCCCCGGCATCACCCAGAGGTACCCAAAGGGCGTGAAGAATCGTTTTTCACCCCTCGTCAGGTCCCTCGCCCCGGTGTTCTCCGCTCAGCACACGGGGCACTGTGCACCAGTACCGTCACGAAAACACCGAGAAGCCCCCCTCCCCTTGGCGCACCCTTCGCCTGATGGACGACGATGGGGGCAGGAAACACAGGGAACCAGGGAACAAGGACCGCTGTGATGTGAGAGGAGGCGTCCATGGGATCGGTGCGCAAGGCAAGTGCCTGGCTCGGGCTCGTCGACGACGACACCGGGGCCGAGCGCTACTACGACGGTTACGCGGACGAGCCCGAGGCGGGCCCCGAGCCCGGCGAGAGCTGGGTCACCGACCCCCGCGTGCGGGTCGCGGCGCAGGCCGCCGAGGAACGGGACCACAGAATCGGCACCGTGACCCCGGGCAGCTTCCGGGACGCCCGGCACATCGGTGAGCTGTTCCGCGACGGCATCCCCGTCATCATGAACCTGACCGCGATGGAGCCCGCCGACGCCAAGCGCGTCGTGGATTTCGCCGCCGGGCTCATCTTCGGGCTGCGCGGCTCGATCGAGAAGGTGGCGACCCGCGTCTTCCTCCTCACCCCCTCCGGGACGGAGATCGTCGCGGGCGAGGCGGCGGGCGCCCACCCCCGCGACGGCTTCTTCAACCAGAGCTAGCCGCCCGGGGCGACCGAGGGCGGTACGGCACCCCCGTACGCCGTACCCCGCCCTCCGTCCCCGGACGGCTCGCGGCGTTCCGCGCCGCACTCCCGCCTGCCCCCGCGCACGGGCGCCTCCGCACACGCCCGCACGCCCGCCTGCCTCCGCCCGCACCCTCGCACGCCCGTCTGCCTCCGCCCGCACGCCCGCACGCCCGCTCCAGGAGCCTCGCGTCGGCCGGGCTGCCACGTGCGGTCGCGCCGCAGGGGGTGAACGGAAAACGGACGGCGGGGAAAAGCGGGGAATCCCCCGGGGAATGCGCGGGCGGGTCCCGCCGCGGTCTCTCTCACTCCTCGGGACGCCTTTAGGGAAAGCCTTCGGATAAACCGCTGCGGGCGGGTCGCCGCACATCACATGCCCATCACGAAACGGTTGTTTCGTTCGGCTTTGACACTCACCCGCTGTAACGTCGATCGGGTGCGTACCCAACCGACCCCCGGCCGCCTCGCGCGGCTCTTCGCCCGGCTCGACCGCGAGCCGGAGCGGCCGGCCAACCCGCACGTCCCCGTGATGAGCCGGCACCGGCTCGTCCTGCTGCTCGCGACGCTCGCCTTCTACCTCGCGATCGTCGTCGCCGTCGCCGCCACGACCTGGCTCGTGCGCCTCGACTGGCAGCTCATGTTCTTCCGGCCCTACCAGCAGTGGCCCGAGGTGCACGCCTTCCTCGACTACCTGGTGGTACTCGGGCAGCGCGGCCCCACGGCGGTGATGGTGCTCGCCTGGCTGGGCTGGCGCTCCTGGCGCCAGCACACGCTGCGCCCGCTGCTCGTCCTCGGGGCCTCGCTGCTCCTGCTCAACATCACGGTCGGCGCGGCGAAGATCGGCATGGGACGGCTAGGCCCGCACTACGCGACCGTCATCGGCTCGAACGAGATGGGGCTCGGCGGGGACATATTTCCCTCGGGGCACACCGCGAACGCGGTCGTGACCTGGGGGATTCTCGCGTATCTGGCCTCGACCCCCCGGGCCAGAAGGTACCTGTCGGCGGGTTCGGCGATCGTCTCGCTGAGCGTCGGTCTCACCACGGTCTACCTGGGCACGCACTGGCTCAGCGACGTCGTGCTCGGCTGGGCCGCCGGGCTGCTCGTGCTGCTCGCGCTGCCCTGGTGCGAGCCGCTGGTGGCGCGCGCCGAGGTGATCATCCTGCGGCTGCGGGACAGCTACCTGCGCCGCCGTGCGGCGCGCCGGAAGCCGGTGCCGGGGACGACCTCGCGCCCGCTCACGCCGGTGAGCCCGCGCGCCGTGCCCGCCACCGGGGCCACCGCCGCGGTCCGCAAGG
>NZ_JAAGLR010001135.1 GCF_010548245.1 Streptomyces sp. SID11385
GCCGGGCGCGGGGCGGGTGCGGGGGCTGCGGGCGCGCTTCGGCTGGGGGCTCGTCGGCCTGGGGCTGCGGCTCGCGGTCCCGGGGCGCGCGGTGGTGCGCACGTGAGGCCGGTACCGGGGTGGTTCAGGTTGCCGCTGCGGCTCGCACGGTCAGCAACTCGGCACCTTGCCGCCGTCGTTGAGCGCGCGCAGCGCGGAGACCGCGCCTTTGAGCGTGGTCACGGGGACGAGGCGGAGGCCCTTGGGGAGTTCGGAGCGGGCGTCGGAGCACTCGTCCTTCGGGACGAGGAAGACGCTCGCGCCGTCGCGGCGGGCGGCCTTCGTCTTCAGCGCGACACCGCCGACCGCACCGACCTCGCCGCTGTCGCTGATCGTGCCGGTGCCCGCGATGGTGCGGCCCCCGGTGAGGTCGCCGCCCTTGCCGTCGCCGTCGAGCTTGTCGACGATGCCGAGCGAGAAGAGGAGCCCGGCGCTCGGGCCGCCGACGTCGGCGAGGCGCAGCGTGACCTTGACGTTCTCGTCGTTGCGGCCCAGGAAGGAGAGGGCGGCGTTGGTGGCGTGGTCCTGGGAGGAGCGCATGTCGGCGAGGTTGTGCTTCTCGATCTCCTTGACGTCGCCGCCGGGGTAGACCGAGTCGCGCGGCATGACGGCGCGGTCGGTGCGGAAGTAGCCGTCGATGACGTCGCCGAGCTTGACGGTCGCGTCGGGCGCGGTGGCGAGGATGGTCGTCATCCTGAGCTGCCCGCTGGTACGGCGTTGAGGGGCACCGCTGATCGTGATGACCTTCTGCCCCTTGTCCGAACCGAGCACGTTCGCCGTGGTGCCGGGCTGGGCGACGGTGAACGGCAGCGGGGCGAGCGCGGCGACGAGGATCAGCGCGAGCACCGGCAGGACGCACAGGAGGAGGACGCGGGGGCGCCTGAGACGGAAGGACACGCCCACAATCTAACGCGAGCCACTCGGCCCCCGGCCTCCCCACCGCGCCGGTCGCGCCGCCCGCGCGCCTCGCACCTCTTCCGCTCGGCGCGATGCCTCGGCCGCCGCTCGGCGCACGGCATCACTCGCCGATCGGCGCGAGCCGTCCGCCCGCCGTCCG
>NZ_JAAGLR010001157.1 GCF_010548245.1 Streptomyces sp. SID11385
CCTCGCCGACGCCACCGACCGGGTGCACGAGGCGCAGCGGCTCGTGGACGACGCGAGCGTCGCGCAGCAGTCCACCGCGCTCGCCCAGGCCCTCGCCGACGAGCGCGACGAGGTCAGCGCGTACATCGCCGCCGGCCGCCCGCACGGCGACGGGCTCAGTGAACAGCGCAGCGCCCGCGTCGACCGGGGGGTGCAGGAGCTGGAGGCCGCCGACATCCCTAAGGGGCTGCGCGACCAGCTCGACGCGATCAGCGGCGTCCGGCGCCAGGCGCTCACCGGCAAGGGCACGGCACTGGCCGCGCACACCTCGTACAGCCGGATCATCGACCAGCTCCACGCCCGCGTCGCCCTGCTCGCCGACGCGCTCCCCAAGGACGCCGCGAAGGCCCCGCACGCGCTCGTCGACCTGGACACCGCCGTGACCGAGGCGGGCGCCGTACGGGGGCTGCTCCTCGCGGCGCTCGCCGTGCCCCGCCCCACCGGCACCGAGACCCGCGTCGACCCCCTGACGGGCATCGCCACCACCGTCCCGGTCTCCGACCCCGCCGGCGACCGGCAGCGCGACGCGCTCAGCCGCGCGGCCCACGAGGCGCAGATCCGCTCCGAGGCCGCGCTCGCCACCTTCCTCGCCACCGCGCGCGAGGCCGACCTCTCCGCGTACACCACGACCGTCACCGGCGCCGACGTCAACGACGCCGAGAAGTACCTCGCCCGTCTCACCGACGAACCGAAGCTCGCCGACGACGACTTGACGCTCAAGACGTCCAAGGTCTCCGCCGCGCTCGGCGCCCGCATCGAGCTGATGCGCTCGGCGGACGCGGCGCTCGCCGTGGACCGCTCGCACCGCACCGAGGCGCTGCGCGACGACGAGGTGCGGTCCCTGGAGCTGCGCATCGTGCTCGTCGGCGTCCTGCTGCTCGCCGCGGCGGGCGTGGGCATGGCCACCGCGCGCTCCCTGACCCGCCCGCTCGCCGCGCTGCGCCTCGGCACGAAGCGCCTCGCGGACGCGGAGGACCCCGCGGCCGAGGAGCCGGTGCGCTTCACGGGCCGCAACGACGAGTTCGCTCAGGTCGTGCACTCCGTCAACCTCCTGCACGCGCACGCCTGTTCGCTCCACGAGCGGATCGGGACGCTGGAGGGCGACCGCAAGCACCTGGTCGGTCAGCGGCAGTCCGTCGCCGCCGACCGCGACCGGCTGCGCGCCGAGCTGGCCGGCGTCCAGGAGCAACTGGACCAGGCGAAGGGCTCGATCAACGGGACCTTCGTCAACCTGGCGCTGCGCACGCTCGGCCTCGTCGAGCGCCAGCTCGGCGTCATCGAGAACCTGGAGGAGCGCGAGCAGGACCCCGACCGCCTCGCGACCCTCTTCAAGCTCGACCACCTCGCGACCGTCATGCGCCGCCACAGCGAGAACCTGCTCGTCCTCGCGGGCGCCGAGCACGGCGTGCAGAACCCGAACCCGGTCCCGCTCGTGGACGTGCTGCGCGCGGCGGTCAGCGAGATCGAGCGGTACGAGCGGGTCCGCATCGCGGCCCTGCCCCCGCACGCGCACATCGCGGGCTTCTGCGCCGACGACCTGAGCCACCTCGTCGCCGAACTCCTGGAGAACGCCTCGTCGTTCTCGCCGCCCGACGCGCAGGTCGAGGTCTCGGCGTGGCTCCTGGAGAACGGCGAGGTGATGCTCTCGGTGCAGGACGAGGGCATCGGCATGTCCGCCGAGCGCCTCGACGAGGTCAACGAACTCCTCACCTCCTTCCAGCCGGGCGACACCCTCGCGGAAGGGCAGGAAGGGCTCGGGCTCGGCCTCTACGTCGTCGCGCGCCTCGCCGCGCGGCACGGCATCAGGGTCCGGCTGCGCGAGCAGAAGCAGGGCGGCATCGCGGCCGTCGTGGTGCTGCCCCCGCCGATACTCGCGACCCCGGCCGCCGGGGTCGTCACCCCGCACGCGGGCGGCCACCTCCCGGGCGCGGCCCCCGCGGTCGCCCTCCCCGGCTCCGAGGCCGAGGCCAACTCCAACGAACTCCCGGGCAGGGAGGTCGCGAGCGGCACGACCACGGACGCCGTGGGCGCGGGCCAGGAGACGCCTGCGGCCGGTACGGGTCTTGACGACCCCGCCGCCGGTACGGAGGCGAAGCCCCCCGTCGCGGAAGGCCGCGTCACCCCCGCCGCCGCCCCCGGCACGGACCCGCTCATCGAGGCGGCCGAGGCGAGCGTCGCGGCGGCCCGGGGAACGGAGACGCGGGCCGCGGACGGCACGGAGCCCGCC
>NZ_JAAGLR010001193.1 GCF_010548245.1 Streptomyces sp. SID11385
GGGAGCCCGGTCCGCGCCGCGCCGCCTTCGCGCGCGCCGGGCCGTCTCAGTACGTGAGTCACGCGGGCGCGGCGGTACGGGGGCACGCGGGCCGGGCGGCGCACGGGGCGCGAGCGTGCGTCGCCTCTTCACCGGAAGGGCGCACCGCCGCCACGGTTTCCGGCCAACCGGGGCTCAAACCTGGTGATCTATGCGCGTCACACGGGGTGGGCCCCGGGAGGAAGGGGAGGGAAAAGGGCGGTCCGGACGATTCAGCGGGCGGCGACATTGCGGGCACATGTCGCCGGGGGACGAAGCGGGGCTTTCCCGGCCGGACGGCAAGCGGTCTCTTTTCCAATTCTTTCCGGGGAACCGCTCCGCATAGCGACCCCGAACGTCCGGGAGCCGAACGGAATCCGCCAACCTCGTGATGCGCACCTGACAATCACGGGCCGAGGCTGCCACAGTCTCCCTCGGCCAGCGGTCGGGCACGCTCCTTCCCCACCGCCCACCGCGGGCCCTTCGTCACCCCACCGGCCGCCCGCGCGCGGCCCGTTGAAGGAGCCCTTCCTTGAGACGAACCTCCTCCCGTCGCGCCGCCGCCACCGGCGGCGCACTGCTCGCGGTCTCCGCACTGCTGACCGCCGCGATGCAGACGGGCGTGGCCACGGCCGCGCCCTCCCCCACAGGGAAAGCCGCCTCGGCGGCCAGGCCGGGAGCACTGCCGGCGAAGCTGTCCCCCGCACAGCGCGCCGAACTCATCGCCAAGGCACAGAAGAAGAGCGCCGCGACCGCCGACGAGCTGAGCCTCGGCGCTCAGGAGAAGCTGGTCGTGCGGGATGTGATCAAGGACCAGGACGGCACGCTGCACACGCGCTACGAGCGCACGTACGACGGACTGCCCGTCCTCGGCGGCGACTTGGTCGTCACCACGAACCCGGCCGGTGAGACCGGCAAGGTCGTGCGGGCCTCGCGGGCGAAGCTGAGCGGTGTGCGGACCACCGCGAAGGTCCCGGCGGCGACCGCGCAGAAGCAGGCGCTCGGCGCGGCGAAGGCGCAGGGCGCCGCGGTGCCGGCGACCGACCAGGCGCCGCGCAAGGTGGTGTGGCTCGCCGAGGGCAAGCCCGTCCTCGCCTACGAGACCGTGATCGGCGGGCTCCAGGAGGACGGGACGCCCAACGCGCTGCACGTCGTGACGGACGCGGCGACGGGCGCGAAGCTGTACGAGTACCAGGGCATCGAGAACGGCACGGCGAACACGCAGTACAGCGGCACCGTGACGATCAACACCACCAAGTCGGGCTCCACGTACAACCTGACGGACTCGACGCGCGGCGGCCACAAGACGTACACCCTCGCGGGCAGGACCTCGGGCACCGGCACGCTCGTCTCCGGTCCCGACGACGTGTGGGGCGACGGGAAGGGCACCACGGCCGAGACGGCGGCGGCCGACGCGGCCTACGGTGCGCAGGAGACCTGGGACTTCTACAAGGACACCTTCGGGCGCAGCGGCATCCGCGGCGACGGCGTGGCCGCCTACTCGCGGGTCCACTACGGCAACCAGTACGTCAACGCGTTCTGGGACGACAGCTGCTTCTGCATGACGTACGGGGACGGGGCGGGCAACGCGGCGCCGCTCACCGCGCTCGACGTCGCGGGCCACGAGATGAGCCACGGGGTCACCTCGGAGACCGCGGGCCTCAACTACAGCGGCGAGTCCGGTGGTCTGAACGAGGCGACGAGCGACATCTTCGGCACGGGTGTGGAGTTCTACTCCAACACCGCGACCGACCCCGGTGACTACCTCATCGGCGAGAAGATCGACATCAACGGCGACGGCACCCCGCTGCGCTACATGGACAAGCCCAGCAAGGACGGCGCCTCGGCCGACAACTGGTCGTCCACGCTCGGCAACAAGGACGTGCACTACTCCTCGGGCCCGGCGAACCACTTCTTCTACCTCCTCTCGGAGGGCAGCGGCGCCAAGACCGTCAACGGCGTGAGCTACAACTCGCCGACGTACGACGGCCTCCCGGTCACCGGCATCGGCCGGGACAAGGCGCTCCAGATCTGGTACAAGGCGCTCACCACGCAGTTCACCTCCACCACGAACTACGCGAGCGCCCGTACCGGCACCCTCGCGGCGGCCTCCTCGCTCTACGGCGCGACCTCGGCCGAGTACAAGGCGGTGCAGGACGCCTGGGCGGCGATCAACGTCGGCGCCCGCTCCGGCGGCGGCACGGACCCCGGCAACCCCGGCGGGACGGTGTTCACCTCCAGCACCAAGGTCGCGATACCGGACGCCGGTTCGGCGGTCACCTCCTCGATCGCCGTGACGGGCCGCAGCGGCAACGCGCCCTCGAACCTGTCGGTCTCGGTGGACATCACGCACACCTACCGCGGTGACCTCGTGGTCGACCTCGTCGCCCCGAACGGCACGAGCTACCGCCTCAAGAACTCCAGCTCCTCCGACTCGGCCGACAACGTCAAGGCCACCTACACCGTCAACGCCTCCTCGGTCGCCGCGAACGGCACCTGGAAGCTCAAGGTGCAGGACCTCTACTCGGGCGACAAGGGCACCATCAACGGCTGGTCGCTGACCTTCCCGTAGGCCCCCGGATTCTCGGCGGAGCGGACCCCCGCCGAGCGCAGCGCCCCGGCCGCCCGTGGTGGCCGGGGCGCTTCCCGCATGTCAACACCCGCTGCCGCGAGGTGGGTTCGCCTGGACGGACCCCGGCGGTACGCGCCCGTCGCCCCCTCAGCCCACCACTCCCCACTCCCCCACGTCCCCCGGGCCCTGGGCCGCGGCCCGCTGCCGCCGGGCCGGCTCGCCCCGGCGCAGGAGGTCCCGGACCACCGCGGTGACCTCCGCCTCGTCGCCGAGGTCCGCGAGCGCCTCGCCCACGTGGGCGAGCA
>NZ_JAAGLR010000491.1 GCF_010548245.1 Streptomyces sp. SID11385
CCGCCCTCGCCCATGCCCTCGCGGCCCGCGGCCTCGCCGTGGCCCTGCTCGGCAGGGAACTGGAGACGCTGGAGGCCGTCGCCCGCGAACTGCCCGTGCCGACCTGCTCGCTGGAGGTCGACGTCACCGACGAGCCCGCCCTGCGCGGCGCCGCCGACTGCGTACGGCAACGCCTCGGGCCCGCCTCCGTCGTCGTCGCCAACGCGGGCATCGCCGCGGCGGGCCCCTTCGCGCACACCGCCGCCGCGCTGTGGAACCGCGTCATCGCCGTCAACCTCACGGGCAGCGCCGCCACGGCCCGCGTCTTCCTCCCGCACCTCCTCGCCACGCGCGGCCACTTCCTCCAGATCGCCTCCACGGCCTCCTTCGGCTCCGCGCCCATGATGAGCGCCTACTGCGCCTCGAAGGCGGGCGCGGAGTCCTTCGCGCAGGCGCTGCGCAACGAAGTCGCTCCCGCGGGCGTCACGGTCGGCATCGCCTACCTGCACTGGACCGGCACCGGCATGATCGAGGACATCGACGGGAACCCGGTCCTGCGCGCGCTGCGCGCCCACCAGCCGGCCTTCGCGGGCCGCGTCCACCCGCCCGAGCAGGTCGCCGCCTGGCTCACCCGGAGCATCGTCCGCCGCGCGCCCACCGCCTACGCGCCGCCGTGGCTGCGCTTCCTCCAGCCCCTGCGGCCCGTCTTCCCCCACGCCGTCTCCTACGTGTCGCGCCGCGCCCTCGCCCGCCTGGCACCCGCCGACCTGGTCCGCGAGGCTGGCGTCCTCGGGCCGGGCGGGCGCGCCGACTGGGGCGCCGAGGACCGCAGCCCGGCACCCCCCGTGACGCCCCCGCACACCTGACACCTCACGCCCCGGCGTGCTCCCTGGCCCGCGCGACGGCCTCGCCGATGTCGCCCCGGTGAACGGGCCCGTGCCCGGCGAGCAGCGTCCCGGCGC
Source organism: Streptomyces sp. SID11385 (assembly GCF_010548245.1). Taxonomy (GTDB): domain Bacteria; phylum Actinomycetota; class Actinomycetes; order Streptomycetales; family Streptomycetaceae; genus Streptomyces. The sequence continues at coordinate 942 of NZ_JAAGLR010000491.1, forward strand.
TCACCGTTTCGAGAGCGGCGAGCGAGGCGAGGGTACGGGCCCGGTCGGCGTGGAACATCCCGGGCAGCAACTGCGGGCCCGACCGTCGCGAGGTGGGGTGGCCGGTCACGAGCGCGTCACCGCTGACGAGCACGCCGTGCTCCGGCAAGTGGTAGGCGCAGTGTCCGCGCGTGTGCCCCGGCGTGTGCACGGGCACGGGCCGCCCCGGCAGGTCGAGCGCCCCGGCGACGGGGAAGGCCCGCGGCCCGGCGACCGGCACCGCGCCCAGCCCTCCCGAGCGCACCGCGCCCACCGCCCAGGGCAGCACCCCGGGCCGCCAGGCCCGCGCGAGGATCTTCCCGAGCGTCACCTGATGCAGGAACTCCCTGCGCGCGTGCGGCACTTCCTCCTCGTGCATGAGGATGTCGGTCCCGTACGCGGTGCGCAGGTGCTCGGCCGCCCCGATGTGGTCGCCGTGCGCGTGCGTGATCAGGACCGCGCGTACGGCCTCCGGCGCGACGCCGAGCCTCGCGAGCGAGGCGAGCACGGCGTCCCGGTCGCCGGGATACCCCGAGTCGATGAGCGTCGCCGCGTCCCCGTCCTTGACGATCACCCAGTTCGTATCGCTGCCGTGGACCAGGTGGACCCCCGCCGCGACCTCGATGACGTCCTCGTCCCGCAACCCTGCCGTCATTGCACGCTCTTTTCCTGTCGATGACATCCGCTCAACGGAACGGCGTCGTCCCCGTGGCGACCTCGCGCCCCGCCGCGTTCCTTCCTGCGGCATACTGCCCGCCGAGACGATCACAGGGGAAGCGGGGGAGTCGTGGGGCGCACGAGGGCGGGACTGACGGCGGTGGCGCTGTGCGGTGGCCTCCTGCTCACGGGGTGCGGCGGTGACGCGAAGCCGGCGGGCCCGATACCCCTCGCCACCGGTCATCCGCACCGCCCCGCAAACCCCGCCGACCTCAACGGCGACGGGTACGCCGACGCGTTCCTCGGGGACGGGGAGCACAAGGGCGTCGTGCTGTGGGGCGCGAAGGACGGACTCGACGCGGGGCGTACGAGCCGCCTCGCGGTCTCGGGGGAACCGGTGCGCGCCGACCTGGACGCCGACGGTTACACCGACCTCGTCGCGGCGACCCCGCGCGGCACCACGGTGCTCCTGCGCGGCGGACCGCGCGGCCTCGCCGCGCCGCGCACCCTGCGCACCCCCGCGGGCTTCCTGCCCCGCGCGGCGGGGGACTTCGACGGCGACGGCACCACCGACCTCTTCGACGGCGGCCAGGGCGGTACGGGGGACACGGACTCCCTGCCCGAGGACCCGCAGCGGCCCGCCCGCGTCCTCCAGGGCCCCTTCACCGAGGACGGTGCCCCCGCCCGTACCCGTACGCTCGACGCCGGCCAGCACGGCTACAGCAGCCCGGCCACCGTGGCCGCCGCCGACTTCGACGGCGACGGCGCGAGCGACCTCGTCCTCGGCTACGCGTACGACGCCGAGGACGACGACAATGCGCCCCAGGACCTCGCCCCCGTCGCGTACTACAAGGGCAGCCCCGAAGGCCCGCGCCGCGACCGCACGCGCGAGAAGGCCCTGCTCGCCGCCGCGGGCCCCGGGGCGGGCGGCTTCGCCTCGCTCCCGGGCGACACGGACGGCGACGCCGCCGCCGACCTCCTCGTCCCCGGCTCCGCGCCCGGGGGCCACGGCCGCGTCACCGTCCTCCGCGGGGGCCCCGGCGGCCCGGGCACGGGTGGCGAGCCGGACGTGTACGAGGGCGAGCAGGGTTCCTTCGGCTCCTCGGTCCTCACCGGCCGCATCGACGGCGACGCACGGGGCGATCTCGTCGTCGGCGCGGCCGGCGCCTACCGCCACGACGACTGGATCACCGTCCACGCCACCCGCGCCGGCACCCAGCGGCTCACCGCTCTCGACGACGGCATGCCGGGCCGCCCCAACGGCGCCCACTGGAACGAGTTCGTCCCCCTCGCCCTGCTCGACGCGGACGGCGACCACCACGCCGACCTCCTCGCCCACGCGCCCCGCCACGACGGCGGCAAGGGCGTCTACGTCCTCCTGCGTGGCACGGACAAGGGTCTCTCCTTCCGCGGCGTACGCTCCCTCGCCCCCGCGAGCCTCGGACTGGGCTGACCCCGGACCGGGCCGAGAACCGCTCGACTGTGTCCTGCCGAGGCGGTTTACAGCGCTCTTCCAACGATGTAAAAAGTCAAGGGAGCCTCAAGTCGCGTTGTTTTCCCGCCGGTTGCCCGGCGGGTCGCGAGGAGAGGCCCGCCTCGCACCGTGCTCCAGCTTGTCATGTACGTGATAAACGCTTGGCCGGCGGACCCCCGCCCGGCGTACCCGAAGGAGCCGCACCATGCCCCCCGCCCGGACCTCCGCACCCCCGCCCCGCACCCGCAGACCCTCCCCGCGCGCCCTGATCGGCGCCCTGCTCGCCGTCCTCGCCCTGTGCGCGGGCGCCCTCACCGCCGCCGCCCCCGCCCAGGCCGCCGCGAGCGCCTGGGCCCCCAAGCCCTCACCCCTCACCACGCCGTGGACCAACCAGGTCCCCACCGACAAACCGCTCCCCGAGTACCCCCGCCCCCAGCTCACCCGCCCCGACTGGTCGAACCTCAACGGCATCTGGGACTTCGCCGTGACCTCCGCGAACGCGGGCCAGCCCGCGCAGTGGAGCGAGCAGATCCGGGTGCCCTTCGTCGCCGAGTCCGCGCTCTCCGGCATCAAGCGCAAGGTCACCGCCGACGACAAGCTCTGGTACCGCCGCACCTTCACCGTCCCCGCGGGCTGGGACGGCAGGAACGTCGTCCTCAACTTCGGCGCGAGCGACTGGCGCACCACCGTGTGGGTCAACGGGCAGCAGGCGGGAGCCGTGCACAGCGGCGGCTACGACGCCTTCTCGTACGACATCACCGCGCTCCTGAACCGGGGCGGCAGCAACACCGTCGTCGTCTCCGTCGTCGACCCGACCCAGTCCGGCGGCCAGGCGATCGGCAAGCAGCGCTCGGGCGACGTCGAGCCGCACTCGGGCGGCGGCATCTTCTACACCTCCGCCTCGGGCATCTGGCAGACCGTCTGGCTCGAACCCGTCGCCCCCGCCCACATCACCCGCCTCGACATGACCCCCGACCTCAACAGCAGCACGCTGAAGACCACGGTCCGCGCCGCCGGGGCGAACGGCCGCCAGGTCCGCGTCACCGTCTCCACGGGCGGACGCACCGTCGGCACCGCCACCGGGACCGTCGGCACCGCGCTCAGCGTGCCCGTACCCTCGCCGCACCTGTGGACCCCCGAGGACCCCTTCCTCTACGACGTCCGCGCCGAACTCCTCGACGGCACCGCCGTCACCGACACGGCCGGCAGCTACACCGGGATGCGCAGCATCGGCCTCGCCCGCGTCGACGGCGTCCAGCGCCCCGTCCTCAACGGGAAGTTCGTCTTCCAGACCGGCACCCTCGACCAGGGCTACTGGCCCGACGGCATCTACACCGCGCCCACCGACGACGCCCTCAAGTACGACCTCCAGAAGCACAAGGACCTCGGCTTCAACATGGTCCGCAAGCACATCAAGGTCGAGCCCCAGCGCTGGTTCTACTGGGCCGACAAGCTCGGCCTCCTCGTGTGGCAGGACATGCCCGCGATGGACCTGCGCACCCCCGACAGCGCCGCCCGCACGCAGTGGGAGGCCGAGTACCACGAGATCATCGACGAGCACCGCAGCTCGCCGTCGGTCGTCATGTGGGTCGACGAGAACGAGGGCTGGGGGCAGTACGACCAGGCCCGCATCGCGAACGACGTCAAGGCGTACGACCCGAGCCGCCTCGTGGACAACATGAGCGGCATCAATTGCTGCGGCGCCGTCGACGGCGGCAACGGCGACGTCATCGACCACCACAACTACGTCGGCCCGGGCGACACGAAACCGAGCGCGAGCCGCGCCGCCGTCCTCGGCGAGTTCGGCGGCCTCGGACTGCGCGTCGCGGGCCACGAGTGGTTCCCCGGCGGCGGCTTCAGCTACGAGGACCAGGGCGACGCCGCCCACCTGAACAACCGCTTCATCGGCCTCATCGACGCCCTGCGCCTCCAGCAGATGCCCGCCGGCCTCTCGGCCTCCGTCTACACCGAGATCACCGACGTCGAGAACGAGGCGAACGGCCTGCTCACCTACGACCGCCAGGTCGTCAAGGTGGACGAGAACCGCGTCCGCGCCGCCAACCAGGCCCTCATCGCCGCCTCGCGCGGCACCCCGCCGCGCGCCACCCTCCCGACCGGCGGCTACAAGTCCCTGCGCGTCACGACGCCCGGCTTCACCGACCGCTACCTGCGCCACTACGACGGGCTCGCCAACACCGAGCCCGTCACCGCGGCCAGCCCCGCGGTCCTGAAGGCGGACGCCACCTGGAAGATCGTCCCCGGCCTCTCCGACTCCGCGTGCTACTCCTTCGAGTCCCGCAACTACCCCGGCGAGTACCTGCGTCACCGCGAGTTCCGCGTCCACCGCGAGGCGGGCGACGGCTCCGCGCTCTTCAAGGCCGACGCCACGTGGTGCGCGGTCCCCGGCGAGGGCGGCGTCCGCCTCATGGCGTCGAACTTCCCCGGCCAGTACCTGCGCCACTTCAACTCCGAGGTGTGGCTCGCCACGCCGGGCGGCACCCACGCCTACGACACACCGGACCGCTTCACCGAGGACACCACGTGGGCGGTGGAGAACCCGTGGACCCCGTGACCGGGGCCCGCTGACACCCGCAGTCCGTGACCCGGGCCGCTGACACCCGTGGGGCGCGCCGCCGCGCGCCCCACGGAGCGGCCCGCCCGACCGTGGCCCGTCTCAGCCGGGCCACGTCCCTGTCAGCCGCTTCGCCGCCGTCGCCCCGCCCCGCTCCACGGCCGCCCGCACCGTCGAGAAGACGGCGCCCTGGAGGGCCGCCGCCACCAGGATCTCCCCCCACCGGCGGTCCTCGTCACCGGCCGCCGGAGCCTCGCTCTCGTGCCCGAGCCTCTTCCACGCCTGCCGGAACAGCGCACCGGCCACCATCCCCGCGCCCATGCCGAGCGCCAGCCCCACCGGTTTGTACGCGGCCTTGTCGACCTTCACGTCCCGCTCACCTCTTCCCTGTGTTCCTGGCCATCGCGGCACCTGGCCGTGCCGTCCGTCCGCGCGTACCCCCCGGGGCTCCGGTCAGGCGCGACTCCGCGCGCGGCGCTCCGGCCGGGCACGGCTCCCGCACGAGCGGCCCGTGCCCGTCCCGATTGCAGGGGGCGGGGACGGGAGGGATTCTGGGGTGGTGAGCGAAGAGCCGGAGGCGGGCGGCGAGGGAACCGGGGGCCTCCCGGTGCTGCGCCACGTCCTGACCGGCATCGCGCTGGTCGAGGGCGACACGTACACCCTCACGGACGCGAACGCCTCGTTCGCCGAGCGCGCGGGCCCACGCGTCGCGCCACCCGGCGGCCCCGTCCCCCCGGGAGCCCTGCGCACGGCACTGGACCGCGCCCGCCGCACCGGCCGCACGGAGCGGGTCCGGCTGCCGGCCACCACACGCGACGAGGGGGACCCGCACGCCCCCGTCGTCCTCCTGTGCCTGCCCCTGCGCCCCGCGCAGGGCCCGCCGCCGCTCCTCCTGCTCGCCGAAGCACTCCCGGAGACCGGGGAGACGGACGCCGACGAGACCGGAGGGCGCCCGCTGGACGACGACTCGCTCGTCCTGCGCTACCAGGCACTGCTCTCCGCCGTCCCCCAAGTCGTCTGGACACGCGGCCCGGACGGCCGCGTCACCCGGCTCTCCGGCACCGGGGACGCCGGACGGCTCGCCTTGCCACTGCCCGAGGACGGAGAGGACTGGCTGGACGCCGTCCACCCGAAGGACCGCGAGCACTTCACCCGCGAGTGGCACGAGGCCACCGCCGCGGCCACCCACGTCACCTGCGTCGTCCGCGTCCGCGTCGGCGAGGACGCGCGGGCCTACCGGCACCTGCGGCTCACCGCCGTGCCCGTCGCCCGCGCGGACGGGCGGCAGGAATGGGTCGGCACCGTCGCGGACGCCGAGGGCGAGTGGTACGCCAGTACGCGCGAACGCCTCCTCGCCCGGATGGCCGAGGTCTCCACGGCCCGCGACCTCTCCGAGGCCTTCAGGACGACCGCCACCGTCGTCGTGCCCGCACTCGCCGACTCGATCGCCGTCTTCGAGGTCCAGGGGGCCGCGGCACCCTCCGCGCTCACCGCGCGCCCCGCCGCGCGCGTCGCCTTCGCCCCCGGCCTGCCCCCGCTTCCGCCCCTCGGCGAGGACTTCACCCTCGGGCACATGGCCGACGAGGTCCTGCGCGACCGCGAGCCGCGCCTCGTCACCTTCCCGGCCGGAGCACCGCCCGCGGACAAGATCTCGCCCGTGTCGCTGGCCTGGCTGCGCGAGGCCGGGGCGACGAGCCTCGCGCTGCTCCCCGTCGTCGTGGACGGCCGGATCGTCGCCCTCGCCAGCGCCGCCAACTGCCGGGGCAACCCGCCGCCGGGCGAACCCGAACTGCGCCTGCTCCAGGACGTCCTGCAAGGACTCGGACGTCCCCTGCGCCGCACCCTGGAACTGCAACGCGCCCGGGAGACGGCCCTCGTCCTGCAACGCTCCTTCCTCCCCACCGTGCCCGACCTCGCGGGCGCCGAGATCAGGGCCCGCTACGTCCCCGCCAACGCCGCGGCCGAGGTCGGCGGCGACTGGTACGACGCGACCCGGCTGCCCGGGGGAGCCGTCGCCCTCACGATCGGCGACGTCGCCGGGCACGACCTCGACGCGGCGACCGCGATGGGCAGCGTCAACAGCATGCTGCGCGGCCTCGCCTGGGACGCGGGACCGCGCGCCGACCCCGCCCGCACCCTGGACCGCCTCGACGGCATGGTCCAGGGCCTCGGCACCGCGTCGCTCATCACCACCGTCCACGCGCTCCTGTGCCCCGACCCCGGGCGCGGCTGGCACATCACGCTCGCCAACGCGGGCCACCCCCCGCCCCTGCTGCTCCGCGCCGCCGGACCCGTCGACTGCCTCGGCGAGGAACCCGACCCCCCGCTGTGCGCGCCGACCCGGGAGGCCCGGAGCAGCACGAAACTCTTCCTCGCGAAGGGCGACACGCTGTTCCTCTACACGGACGGGCTCGTGGAGATCCCGGAGGCGAGGATCACCGACCGCATCGCGCACCTGCGCGCACGCGTCGAGTCGCTCCACCGCGACGGCCGGCCCCTGGAAGCCCTCGTCCGGGACGTCGTCGCGCACGTCCGCGCGGGCAAGGACGACATCGCGGTCATCGCCTTCCGGGCGACGGGCTGACGGGGCGCCTGCCGCCCGGCCTGGACGGCACCGGGCCCGTACGCCCGGCCCCGCCCGCCCTCGCACTCAGCCGCTCACCGGCCCCACCGGCCCCACCGGCACATCGCCCCGGAGCGTGATGCGGTGCATGACGCGGTGCTGGTCCCCGTAGTCGCGGTTGGCGTAGTGGGACGTGGCGCGGTTGTCCCACAGCGCCACGTCGCCGGGCTGCCAGCGGTGCCTGATCGTGTGCTCCGGCTTGGTGAGGTGCGCGTACAGGATGTCGAGGATGCCCCGGCTCTCGTACTCCGAGACCCCCGTGATGTGCGAGGTGAACCCCGGGTTGACGAAGAGGCCCCGGCGGCCCGACTCCGGGTGCACCCGCACCACCGGATGCTCGACGGGCGAGAGATCCGTGAACACCTCGCCCTCCCACACGTTGCCACGCCCCCGCCGTCGCCGCGCAAGGTAGTAGCCGAACTCCCTGCTCCCGTCGTGCACGGCGGTGAGCGGGTCGACGAGCGCCCGCAGCCCCGGCGTCAGCGACTCGTACGCCGCCTGGCTGTCCGCCCACGACGTGTCACCCCCGGTCGGCGGCAGCACCACGGCGCGCAGCACCGAGATCGCGGGCGGCCTCGCCACGAACGTCACGTCCGTGTGCCACACGTCGGCGAAGCCGTTGTCCTGGCTGTCCAGCGCGTACACCTCCTCCGGCACGCCGCCCGAGTCGTGCACGGGGTGACCGGCCGTCACCTCGCCGAGCCGCCGCCCGAACGCGATCTGCGCCGCGTCGTCGATGTCCTGGCCGCGCACGAAGAGCACCTTGTGCGCCACGAGTGCCGCGCGCACGGCGGCGACCTGCTCCTGGTCCGGCCGGGCGAGATCGATGCCGTGCACCTCGGCGCCGAACCGGGGCCCGAGCGGAGTCAGGCGCAGCCCCGCTTCCGGAGCGGCGCTCCCCACACGGTCGTTGACGATGGTCATCGTGCTTCCTCCTTGTACGGGCGGTGCCGGGCCCGCACCGCGTGAGCGGCGCCCCCGACGGCAACGGGACGGGACGGTGCGGGACGGCGCGCCCGGGCGGGGGAGGGGGCGGGGCGCGTCACGGCGCGACGACCGGCGACGCCTCGATCGGCGGCGTACGGCAAAGGCGCGCGAGGAGCGGGGCGCCGCGCGCGGACGTCAGGCGGCGGCCAGGACGGGGGAGATCAGCGACAACGACACGAGGCCGTGCGGGGGCGCGGTTCGAGGACCGGGCGGCACACCGACGCTTCGTGGGTCACGGGGAAGTTGTACCGCACGCGGCCGCGCCCGCACCAGGACGTGTCCAGGCTCCGGGACGGCACGGCGAAGGCACCGCGCCCCTGCGAACGCCCGCCCCGCCCGGCCTTGAGGCCCCGCCCGCACGAGACGAGACGCTCTCAACCGGCGCGCGACGCGCAGTACCGAGCGTCACCTGCTGTCGTGCTGTGAGAACAACACGTAAGGATTCTGTGAGAGCGACCCGCCGCGCGCCGCGCTCGTGCGACATTCCCCGGGACCTGACGGAGCGCCACGCCGCCCACGAGGCGGCGCCCAGCGAGAGGGCCCCGCATGACCACCACCCCCCGCCCCGCCCACCCCGTCCGCAGAACCGCCCTCGCCCTCGCGGCGGCGGCCGGGCTCCTGCTCACCGCCCAGAGCCTGCCCGCGGCGGCCGACGCCCCCCGCGCCGTCCCCGCGGGCGAGGCCACCGCGGTGGCCGCCGACTACTACGCGAGCGTCGAGGGCAAGACGGGCACCGCCCTCAAGAGCGCCCTGCACACCCTCATCAGCGACCAGGACACCGTCACCTACAGCCAGGTGTGGGACGCCTTGAAGAAGACCGACGAGGACCCCGCGAACCCGGACAACGTCATCGAGCTGTACACGGGCAAGTCCATAGCCAAGTCCCGTCAGGGCGGCGCCCAGGGCGACTGGAACCGCGAACACGTCTGGGCCAAGAGCCACGGCGACTTCGGCACCGCCACGGGCCCCGGCACCGACCTCCACCACCTGCGCCCCGAGGACGTCGCCGTCAACGGCGCCCGTGGCAACAAGGACTTCGACGACGGCGGCGGCGCGGTCAGCGGCGCCCCGGGCAACTACACCGACAGCGACAGCTTCGAACCGCGCGACGCCGTCAAGGGCGACGTCGCCCGCATGATCCTCTACATGGCCGTCCGCTACGACGGCGGCGACGGCTTCCCCGACCTCGAACCCAACGACAAGGCGGGCAACGGCTCCGCGCCCGCGATCGGCCGCCTCTCGGTCCTCAAGGAGTGGAACGAACTCGACCCGCCCAGCTCCTTCGAAGAACACCGCAACGACGTGATCTTCGAGAGCTACCAGCACAACCGCAACCCGTTCATCGACCACCCCGAGTGGGTCGAGTCGATCTGGTGACCCCACGCCGGCCCTGAGCCGGCTTCTGCTCCGCCCGCCGGGGAAACGGTTCCCCGGCGGGCGGTAGCCTCCGCGCATGACCGCCACCACCACTCCCCGGGCGAGAGACCTCGGACTCGGCGCGGGCACTGTGCCGACCGGGCGCCACAACGCGCTCACCGATGTCCCCGGCATCCGCGTCGGCCATGCCACCGTGACGGAGCCGCCGCGCGTGCACAGCGGCGTCACCGCGATCCTCCCCGAAGGCGTTGGCCCGCACGCCCCCTTGCCCGCCGGGTTCTTCGCGGGCAACGGCTACGGAAAGCTCATCGGCACGACCCAGCTCGCCGAACTCGGCGAGCTGGAGACACCCCTCCTGCTCACCTCCACCCTCTCCGCGTTCCGCGTCGCCGACGCCCTCGTGGGCTGGGTGCTCGAACAGCCCGGCGCGGAAGACGTCCGCAGCCTCAACCCGGTCGTCGGCGAGTGCAACGACGGCCTCCTCTCCGACATCCGCAGCCGCCCGGTCGGCGAGGAACACGTCCGCGCCGCCCTCGCGTCGGCGAGCGCGGGCCCCGTCGCGGAGGGCTGCGTCGGCGCCGGTACGGGCATGAGCGCGCTCGGCTTCAAAGCGGGCATCGGCACCAGCTCACGCGTCCTTCCGCTCGCCGGGCGCGACGTCACGCTCGGCGCCCTCGTCCAGGCCAACTTCGGCGGCACCCTGCGCCTCGGCTCCCGTACCGTCACCCCCGCCGATCTCGGCCTGCCCGTTCCCCCGCCGCTCCCCGACACGGGCTCCTGCGTCGTCGTCCTCGCGACGGACGCCCCGCTCGACGCCCGCCGCCTGACCCGCCTCGCCCGCCGCGCCGTCTTCGCCCTGGCCCGGACCGGCGCCTCCTACAGCCACGGCTCCGGCGACTACGGACTCGCCCTCACCACCACCCGCGCCGCGGTCCCCCTCGTCCCCGACGCGGACCTCGACCCGCTCTTCACCGCCGCGCTCGACGCGGTCGAGGAAGCGGTCCTCAACTCCCTGCTCGCCGCGACCACCACGACAGGCCCCCGCGGCGACGTCCGCCACGGCCTCCCCGCCGAACGGCTCCTGAGCTTCCTGAACTCCTGAACCCCTGGGCCGCCGGGGCCGCCGTGCCTGTCGCTCGGCCGACCCCGGCCTCGGCGAGCCGGGGCTCGGGGGTCAGTCGTGGGCGAGCGCGTCCCCCAGCGTGTCGAGCCCCTCGCGGAGCAGCGCGGTGAGCGGGACCTCTTCCGCCGACGCCTCCTCGGGCCGCTCGTCACCGACCCAGACGGTGAAGGCGGTCTTGAAGACGCCGGCGCCCGCCTCGGCGAGGAGGCTCGCGCGCGGCTCCTCCACCCCGCGCAGGCGCAGGGCCCCGGCGAGCACGCGGGTCAGCGAGGCGAGCTTGATCAGCTCGCGCTCCTGGAGTTCCTGCTGCGCGGCGACGACTGCCTGGCGCCTGCGGGCGTGTGCGCGCGCCCCCTCGAAGGCGGCGCCCAGCGCGTCGAGCCCCGCCGCCAGCGCGGCACGGGGCGAGGCGTCCGCGGGGGCCGCGGCCACCGCCTCGCCCAGCGCCGTCTCCAGGCTGTGCGAGCCGTCGAAGAGGACTTCCCGCTTGTCGGGGAAGTGCCGGAAGTACGTGCGCTCGGTGAGCCCGGCACGGGCGGCGATCTGGGCGACCGTGGTCCGCTCGTACCCGTGCTCGCCGTACAGCTCCAGGGCCGCGCGTGCCAGCCGTTCCTTCGTGTGGGGCTCCCATCTCGCCATGAGCCCGATTCTATGCGGTCCCCGTGTCTTGATGTCAGTGACTGCCGTCATGGTGCTAGCATCGATGATGACAGTCACTGACATCGACCGTGATCATGTTGAGGAGTACCGCCATGCGCGTTTTCGTCACCGGGGCCTCCGGCTGGATCGGTTCCGCCCTCGTCCCCGAACTGCTCGCCGCTGGGCACCACGTTCTCGGGCTCGCCCGCTCGCAGGCATCCGCCGAGGCTTTGGAGAAGGCCGGCGCCGAGCCCGTCCTCGGGTCGCTCGCCGACCTCGGCCTCCTCGGGGAGACGGCCCGCGCCAGCGACGCCGTGGCCCACCTCGCCTTCCGCCACGACATCGCCTTCACCGGCGACTTCGCGGGCGCCGCCACGTCCGACCGCGCCGCCGTGGACGCCTTCGGCGAGGCCCTGGCCGGGACGGACAAGCCGTTCACGATCGCCTCCGGCCTCCTCGGCGTCGCCCCCGGCCGGGTGGCCACCGAGTCCACCTGGCCCGACGGCGGCGAGAACCCCGGGTCGGTGCGCGCCGCCACCGCCCGCGCCACCGTCGCCCTCGCGGACAAGGGCATCCGCTCCTCGGTCGTCCGCCTGGCACCCACCGTCCACGGAGAGGGCGACGGCGGTTTCGTGCCCGGGCTCATCGCCATCGCCCGCGAGCAGGGCGTCGCCGGCTACATCGGCGACGGCAGCCAGCGCTGGCCCGCCGTCCACCGCCTGGACGCGGCCCGCCTCTTCCTGCTCGCCCTGGAGAAGGCCCCAGCGGGAGCGGTCCTGCACGCGGCGGCGGAAGAGGGCGTCTCGCAGCGCGACATCGCCGGTGTGATCGGCGAACACCTGCGTCTCCCGGTCACCTCCATCGCCCCCGCCGACGCGCCCGCGCACTTCGGCTGGCTCGCCGGCAACACGGCCCTGGACTCCCCGTCCTCCGCCGCCCGTACGAAGAGCCTCCTCGACTGGCACCCCACCGGGCCCGGCCTCCTCGCCGACATGGCGGCCCACTACTTCACGGCCTGACGCCCGCGCGCCGGGGGGCCCACCTCCGGCGCTCGCACACGCGAGCGATCCCCGCCCTTCGCGTGTCACACGTATTGAGTAACCCTGCAAGCAGGTGACGCGCGGAGTGGGTGTGTGCCTCTACGGTACGGAAAGGGCACGTGCCCCGCGCGAACAAGGGACGCTCTCATGCTGGATCGCAGAACCCTTCTGATCGGTACGGGCGCCGCGGTGGCCACCCTCGGAGCCGCCGCGACCCCGGCCGCCGCCGAGGACGTGACACGTGTGCTGCTCCAGGAACACCCCTCGCCGGCCCCCGGCTGGGACACCGCGCAAACCCTCGTGGAAATCCCGCGCGGCGAGGCCTCGGGCCGCCACAGCCACCCGGGAGTGGAGGTCGGCTACCTCGTACGCGGCGAGGTCCGTATGGAGTTCGACGACCACCGCCCGCCCCTGCACCTGCGCACGGGCGACCCGTTCTTCATTCCGACCGGAGTCATCCACAACGCGGTCAACACGGGAGAGGAGACGACGATGATGCTCTCGACCTATGTCGTGGAGAAGGGGAAGCCGCTGGTGACCACCTACTGAGCCGGGCGGAGCGACCGGGGGAGATGAGTGTGGCGGGCTCGGCCGCTCCTGAGGGAGGGGGCGAGCCCGCCGTCGTCGTCTGCCTGACGGTGTGTGAGGGGCGTGTGGCGCCCACGTGATGCGAAAAGCGCATGGAGCATAGTCCAAGCGAATGCCTCATGTGCGGCGTGCTAACGTGTGGGGGTGATGAGTTCGCTGAGTGATCGCCTGCGAGCGGCCGTCGTGGCGGTCATGTTCCAGACCGGGGAGTCGCAACGAGACCTCGCGACGGTCCTGGGGATCTCGCAGGGACAAGTGAGCCGACGTCAGTCCGGCAGCGCAGCATGGTCGCTGGACCAGTGCGACGTCCTCGCCGCGCACTGGGGCGTCGACGCCCTCGATCTCCTCGCGGGCCCCACGCGCGCCTGCGAGGCGCTGCCCGAACGGAACGCGGTCCGGTGAACGACGGCTTCGACGCGATCGACGACCTCCTCGCCTCCGTCGGCCGGGAGCGCCCCCTCCCTCCTGCGGCCGAGCGCCGCCGCCTGCGCGAGGAACTCGCGCTCTCCCGCGCCCAGCTCGCCGCCGTGCTCGGTGTGAGCGCCTCGACGATCGCGGGCTGGGAACGCGGCAGCGACCCCTCCGGCGAAGTACGGGAGAAATACGCGTACTTCCTCGACAGCGCCCGCACCAAGCTCACCCCCGCCCCTCCCGCCGAGGGACCGGCCGATACCGCAGCCCCCGCCGCTTCCGCGGCGAGCGCCCCCGTCCCGGAGGCCGAGGACGCAGGCGCGGACGAGGCGGATGACATGGGCGACACGGACGAGGCGGGCGACGCCGACGACGTGGACGTCCTCGCGGTCGCCGAACCTTGCGTCCTGTGCGGGGAGCCCGCCCGTCACAGGGTCGCGGGGTTCGCCCAGCACCTCGACCCCGCCGAGTGCCACCCCCTGCCCGTCCCCGAGACCCCGGCGCCCGAGCCCCCGCGTCCCTCGCCCCGCCCGGCACCCCCGCACACCCGGACCGCGCCTCCCCCGCCCCGCCAGGCCCGACGTGACACCCCCCGCACCGCCCGGCCTGACACACCCCGCACCGTACGGGTGGCGGCGGCCGGTCGCCGCGCGCGGACCGAGGACGAGCCCGGCTTCATCGCCGCCCGCGTCGCCGCGGCGGTCGCCGCGCACGACGGGGACATCGACGCCGCGACGGCCGCGCTCGTGAAACGAGCCATCCCGGACGCGATGGAACTCCTCGACCGCACCCGCCTGGGCGGCCGCTACGACGTCGTCGCACACCCCGCGATGCCGGACGTCCTCCACAAACAATCCGCGCGCGGCCCCGACCAGATCTGGGAAGCCCGCCCGAAGTGGACCCGCCCCACCCTTCCCGAAGGGCGGCACGAGGTCACGGCGCTCGACATCAACGGCGCCTACCTCTCCGCCCTCAAGACCCACCTCCCGCTTGGCCAGCTCGAACACTCCACCGGCTTCGCGCACGACCGCCGCCGCGCCGGGGTCCACCTGATCACCCCGCCCGCCTGGCACCACGAGGCCGAGCTGCCCAACCCCCTCGGAGCGCGCGACGAGCCCGGCCCCCTGTGGGTGACCGAGCCGACCCTGCGCCTCCTCCAGCGCCTCGCGGGACCGAAGTACGGGCTGTGCGAGGCCCCCGAGATCCACGAGTCCTACACCTCCGGCTCCACGGAGAACCTCCTGGAGAAATTCCGCACCGAGCTGAAGGACGCCCGCGACCGCGCCCTCGCCGAGGACGACGACGTGACGCTGGAGTACGTCAAGGCGATGTACTCGAAGTTCGTCTCGACGATGGGCACGTCGAACTACAACCGCGAGCTGTACCGTCCGGACTGGATGCACCTCATCCGCGCCCAGGCGTTCTCGAACCTGTGGATGAAAGCCTTCAAGGCGTACGAGAACGGCGTGACCGTGGTCCGGGCGATGGGCACGGACGAACTCCACGTCATCGGTGACTGGCGCGCCGTCTTCCCCGAGGGCCGCGCGGTCACCGAGGTCAAGGTCAAGGACGTCTACACCGTCGGCACCGACGAGCAGGAGGACCCCGATGCCTGAGCGCACCATCGAGTTCGGCGTGTACGGCGCCCAGGGCGTCAAGGGGCACGAACTGGTCGCCCGCCGCCTGGACGGCCTCGCGGGTTTCATCGTCTCCCCCGTCACCACTCGCCGCGGCCTGCTCGCCCGGCTGCGCTACCTCACGAGCAGCCGCCGCCAGCTCACCGCCGCCCGCGAGGCGGGCCTCACCCTCAGCACCCGCACGATCAAGGCCCAGCTCGCCGGTACCCGCCGCCCCTCGGCCCGCACCCTCCGCCAGATCGAGACCGCCTACCGGACGGTCCGCCGCCGGAACGTCGCCCGCCACCTCCTGGCCCGCCTGAACCGGGAAGGCCGGGGCACCCGCGTCGAGTTCCACCCGGTCAACCAGTCCGCTGTGGACCGCCCCCGGCAGCGCGTCGTCGAATACCGCACGCTGAACGTCCGCAAATGGGACCACATCATCGCCGCCTGGCAGGCCGGCGACGACACAGCCCTGGACAACACCTGGATCGACGAGGTCGTGATCGACCTCGGCTCCCAGTGGGGCCAGTACGAGTACGTCACCAACATCGGCTTCGCGGCCTGAACCGACAGCCGCACCGCGGCCTCCGCCCGGCCGCCCTTGCCCGTACCGCCGGACCGGCGCCGCTCAGTGGCGACGCCGGTCCGGCGGGCGTGGGGGCGGCAGGGGGTCCTGCGCCTCAGGCGGGAAGGGTCCACTGCTGCGCCGCGGTGGCGTTGCAGTCGAAGATCTGGAGCTGGGTGCCGTCCTGGGCACTGGATTCGGGGATGTCCAGGCAGCGGCCGGACTGGGGATTCACGAGTGCCTTGGTGGAGGCGTTGTAGGTCCACTTCTGGTCGCCGCCGCCGTCGCAGGTCCAGAGGGTCGCCAGGCTGTGGATGCCGGTGCCGTCGAGTTGCACGCATTTGCCGATGCCCCGCAGCGTGCCTTCGGGCGTCAGGGCGAACTCCTGCGCGGCGGAGCCGTTGCAGGACCACGACTGGACCCTCGTCCCGTCGGCCGTGGAACCGTGGTCGACGTCCACGCACTTCCCGGCGATGCCCGACCGTACCGGGCCGGTGGGCACCGGCGCAGGGCCCGGGGGCTTGGAGCCGCCGTTGCCGCCGTACGACGGGGGCGCGGAGGAGGCAGCG
Source organism: Streptomyces sp. SID11385 (assembly GCF_010548245.1). Classification (GTDB taxonomy): domain Bacteria; phylum Actinomycetota; class Actinomycetes; order Streptomycetales; family Streptomycetaceae; genus Streptomyces. The sequence goes on from NZ_JAAGLR010000491.1 coordinate 17,204, forward strand.
GTGGCCCAGCCGGTGTTCGCCGAGGTGCCGAGGTCGAGTGTGAGGGTGCCGCCGTCGGTGACGAACGACGGGGGCAGGTAGGCGTTGTTCCAGTTCGCGCCGTTGAGCGTGGCGCTCTGGACGTAGGGGGCGTCCGTCGCGGCCTTGGGGGCGTTGACGACCATCTTCTTGCCGTTGCCGAGCGTGACCGTGACGTTGGTGAACAGCGGGCTGCCGAGCGCCATGTCCGCCGTGCCCGGGGTCTGCGGGTACATGCCCATCGCCGACCAGACGTACCAGGCGCTCATGGTGCCCAGGTCGTCGTTGCCCACGCCCCAGTGGGCGGGGTCGTTGGGCCACAGCTCGTTCTGCACCTGGCGGACGACGCGCTGAGTCTTCCAGGGCTGCCCGATGTAGTCGTACTCCCAGGGGAGTTCGATGGAGGGCTCGTTGCGCAGGTCCGCGTGGGAGCCGCCGGCCCCGCGGATGTCGGACAGGACGCTGTCCAGGTACGCGGCCAGCTTCGCGTCGCCGCCCATGGCGGTGGCCAGCCCGCGGACGTTGTGCGGCACCGCGCCCGTGTACTGCCAGGACGTGCCCTCGACGAACTGGTCGCTGCTCGTGGGATCGAAACCGGTGCGCCAGGAGCCGTTCGCGAGCTTCGGCCGCATGAAACCGGTGCCGGGATCGAAGACATTGCGCCAGTCCTGCGCCCGGTTGGCGAACTGGTCCCGCGTGGTGGTGTCCCCGAGGGCGGCCGCGAACGCGGATGTCGCGAAGTCCTGGGCGCTGTACTCCAGCAGCGTCGCCACCGAACCGTAGAAGTCGCGGGGGTAGGTGCCGTCCGAGGGCAGGTACCCGTACTTCGTCTGGAGGTCCAGGCCCATCCTGATGGGGTTGGACGTGGTGCCCTGCGCGACCATCGCCTTCTTCGCCGCCCCGGTGTCGAAGCTCCGCGCGCCGAAGGCGTAGTAGTCCGCGATGATTGCCGGGCCCGGATCGCCGTTCATCACCTGGGTCTCGGCCGAGTTCAGCGACCACTTGGGCAGGAAGCCGCCCTGCGCGTAGTCGTTCACCAGGGACTGCGCGCTGTCGCTCGCCTGCTGGGGCGCGACCAGCGCGTGGAGCTGCGCCTGGCTCCGGTAGATGTCCCAGCCGGAATAGGTGCCGTACTGGGCCTTCTGGCCGCCGCCGACGGTGTGGACCTTCCTGTCGAAGCCCACGTACTTCCCGTCGGTGTCGCTGAGCACGTTGGGGTGGAGCAGCGAGTGGTAGAGGGCCGTGTAGAAGACCTTCTGCTGGTCGCCGGTCCCTCCCGTGACGGCGACCTTGCCGAGGAGGTCGTTCCAGGAGGCGTGGGTGGCGTTCCGGGTGGCGTCGAAGTCCCAGCCCGGATTCTCGGCCGCCCGGTTGGCGCGGGCCCCGTCGACCGACACGTAGGACAGGCCGACCTTCGCCTGGACCACGCGGTTGCCCGTGGTGTCGAAGGTGACCGAACTCCCGCCGTCGAAGGTGCCGTTGCCGCTCATCGGCCGGTCGAAGACCATGTCGAAGTGGACGGTGTAGGTCGGGCTGGACGCGCAGAAGAAGCCGTTGGTGAGCGAGCCGCTGACCTCGGTGCTGCTCACGCGGTCGAAGTGGATGTCGCTGCCCTTGCCGGAGCCCGTCTTGAAGATCAGGTTGGCCTGGGCCGTCGCGGGGAACGTGAAGCGCGCCATCCCGGAGCGCTGCGTGGCCGTCAGCTCGGTATTGACGCCGTTGTCGAGCTTGACGGCGTACGCGCCCGCGCTCGCGGACTCGTTGCCGTGCGAGAAACCGGCCGTCGCCTTGCCGTCGACGGCACCCGTGGTCGGCAGGACGGGGATGTCCCCGAGGGCACCGCAGCCCGGGCCGGAGAGGTGGTTGAGGCTGAAGCCTGTGACAACGTTGTCGGAGTAGGCGTAGAAGCCTCCCGGCGGGCGGGACGGGGTGTCGGGACTCCACTGCACCCTCCCGAACGGCGCGTCGGCGCCGGGGAAGGTGTTGCCCTCGTTCGAGGTGCCGAGGAGAGGGTTGACGAGCGAGGCGGGATCGGACAGGGGCGCCGCCGCGTGGGCGGCGGAGACCGGTGCGCTGAGCCCCAAGAGCATGAGGCAGAACGTGAGGGGGATGCGCCATCGTTTCACGGGTGCGGCTCCAGGGGTCACGAGGCAGGCGGCGTACGGCCACGGGCGGACGAACGGTGGGCGGACACGGCAGGCGCGGAGCGCCCGATCCCCGCCCACGCGCACCCAACCGACGTACGAGAGGGGGGATTTCACGGAAGCAAGCACATAAGACCGCCGTCGCGGGAGCGTGTCAACAAGCGCGACAGCGGCACGCACCGCTCGACTCATTGACGTGCCCATGGCGCGCCGTTAATTTCAGAGAGCGCTCTCCCGAAACGGTGGGGCGCCCTCCGCCGCGCCGGACACAAGGGGAGCCTCCGTGAAGAGATCCGCCAGATCCGTATCGGCCACCCTCAGCGGTGCCCTGACCTTGGTGAGTGCCCTGCTCCTCGGCACGCTCCCGGCGGCCACCGCCACCGCCGCGCCGGCGGCCGCCGTGTGCAACAAGTACTGCGACGCCCGCGACCCGTCACTCAGCCCCCAGGACCGCGTCCCTGTCACCGCCTCGGTCTCCTCCCGCTCCATCGCCTTGCACTTCGACGACACCGACGCGATGGGCTGGGCCTCGCTCGACAACGGCGCGGCAGGCGACCGGGTGTGGCTGGACCGTTCCCTGGACGGCGGGCGCACGTGGGCCTCGGGCAGCCGCCTCGGCGACACCGAGGTGCCCTCCGGAGGACGAGGCTGGCGCACGCAGATGTACAACGTCGACGACTGGGGCGGCCAGGGCGTCGGCGCCCTGCGCGCCTGCGGGCAGGCCGCCGGCGGCGCCATCGCCTGCACGCCCTGGGCGCGCACCACCTGGAACGCGGGCAGCCGGAGCACGGCCGCCGCCACCGCGCTGATGATGTCGTACGACCGGAACACCAAGCTCTTCGGCGGCAACGGCTGGTGGACCGGCGCCAACGCGCTGACCGCGATCATCGACAACATCCGGATCAGCGGCATGGGCAGCTACACCTACGCCATCGCCGACACCTACGAGAAGAACATCAACGCGCAGGGCGGCCAGTTCCGCAACGAATACCTCGACGACACCGGTTGGTGGGGCCTGGCCTGGATCGCCGCCTACGACCTGACGGGCGACAGCCGGTACCTGGACACCGCCCGGGCCGACGCGGACCACATGTTCGCCAACTGGAACACCACCTGCGGCGGCGGGGTCCGGTGGAGCACGAACGGCAACTACAAGAACGCCATCACCAACGAACTCTTCCTCCAGCTCACCTCCGCCCTGCACAACCGCATCCCGGGGGACACCGCCTACCTGGAGCGGGCGAAGAACGAGTGGAACTGGTTCCGCGGCAGCGGCATGATCAACGGCGACCGCATGATCAACGACGGCCTCGGCGACAACTGCGCCAACAACGGGCAGCCGACCTGGACCTACAACCAGGGCGTGATCCTCGGCGCGTTGACGGAGTACGCACAGGCGACCGGTGACACCGGGGCCCTGACGACGGCGCGCGGCCTGGCCGACGCGTCCACCGTCAAGCTCCAGACGAACGGGGTCCTGCGGGAGCCCGGCGAGGGCGACAGCTGCACGGGCGACGGCCCGAGCTTCAAGGGCGCCTACGTACGCGGCCTCGGCGTCCTCAACCGCCGGCTGTCCGACCATCCCTACGCCCCGGCCCTCACCCGCTGGGCGAACAGCGCCTACGACCACGACCGCAACCCGCTCGACCAGTACGGCCCCCACTGGAGCGGCGGCAACGGGACCACTGATTACGGCTGCCAGCAGAGCGCGCTCGACCTCCTCAACGCGGCCGGCGGCTGAGGGGGAGGGGGCTGAAGGCCGGAGGTTGAGGGGCCCCAGGAGGCGGCAAGGGAGCGGGAGGCGGCGGGGGAGCGGGGCCTCCGCCGCCGGAACGGCTGTACCGGCATCCGGTACCGTGCCCGCGCGCCCGCCCCCGCCGCCACTCGACGGCCCCGCCCCCGCTTCGTCGAGTCCGGCCCGTAAGTCGAGTCCGGCCCGTAGTCGAGTCCGGTCCATAGTCGAGTCCGGTCCGTAAGTCGAGTCCGGTCCGTAAAAGGCCCGCCCGCGCTCACGCGGGCGGGCCGCGGGGTCAGGCGGTGCCGGTCTCCGCGGCGTGCGGGGCGTTCTCGCGCAGGGTGTACATCACCGCGCGCTGCTGCTTGTGACGGCGGATGCGGCCCTTGGCGACCAGGGACTCCAGCGTGTTGCGTACGACCTGCGGGGTGGGCTCCCGGTCCGGGTGCTTCACCAGCAACTCGTCGCGCAGCTCCTTGGCCGGCTGGGGCTCGTCGTGCCCGGCGAGCAGTTCCATCAGCAGGTCTCCGAGGAGGGGCCGCTGCGACTTCCCCTTCGCGGCGGATTTCGGGGCGCCGGTGCGCGAGGAGCGGGCCGGCGCGGACTTCCCGCGGGACCGCGTCCGGGTCGCGACCGGCGGCTCGCCCTGTGCCTGTTCGGGCAGCGGGGAGTCGTCCGCGTCGTCCTCGAAGCGGTCGGCGAGGGCCAGGATGTCGACGAGCAGGGCCTCTTCCTGCTGGAGCAGTTTCAACCGCTCGGCGAGCTCTTCCTGCCTGCGGCGGTTCTCCTCCAGATCCGACGCGGCCTGCACGACGTACCGCGAGCGGAGTGTGGCGGCTGATTGGCTGGTCACGGCCGTTTACTCCCTAGTGATGGATGCTGCTGCGCATGGTACCTACGTCGGGCCCTGCTACAGAACCAGTGTGAACAATTCGGGTGATCCGGCGGCGTACGTTGCTGAGACCGATCCGGCTTCCCGAAGCGTTCGCCGGATCACACCTGCCCAGGAAGTGTGCGGGTGAACCGTCCCGGCGCTCATCCTGGCACAGGCCACCCGATCAGGAGCGATACACGGGCGTGCTTTCTTCCGCTCCGGTACCGGCCGCAGCCCGGGAGACAGGCTCCGGACGGGTGGCGACGGCACACACATGTTGGTGCACACATCACATGTGAGGTAGAACGAACACGCGAAACGATCCCCAGGTGTGACCCGCCGCATGGAAACATGTCTTTCCCGCGGGCCCGGCGCCGGTGAACCCACACATGGACAGAATGAGCACGAAGACCATGATGACGACCCCCGCGGTCACCGATTCGTCGGAACTGCTCGATGTACTCGTGCGGGAGTACCGCGACGCGCTCGTCGCCTACGCGGAGAAGATGCTGGGCGATCGCGGGCTCGCGGAGGACGTCGTCCAGGAGACGACCCTCCGCGCCTGGCACCACATCGACCGGCTCCACGGGATGCGGGGGTCCGTGCGCGGCTGGCTGTTCACGGTCACGCGCCACCTGGTGGTGGACTCGGTACGCAAGCCGCACGCGCGCCGCGAGCTCGTCGGTGCCGCCTACGCCGAACCGCCGTCCGTGGCCGACGGCACCGCGGCGGTCAACGACACCATCGTCGTCGCAGGGCTCCTGCGCCGGCTGCCGGTGGAGCACCGCGCCGTGCTCGTGCACCTGTACCTGTACGACCGCTCCATCAACGAGACGGCCGGGATTCTCGGGGTACCGCCGGGCACGGTCAAATCCCGCCACCACAACGCCTTGCGCAAACTGCGCGGCGCGCTCGGCACCGACGCCGCTTGAGCCGGACGTCCCCTGAGCCGGACGTCCCCTGAGCCGCACACGACGCGCGCGTCACACCCCTCCGGCGGAACGGACTTGACGGTGCGCTAGACACCTGCCAGCATGCGAATAACCGGTCTGAACGGTTATTTGGAATCCGAGATGCCACCCACACGGAAACGTATGTGTGAGACAAGCCGAAAGGACGCGCGGCATGACGCATGACGACGAGGGGCGGTCGCCCGACGGTCCCCCGGTGGGCCGCAGAGCGCTGTTCGGCATGCTCGCCGCCGGTGCGGCGGGCCTCGCCGCCGCACCTTGGCTGCAACGCGGCTGGGAAGGAGTCCTCGGCGCCGCCTCGCAGGCCGATCCGACAGGGCTGAGCGGGCTGCTGCCCAACCCGGGCGGCTTCCGCTACTACAGCGTCGTCGGTTCGGTGCCGGCCAAGGACGCGAGCGACTACACCCTGCGCGTCGGCGGCCTGGTCGAGCGCCCGCGTACCTGGACGCTGCCCGAACTCGCCGCGCTGCCCCAGACCCGCCTCGTGCGCGACGTGCTGTGCACCGACGGCTGGCGGGTGAAGAGCACCCCCTTCGAGGGTGTCCTGCTCTCCGACCTGCTGGACGCGGCGGGAGTGCGCGCCAAGGGCAAGGCCCTCGCCTTCACCTGCTTCGACGGGGCCTACAGCGAGAACCTCACCCTGGAGCAGGCGCGACGGCCCGACATGCTCATCGCGCTGCGCATGCAGGACCGCCCGATCAGCCATCAGCACGGCGGCCCGGTCCGGCTCTACGCCGCTCCCATGTACTTCTACAAGTCGGCGAAGTGGCTCTCCCGGATCTCGGTCACGCCCGAGGTGATCCCGGGCTACTGGGAGCAGCGCGGATACGACATCGACGGCTGGCTCGACCCGGAGGACCGCCGTGACCGGGCGGCCTGAACAGGGGGAGCGGGTCCTCCGCTTCGCCCCTCCGGTCCGCCTGGTGCACCGCGCCGTCGGCGTCCTGATGCTGCTCTGCGTCTGCACCGCCGCGTGCCTCTACCTCGCCCCGCTCGCCCAGCTCGTCGGACGGCGCCGGCTGATGGTCACCGTCCACGAGTGGTCGGGGCTGCTCCTGCCGGCGCCGGTGCTGCTGGGGCTGTTCTCCCGGGAGTTCCGCGCCGAGCTGCGCCGCCTCAACCGCTTCGCGGCGTACGACCGGAGCTGGCTGCGGGCCGTACGCGCACGCCGCCGCGATCCGCGGGCGCGCCCGGCCGGCAAGTTCAACGCCGGGCAGAAGCTCTACGCGGGCTGGATCGCGGGCGCGGTCCTGGTGATGCTCGGCACGGGGCTGCTCATGTGGTGCACCGGGCTGCTCCCCTTCGTCTCCCGGACCAGCGCGATCTTCGTGCACGACTTCCTCGCCTGGGCCATCGCCCTGGTCCTCGCGGGCCACGTGCGCCAGGCGTACGCGGACCCGGAGGCGCGGCTCGGGATGCGTACGGGGTACGTCGACCGCGCCTGGGCCGAACTCCACCACTCCCGGTGGCTGACACGTAAGCCACGTGACGAGGACGGCAAGAAACCCGCCCCGGAACCGACCGTCAACTGACTGAGGCCCCCGGGCGAACCATGACGAAAGGTGGAACACATCACGCCGGGCGCTTCGCCCGTGACACCCCCTCACCTCCCGAACCTTCTCCGAACCCCATGAATGGATCACTGATGAGACGCCTTCTGACCGTCCTCGCGGCCTCCACCCCGCTCGTGGCGGCGGTGTACCTGCCGACCGCGTCGGCGAGCACCGGGAGCACCGCCTCCACCCCGTCCGCCTCCCCTCGCTCCGCCTCCACCTGCTCCGCCCCCCACGTGAAGGCCCCGGCCGGTACGAAGGTGGAGGATGTGACCGCCGTGGCCCACGCCGCCGGTCCCGTCGACGTCCCCGCGATCCCCCCGGTGGGTCCCGTCCACGTCCCCGACGTTCCGGCCTTCTGCGACGTGACCGTCACGCTGACCCATCCCGGGCAGGGCGACCACGCCAAGGTGCGGGTCTGGCTTCCGGCGCAGCAGTGGAACGGGCGCCTCCAGACGCTCGGCGGGAGCGCCTACGCCGCCGGGGACTACGGCGCGGGCCTGGCCGGCGCGGTGAAGAACGGCTACGCCGCGGCCACCACCGACGCGGGTGTGCGCACGTACGTCGACAGCTCCTGGGCGCTGGACGCCCGGGGCAAGGTGAACCAGACGCTCCTGAAGAACTTCGCCTCGCGCTCCGAGCACGAGACGGCGGTCGTCGCCAAGGAGGTCGTCGCCGACCAGTACCACCGCGCCGCGTCCTACGCGTACTTCAACGGCTGTTCGACCGGTGGCCGGCAGGGCTACGCGGAGGCCCAGGACCACCCGGCGGACTACGACGGCATCCTGGCCAACGCCCCGGGGATCAACTGGGACGAGTTCGAGGTCGCCACGCTCTGGCCGCAGGTCGTCATGAACGTCGAGAAGACGTTCCCGACCGACTGCGAACTGAACGCCTTCACCGCCGCCGCCGTCAAAGCCTGCGATCCCCTCGACGGCGCCGAGGACGGGCTCGTGAACGACCCCGACGCCTGCGACTTCGACCCGCGCACGCTCATCGGCACGAAGGTCGACTGCCAAGGGCAGCAGCTCACCCTCACGGCCGCCGACGCCAAGGTGGTCCGCGAGATCTGGGACGGCCCGCGCACCGCGAACGGAAAGCAGCTGTGGGCCGGTGTCCCGGTCACCGCCTCTCTTCCCGGTCTGGCCGGCACCAAGGCCAACGACGACGGCACCCGGTCCGGCGCCCCGTTCGAGGTCCCGGCCCAGTGGGTGAGCGACTGGGTGGCGAAGAACCCCTCGCTCGACATCACGACGATCACCTATGACCAGCTCGCCAGGCTGTTCAAGCAGTCCGAGGCCGAGTACGACAAGGCCATCGGCACCGACGACCCCGACCTCTCCGCGTTCCGCGCCGCCGGCGGCAAGCTGCTGACCTGGCAGGGCACGGACGACCAGTACATCCCCGCGGCCGGGACGAAGCAGTACCACGCCCGCGTCGTGAAGGAACTCGGCAGCACCAAGAAGACGGACGACTTCTACCGCTTCTTCCTCGCCCCCGGCACCCCGCACTGCGGCTTCGCCAACGGCATCGGCAGCACGGACGACCTCGGCGCCCTGCGCACCTGGGTCGAGCACGGCAAGGCGCCGCAGACCCTCCCCGCGACGCTGATCACCTCCACCGGCCGGCCGGTCACGCGTGACCTGTGCGTCTACCCGCAGACGCTGGTCTACAAGGGCCGCGGCGACGTCGCCGACGCGAGCAGCTTCCGCTGCGCCGCCCCCCACGGCCGCCACTGACGGTCCCCGCACCACGGCGCGGAACGCGAGAAACCGCACGCTGTGCAAACAGCCCTTCCCCCCGGCAGACCCGCCGGGGGGAAGGGCTGTTCCGCGTACGGTCCCGCACCGCGCTCAGTCGGACGGCACCTCCGGCGTCGCGGACAGCCATGCCGCGAGCGCGTCCCAGTCCATCGGCTCCAGCTCGGTCCCGGCGGGCACCACCTGGTACGTGACCTCCAGCCACTCCACCAGCGGATGCACCGGCAGCTCGAACAGGGCCGCAGCCTCCGCGCCGCCCAGCCGCAGCCACGCCGTGGCCGGCGCGTCCAGGCACGACGGCCACACCTGCACGTCGCCCAGACCGCTGAGCGCGCGCATCCCGTGGTGGAGCAGGTCGCGCCCGATGTGCCACACCACCCCGGGGCAGCCCTCGGGGGCGAGCCGCACCGTCACCACCAGCGGCGACACGGGGTCGTACCGGAACTCCGCCTCCACGGACCGCTGGAGGCACACGTCCAGCACCTGCTGGATGTCCACCGTGAGGGCACCGCACGAAACCGGCCTGTGGGGGGTGCGGGGGTGGTCGCCGCTCATGACAGTGATCCTTCCGGGACGTCTGCTGATACCCGTACTCTCGCCCGTCGCCCACCTGCGGACATCCGTCAGTTGACGGCGAAAACGACACACGTGTGCCGTGCGGGTCCGCGGACCGCGCGGAGCGGTCGAGGGTTTCCCAACTTCGGCGGATTAAGCCATTCGACTGAGTCCGCGCCGGCTCCGCCGGACGATCCTGGACCGGTCGCCCGCATGCCGGTGCAGGTCGTCAACGTGCTCGGAATCATGCTCGGAGGTCTCCCCGTGACCCGTACTCCCGTCGTCTTCATCCATGGCGCGTGGCTGCACGCGCGGTCCTGGGAGTCGTGGGCGGATCGCTTCGCGGGCCGGGGCTGGCCCACGCACACGCCCGGCTGGCCGGGGGAGCCCCCCACCGCCGCGGAAGCCAGGGAGGGCGCGGAATTGCTGCCCGATCTGGGCCTGGCGGAACTGACCGAGCACTACGCCCGCCTCGTCCGCTCCCTCGACGTCCCCCCGGTCCTCGTCGGCCACTCGGTCGGCGGTCTGGTCGCCCAGCACCTGCTGGGTACCGGCGTGGGCGAAGCGGCGGTGGCCCTCGCGGCGGCCCCGGTCAACGACGTGTCCCTGCCGGCGGCGCGGTCCACGGGGGACGACACCGGCCGCGGCCCCGTCCTGCTCAGCCCGGCGCGGTTCCGGGAGACCTTCGCCAACACGGTGGCCGACGAGGAGGCGCGGCGGCTCTACGAGCGGTACGCGATCCCCGCCCCCCGCCGCCTCCTCGCCGACCTCGGCTGCGGAGGCGCCCCCCGCCACCCGCTCACGGCGGCGGACACGACGAACCCCGGGCGTGGCCCGCTGCTGCTCGTCTCGGGCCAGGAGGACCTGATCGTCCCCGACGGGGTCACACGCGCCGTCTACAAGCAGTACGGCGACTCCACCGCCCTCACCGACCTCAAGCAGTTCGCCGATCGCGGGCACACCCTGGTCGTGGACGGCGGCTGGCGCCTCGTCGCCGACCACGTCCTCGGGTGGCTCGACGAACACGTCGTCGGAGGCCGGTAGAGCCCGTACGGGTGCGCGGCGTCCCGGGTCCCGTCCCTCGACCGGGTTCCCGCGCTCAAGGAGTCGGGCCCTCCCCGGTGACCGTGCCCAGCGCGTCGCGCAGCGCGGCGCGGGAGGTGATGCCGAGCTTCGGGAACACCCGGTACAGGTGTGAGCTGACGGTGCGTGGCGACAGGTGCATCCGCTCGCCGATCTCCTTGTTGGTCAGCCCGCTCGCGGCGAGCCCCGCGATCCGCTGCTCCTGCCAGGTGAGCTGCGCCAGGTGCGCGGAGCCGGGCCGCCCCGCCCTGCCGGAGGCGCGCAGTTCGGCGCGGGCACGGTGCGCCCAGGACGCGGCGCCGAGCCGCTCGAAGGACTCCGCGGCCCGGGTGAGCGCCGCGCGGGCCGCGGTGGGACCTTGCGCGTGGCGCAGCCGGATGCCGTGGGCGAGGCGTATCCGCGCCAGCTCGAAGGGGAAACCGGCCGCGCCGGGCACCCCCTCCGCCCGCGCGCACATGGCGGCGGCCTCCTCGTCGTCCTCGGCGGTCATCGCGAGGGCCCCGTACGTCAGCAGCGCGAGACGTGGCGAGACCCCCGGCAGATCCGCGTCCCGGGCGGCCAGGGCGTGGGCGCGGGCCTCGGCGCCGCGCCCGGTGTGGACGGCCGCCTCCACGAGGTCGAGCAGCGTACGGGGCGCCTGGTGGGCGCAGGCCTCGAGCGTGCCGGGGGAGGTGATGCCGATCGCGTAGAGGTAGGCCGCCTCGTAGTCCCCTTCACTGAGCGCGGCCGTGGTGCCCACGGCGTCCGCGATCTGCGTGAGGAAGCCGATGCCGCGCGGGCGGGCCCAGGACTCGACGGCGGACTGGAGCTCGCGGGCCCGGTCGAGCTGTCCGCGCAGCGCGGCGAGCAGCGCCAGGTAGGCGCGGCTGTGATGGGCGAAGAGCGCGTGGTCGTGCGCGAGCGCGAGGCCGAGGCCGCGTTCGCCGGTGCGCTCGGCCTCGTCCCACTCGCCGACCGCGATCTGGTCCAGCATGATCAGGTGCAGCATGGTCATGCCGATGGCGGTCGCGCCGGTCTCCACCTCGCGGTCGACCGTGCGGCGCAGGTGCGGGCGGTACTGGCCCAGCGTGTCCAGGTGGTAGGCGCTGACGCCGAGGCGGGCCACGTCCCAGGGCTCCAGGTGCGGCAGGCCGGCGAACTCCTTCTCCAGGCGCTCGCGGGCGTCCCCGCCGTGCCGGACCACGTCGCTCCAGGTGTCGCGGTAGAGCAGCGAGCGGGCCGGTACGGGTCCGGCCGGGGCGCCGAGCGCGCCGACGAGGGCCCGGGTGTGCTCCCAGGAGGCGGCGTCGCCCGCGTACTGACTGATCGCCAGGAGCAGGTTGACGAGGCGTTCGAGCACCTCCTCCTCGGCCGGTCCGTGGATGCCGCCGGTGCGCAGCGCGTCGATCGCCGCGGCCACCTGGCGGCGTGAGGAACGCACGTCGCCGTCCTGGTACAGCGCCAGGTACGCGGCGGCGACCACGGCGGCGGGGGAGTCCCCGCGGCCCGGCACCGCTTCGGAACGCACGAGTTGCTGCGCCTGGTCGAAGAGCGCGGCGTGCCCGGCGATGAACGCGGCGTCCCCGAGCCGGCGCGCGCGCTCCTCGCGCTCCTCGCTCAGCTCGGCGGCCCGGGTCAGCCAGCCCATCGCGGCGAGCGCGCCGCCGCGCCGGGTCGCCGACTCGGCGGCCGCCTCCAGTTCGGTGGCGACCCGCTCGTCCGGGTCCACGGTGGCGGCGGCGAGGTGGGTGGCGCGGCGCTCCACGTCGTCCTGGTGGACGCGGGCCAGCGCCGCGTGCGCGGAGCGCCGCTCGTTGGGCGTGGCCATGTGCACGACGGTGGACCGCACCAGGGGGTGCCGGAAGACGAAGTCGCCGCTGACCGGGTCGCTCTCGACCAGGCCCGCGTGGGCGGCCTCGTCCGCGTCGGTCATGCGGTAGCGCGCTCCCCGGCCGCGCGCGGGCGCCGCCCCCGAGACGACGCCGTCCAGGGCGCCGCGCAGCAGTTCCGCGCGTGCCTCCTGGCTCAGGGCGCTGATGCGGGTGCCGTAGACGTGTTGCAGCCGGCGGGGGAGCGGCACGCCTTGGTGGCCGAGCAGTTCCTCGATGCCGCGCTCGGCGCGGGAGACGAGGAAGGGCGGCAGCTCCAGCAGGGCCAGCGGGTTGCCGCGGGCCTCGTCGAGGACGATCCCCCGCAAGCGCGGGTCGAGCCCGGGGTGGTGCCGGTCCAGGAGTTCCTCGGAGGCGGCGGACGAGAGGGTGGTGACCGGCAATTCCGGGAGCGCGGCCGTGTCGAAGCGGGAGGCGATGTCCGCGCGCACCCCGACGAGGAGCTTGACGGCCCCTCCGGCGAGCCGTCGTCCCGCGAAACCGCACACCTCCACGCTCCCGGTGTCGAGCCACTGCCCGTCGTCCAGGGCCAGCAGCAGCGGCTTCTGCGAGGAGGCCACCGCGAGCAGGTCCAGTACGGCGATGGAGAGGGCCATCACCGACGGCGGGGTCGGCCCGCCACGGCCGAAGACCACCTCGAAGACCTCGCGGTGCGCCGGGTCGAGCCGGTCGATGTGCGGCAGCAGCGGGTGGAGGAACTGGTGCAGTCCGGCGAACGGCAGGTCCGACTCGGCCTCGACGCCGATGGCCCTGATCACCCGGTGGCCCTCGCGGGCGGCGAGGTCCGCGGTGTGGTCGAGCAGCGCGCTCTTGCCGATGCCCGTGTCGCCCCGCAGGACGAGGGCCTGTCCGCTGGGCGCGGAGACGAACGAACCCAGTTCCTCCTGTTCGCTCGCGCGCCCGATCAACGTCTTGCCGTACGGCTCCATGCGGCCCCCGTTCCCTTCGCCGGTTGTGCGGTCCTCGGCCCGTGCCGTCCCGGAGGGACGCGAGGGGAGCGTTCCTCCGGGACGGGTCGCGCGACGCTGCGCGGGTGCGGCCGTCCACCAGGTGTGACCACCGACCCCGTCGAGGTGTGAGGTCGGCCGGTCCACGACGAGCAGCGTAGAGCGACATGTGTCCACTCGTCACGGCTGGGTGGCCTCCAGGTGGTGTCGCGGGTCCACGAAGGCCGGGTCCGGGAATGTGCGCACGTATCGCGGACCGCGGGGGACACAGGTGTCATGGTCACTGGCCCGCTCAGAGCGGGAAGGGCTCGTGTGGCGCGGAGTTTCCCGGCGCGGCCTCGTCCGGCGGCGGCTCCGCCTCCAGAGTGCGTCTGAGCCGGGCCAGCCACAGGGCGTTGAGGCGGCCGGCACCGGCGGGCCCGGCCCCGGCGGGACCCCGGACGACGCTCTCGCTCACCACATGGGTCGCACCGTCCTCGCGCGGGCGCAGCAACCACGCCTGGTAGAGCAGGGTCCGGGCGCCGATCCCTGACCAGCCGAGCCTGCTGTGCGGCACCTGCTCCCCGACGATCACCTCGAACCGGTCCTCCCCGAGCCACAGTTCGAACGTGTTCTGCGGGGCGCCGAAGCGTACCCGCTCGACCCCGGGCACCCACAGCGGCCAGCTCCCCACGTCGAGGAGGCGCGCGAAGACACGGGACGCGGGCGCGCGCACGACCGTGTGCGCGTGGCAGAAGCCGTGCGCGAGGCCGGGGGCGAAGCCGGAGGGCCAGTGGATGTCCGGGTCGCCGTCCTGGACGTCGTGCATCCCGTGTTTCCCTCTCGCGCCGGGCCGCCGGGGCCGGACCCCGTTGAAACGTGTCCCGCCACTGTCGCCGAGGAGCCGGGCCGGGCGGAATACGTCAAACGGCTTGCCGCGTGACGGCATTTCCCGGCGGACCCGGGCCAGGCCCGTACGTCATCTCCCGTTCCCGGCGCGCCGGGCGCCCCCGTACGTCACATCTCCCGCCCCCGGCCGGACCGGCTCAGTCCGCGGGGTGCGCGCCCGGGGCGTCGAGGGCGTTCAGGGCGTCGCGCAGGGCCGCGCGGGAGGAGATCCCGAGCTTGCGATAGATCTGGTACAGGTGGGTGCCGACGGTGCGGTGGGAGAGGAAGAGGCGTTCGGCGATCTGCTTGTTGGTCAGGCCGGAGGCGGCGAGCTGGGCGATCGGCCGCTCCCGGGCGGTGAGGACCGTCGTCGCGTCCGTGGCGCCGGGCACGGCCTGTCCGGCGGCGCGCAGTTCCGAGGCGGCGCGCGCGGCCCAGGGCGCGGCACCGAGGTGCTCGAAGGCGGCCAGGGCACGGGTCAGCTCGTCGCGGGCCCCGGTCCCGGCCCGCAGCCG
>NZ_JAAGLR010000016.1 GCF_010548245.1 Streptomyces sp. SID11385
CGGAGGGCGTGCACGGCAGCGTCCTCGACTGCGCCGGCGGCGCCCCGCGCGCCCTCGCCGACGACCTCGCGACGCTCCCCGCCGAGATCCCGGTCCTGTGCCAGTACCGGGGCGCCGCGCACCCGGTCACGGGCGACGCGCTCCCGCGCCTCGTGCGGGCCGGGTACGGGGTCGCGCTCTGGCGGCGCAGGGGGGAGTTCTCGCGCACGTACGGGATGGTTCCGGGGTACGCGTACGACGGGAACTGCTCCGGCTTCCACACCCGGGTCGGACAGGAGGTGCGGGCGGCGCACAGCGCGGCGCAACTGCCCTGGGTGCTGCACGACTGGCGGCGCGCGGCCGAGCACGGGCAGGGCTGGTCGGAGGGCGTCGTGCTGATGTACGACCCACCGCGCGCCGCCCCCGCGCTGCTTGCTCCCCCGTGAAAGACCTGACGGGGCGTCGGGCCGCTCGCTACCGTGTGGCCCGTGCCCCGTACGGCCGGAGCGCCCCGCACCCGGAGCGCCCGGCGGGCCCGACGACGAGACGAGACGACCGAGCGACGCCGCAGACCAGTGACGAGGGAGCCGATCATGAGTGAGGCCGCAGTGTCCGAGGAACCCGGTCCCGTGGCCGGGGAATGGCTCGTCTACCGGGGCGCGGGGGAACCCCACGACGGGATCGACCGGCTCCCCGCGCCGCCGCCGTGGCGCGACTTCCGGCACCGCGCGAGCGAGACGCCGGGCGGCGCCGAGACGCGCAGGCTCGGCGCGCACCGCGCTCACACCGTCTCGCTGCGCCCCGGCGCCGAGGAACTCGAAGTGATCAACGCCGCGCTCTACCTGCGCCGCCCCCTCCTCGTCACGGGCGGCCCGGGCGTCGGCAAGAGCTCCCTCGCGCACTCCGTGGCCGACGAGCTGCGCCTCGGCGACGTCCTGCGCTGGCCCATCGTCAGCCGCACCTCGCTCCAGGACGGCCTGTACCACTACGACGCGATAGCGCGCCTCCAGGACGTGCAGATCGCCGCCCACGACCCGGGGGCCGCGGCCGGGGGGCCCGGCGCCCCCGAGCGCATCGGCGACTACATCAGGCTCGGCCCGCTCGGCACCGCGCTGCTCCCCTCGGCGCGCCCCCGCGTCCTCCTCGTCGACGAGCTGGACAAGAGCGACATAGACCTCCCCAACGACCTCCTCAACATCCTGGAAGAGGGCGAGTTCGTCATCCCCGAACTCCAGCGGCTCGCCGACCGGCTCCCCGGCAACGAGGCCGAGGTCCTCACCTCCGACGGCCGCAAGGTGCGGATCAAGGACGGCCGGGTCGCCTGCACCCACTTCCCCTTCGTCGTGCTCACGAGCAACGAGGAGCGCGACTTCCCCGCGCCGCTCCTGCGCCGCTGCATCCACCTGGAACTGGGCCTGCCCGACCACGAACGCCTCGCCAACTTCGTCCGCGCCCACCTCGGGCGCGAGCGCGAGCGCGACGCGGACGACCTGATCACGCGTTTCCTGGAGCGCTCGCGGACCGAACTGCTCGCCGCCGACCAGCTCCTCAACGCCATCCACCTCACCGGCGCGGCCCCCGGGCTCGACCGCGACCGCCTCGCCGAGCTCCTCATCCAGCGACTCGACCGCCCGAGGTGACCCCGATGCGCGACTTCGCCGCCATGCCGCACCACGGGGACGACCACGCCGAGGGCCAGGGCGACCCCGGCCCGCTGCCGCGCCCGCTCCCCCTCGCCGACCGGGGCACGGCGCGGGGATACGGGCCCAGTCCCATGCCGATGGACTCCGGGCCGACGGAGGGGCACCCGGCGGAGCCCGGGCCGACGGGGCGTCACGGGGCGGAGTCCGGGCCGACGGGGCGTCACGGCGCGGACGACGCGCCGGAGAGCGGGGACACGCGGCGGGGGACCGGCTCCGCGCCGGGTGACCCGGGGGCCG
>NZ_JAAGLR010000053.1 GCF_010548245.1 Streptomyces sp. SID11385
CCCGCCCGGCCCCGACCCCACCCAGGCCCCGCCGGGCGAGCCCCCGTACGAGAGCGAACGGCCCCACGAGGGCGAGCCCGGCTACGTCTCCGGCGGCGGCCAGCACCGGGGCGGGGCCCGGAACGAGGACGAGGGCGGCCCGTGGCGGCAGGGCGGCTGAGGGGCCCGGCCACCGGCCGGGAGGCGGCCACCCGGCACAGAGCCACGGCCACCGGCCGGGAGGCGGGTCCGCGTGCCGGGGGGCACGTATGACCTTCCGCGAACGTCCGGCCCTCCGCCGCCGGAGGGGTAGTCCCGTTGCTACCGGCCCAGCACCTCGCGTACCGCCTCGTTCGCGAACCGCCCCCGTGGATCGAACTCCCGCGCCAAGTCCGCGAAGTCGTCCATGCGCTCCCAGCGCCCGCGCAGCTCCCGCGCGGGCACCGTGCTCACCTTTCCCCAGTGCGGCCGGGGGGCGAACGGCGCGAGCGCCGTCTCCAGGACCCCGCAGGCCGTCCGCACGCGCTCCGCGTCCGGCACCCACGTGAAGTGCAGCGCGACCGTGTCCCGCCCGTACGCGGGGCTCAGCCACAGGTTGTCGGCGGCGACCGTCCGCACCTCGCTGATCTGGAGCGCGGGCGCGATCCGCTCCCGCACCCCGGCCACCGCGCGCAGCGCCGCCACCGCGTCCGCCCGCGCCACGAGGTACTCGGACTGGATCTCCGCGCCGTTGCTCGGCGTGAACTCGGGCCGGAAGTGCGGCAGCCGCTCGTGCCAGGGGCCGACCGCGCCGAGCTGCGGCGTGCACGCCGTCGCGTCCATGCCCGGTACCGGGTGGACCGGCTCCGTCGCGGGCGCCGCCCACGGGAAGTCGGGCGCGCCGAGATCGGTGCGCTTGAGCCACACCTGCCCGAAGCGCGGCTCCTTCCAGTCCGTGAACAGGCTCACGCTGTGCGCCGCGCCCGTGATCGCGTCGAAGCGCGCGGCGACCGTGTCGAGAGCGAGGTCCGTGAAGACGTCCTGCCGCACGCGGAAGGCCGGGACCGCGTCGAGCGTCAGCGCCGTCACGACCCCGAGCGCCCCGAGCGCGACGACCGCCCCGGCGAAGCGCTCCCCGTCCGCCTCACGGCTCAGGACCCGTACGTCCCCGCCCGCCGTGAGGAGTTCGACGGACCGTACCTGCGTCGCGAGCGAGCCCACCGCGTCGCCCGAACCGTGCGTGCCCGTGGCGACCGAACCCGCCACCGAGATGTGCGGCAGCGAGGCCATCGTCGGCAGCGCGAGCCCGTGCGTGTCCAGGACCCGCGCCAGCTCCGCGTACCGCACGCCCGCCCCGACCCGTACCGTCCGGGCCGCCGCGTCCACCTCGACGAGCGGATCGAGCGCGCCGAGCGAGACGAGCAGGTCGTCCGGGGCGTCCACGTCCGCGATCCGGTTGAAGGAGTGGCCGCTGCCGAGCACCCGTACGCGCCGCTCGCCCGCGCCCGCCACGAGCGCGGCGAGCGCCTCGGCCGAGGCGGGACGGTGCAGCGCACCGGCACGGAAGGTCTGGTTGCCCGCCCAGTTGCGCACCGGGCCGGGGACGGTGCCGGCCGGAACGGCCGCGACGGCGGGCGCGATCGGGGGCACGGGGGAGGGCGCGGCAGAGGTCTCGCTGTTCATCATCGGATCATCTCACCAGGGGTGTGCGACGCTCCGGCCGCTTCCGCGCGCGGTACCTTGCCGACACGTCCCCACCGACCCCGCCGGAAGGGAGCCCCGTGCCCCCCGTTGCCATCGACCTCAACGCCGACCTCGCCGAGAGCTTCGGCCACTGGGAACTCGGCGACGACGAGGCGCTCCTGCCCCTCGTCACAAGCGCCAACGTCGCCTGCGGCTTCCACGCGGGCGACCCGCGCGTCATCCGCCGCGCCTGCGCGGGCGCCGCGCGGCACGGTGTCGCGATCGGTGCCCAGGTCTCGTACCGGGATCTGGCCGGTTTCGGCCGCCGCTTCATCGACGTGCCGCCCGCCGAGCTGACCGACGACGTGCTCTACCAGCTCGCCGCCGTCGACGGCCTCGCCCGCGTCGAGGGCGCGGCGGTGCGCTACGTGAAGCCGCACGGCGCGCTCTACAACGCGATCGTCCACCACGAGGAGCAGGCGGCGGCGGTCGTCGCGGCGGTACGCGCCTACGACCCCGGGCTCGCCGTGCTCGGCCTTCCGGGCTCCGCCTGGCTCCGGCTCGCCGCCGAGGCCGGGCTGCGCAGCGTCCCCGAGGCCTTCGCCGACCGCGCCTACACGCCGGAGGCGACCCTCGTCTCCCGCCGCCTGCCCGGCGCGGTCCTCCACGACGCCGACGCGATCGCGGAGCGCGCGCTGCGCCTCGCGCGCGGCGAGGAGATCGCGGCGAGCGACGGCAGCCCGCTGCGCCTGGACGCCGCCTCGCTGTGCGTCCACGGCGACACCCCGGGCGCGGTGGCGATCGCGCGGGCGGTACGGGAGCGGCTGGGCGCGGGGGGTGTGACGGTACGGGCCTTCACGGGGTGAGCGGCGCCCCCTGCTCCGGTGCCCGCGGCCCGCGCGGGCGCTCCCGGCCCGTACCGCTCCCGGGTGCTCCGTCCGGCCACGCACGCGCCCGCCACGTACTCGTCCC
>NZ_JAAGLR010000084.1 GCF_010548245.1 Streptomyces sp. SID11385
GGGCCGGGTGCCGGCGATCGCGGGACGCGGCGGGTACGTGGTGCGGGAGTCGCCGCAGCCGGAGGCGGTGGAGGTACGGGTGGCGGAAGCCGCCGGGGCGGAGAGCGGCCGGGAGACCGCGCGGTGCGCGGAGGCGCTGGAGGCGGCGGGGTGGCAGGTGAGCGAGCACGCGGACCGGCGGGGGAAGCGGGTGGTGATCGCCTCGCCACCGCGGCGGTAGGCGGCTCGCCCGCCCGGGGCGGGGCCGTGCTCCGGACGGGTCGGTGGCGGGCGATCCCGTTTCCGGGAGGCCCGGTGGGGGCGGTGACACGTAGGGTGCGGGGCGCGGTCGTTCCCGTATCGGAGGGAGCGGCGGCGCCATCGAGGACCCGAAACCGGGAGTGGGCAATGTCCGAGCAGCAGTTCAGCGTCTCCGTGCGGGTGCGCGGCTACGAGACCGATGTGCAGGGGCACCTCAATCAGAGCGTGTACCTCCAGTACGCGGAGCACGCGCGGTGGGAACTGTTCCTCGCGGCGGGGATCACCCAGGCGGACCTCGTGAAGGCGGGGATCGGGCCCGTGGTGCTGGAGACGACGATCCGGTACCTGCGGGAGTTGCGGGCCGGGGACGAGGTGACGGTCGGGTGCGCGTTCCTGTGGGGCGGCGGCAAGGCGTTCCGCGTCGAGCAGACGATCACACGCGCCGACGGGGTCGTCGCCGCCGAGATCACCGGGGTGGCCGGCGTGCTCGATCTCGTGGAGCGGCGGCTCGTCCCCGATCCGCGCGAGCGGATGCGCGAGCTCGCCACGGACCCGGCGCCGCTCGGCTTCTGACGCTCCCTCGGACGGTGGGTGATTCCGGGCCGTTCGTGTGTCCCATCCGGCCGACACGGCGGGTACGGGTGGGAGAGGGGCGGGCGGGCGGGTACTCCTCGCGGGGGACAACGCCGTCGAGCCGAGGAGTCGCCGTATGCCGTGGGACCGCCGCACCTTCCTGGGAGTGCTCGCGGGCGCGCCCGGAATCGCCGCCGTCGCCGGGAGCGGCACGGCGACCGCCCAAGCGCCCCTCGCCCCGCCCCTGCCGGCGCCCGCCCCCGCCGATCCCGCCGCCGCGGCGGCACGGCGCCTCCTCGGTACCCACGCCGACCAGTTCCTCTTCACGTCTCTCGCCGGGGACGCCGAGGGCCGGGACCGCTTCGTCGTCAGCGGCCGGGCGGGTCAGGTCACGATCGCGGGCACGAACCCGGCGACCCAGCTCGCGGGACTGCGGCGGTACCTCAAGCAGGCGGGCCTCGCGCAGTTCACCTGGGCGGGGAGCCGAGCCGGGCTGCCCGAGCGGGTGCCCGCGCCGGAGGGCGGCCGGCTCGAAGGCCGCGCCGACACGCCGCACCGCTTCGTCCTCAACGACACGAACGACGGCTACACGGGCCCGTACCACGACTGGGCCTACTGGGAGCGGGAGATCGACCTCCTCGCGCTGCACGGCTTCAACGAAGTGCTCGTGTACGCGGGCGCCGACGCCGTCTACCAGCGCCTCTTCCAGCGGTACGGGTACAGCGACGACGAAGTGCGCGCGTGGATTCCCGGGCCCGCGCACCAGCCGTGGTGGCTGCTCCAGAACCTCTCCTCGTTCCCCGAGCCCGTCACGGCGCGGCTGATCGAGCAGCGCGCGGCGCTCGGCGCCCGGATCGTGGGGCGGCTGCGCGAACTCGGCATGTCGCCCGTGCTCCCCGGCTACTTCGGCACCGTCCCGGCCGGTTTCGCCGACCGCAACCCGGGCGCGAAGACCGTGCCGCAGGGCACGTGGATGGGCTTCGCACGACCCGACTGGCTCGACCCGCGCACCGACCTCTTCGCCGAGGTCGCGGCGGCGTTCTACGAGATCCAGGAGGAGTTGTACGGGCGCGGCACGCTCTACAAGATGGATCTCCTGCACGAGGGCGGCAGCGCGGGGAACGTACCGGTGGCGGAAGCGACGCGCGGGGTGCAGCGGGCGCTGCGCGCGGCGCGGCCCGACGCGGTGTGGGTCGTCCTCGGCTGGCAGAAGAATCCGCCGAAGGAGGTCGTCGCCGCCGCGGACCGGGAGGCGATGCTCATCGTGGACGGGCTCAGCGACCGCTTCCCCGAGGTGACCGACCGGGAGAGCGACTGGCAGGACACGCCGTACGCCTTCGGCTCGATCTGGAACTTCGGCGGCCACACCGCGCTCGGCGCCAACACCCGGGACTGGGTGGAGCTCTACCCCCGCTGGCGGGACCGTTCGGGCAGCCGGCTCTCCGGCATCGCGCTCATGCCGGAGGCCGCCGACAACAACCCGGCCGCCTTCGAGCTGTTCGCCGAACTCCCCTGGACCGAGGGGCCGATCGACCTGACCGGCTGGTTCCGCGAGTACGCGCGGGTGCGGTACGGCGGCAGCGACGCGCACGCCGAGGCCGCGTGGGACATCCTGCGGACGACCGTGTACGGGACGCGCCGCGAGGACCGCTGGTCGGAGCCCGCCGACGGGCTCTTCGGGGCGCGGCCCGCGCTCGACGCGGTCTCGGCGGGCAAGTGGTCGCCCAAGGCGCTGCGCTACCCGGCCGCTTCCTTCGAACCCGCGCTCGGTGAACTCCTCGCGGTGCGCGCCGAGTTGCGTGATTCCGCGACGTACCGCCGAGACCTGCTCGACGTGGCGCGGCAGGCGCTCGCCAACCGGAGCCGGACCCTGCTGCCGCGCCTGGCCGCCGCCTACAAGGCGAAGGATCAGGCCGAGTTCGCGCGGCTCGGGCGGCGCTGGATCGCGCTGATCGACCTCCTCGAAAAGCTCGTCGCGACGGACGAGGACCACCTGCTCGGACGGTGGGTCGAAGCGGCGCGGGCCTGGGGCGGCAGCGCGCGGGAGAAGACGCAACTCCAGTACGACGCACTGTCGTTGCTCACGACGTGGGGGGCGCGGCAGGGGGCGGACGCGGGGCTGCGCGACTACGCGAACCGGGAGTGGTCGGGGCTGGTGGGCGGGCTGTACCGGCTGCGCTGGAGCACGTACATCGACGAGCTGTCGGCGGCGCTCAAGGAGGGGCGGAAGCCGGTGGCGGTGGACTGGTTCGCGCTGGAGGACCGGTGGACGCGGAACCCGGGCACCCTGGCGACGCGGCCTCGCGGGCAGGTGCACGAGGTGGCGGGAGAGGTGGCACGGGCGCTGGCGCGGGCGGACTGACGCGGGGACGGGAAGGCGCGAGGGCGCGAGGGCGCGAGCATGCGGGGGCGCGAGCATGCGGGCGCGAGGACGCGGAGGGGCGAGGGTGCGGGGCACCCGACGCCCTCCCCCCTTCCCGGAGTTCACTCCATCAGCGCCGCCAGCCGTCCCGCCTCCTCCCGCGCCTCCCGGGCCACGGCGTCCTCGTCGGCCCGGACCAGGCGGCCGTGTTCGACGACGGGGCGGCCGCCGACGAGCGAGAGGGTGACGGGGGCGGGGGCGCCGAGGACGAGGGCGGCGACGGGGTCGGCGATCGTGGAGTGGGCGAGGGTGTCCATGCGCCACAGCACGAGGTCGGCGAGCTTGCCGGGCTCCAGGGAGCCGATCTCGTCCTGACGGCCGAGGACGCGGGCGCCCCCGGCCGTCGCGAGGCGCAGCGACTGCCGTGCGGTGAGGGCCGATTCGCGGTGCGGGCCGAGGCGGGCGACGAGGACGGCGTTGCGCAGTTCGGTGTGGAGTTCGCCGGACTCGTTCGACGCCGTGCCGTCCACGCCGAGGCCGACGGGCACCCCGGCGGCGAGCAGGTCGGGGACGCGGGCGATCCCGGCGGCGAGGCGGGCGTTGGAGGAGGGGCAGTGCGCGACTCCGGTGCCGGAGCGGGCGAAGGCGGCGATGTCCGCATCCTCCATGTGCACGCAGTGCGCCATCCACACGTCCTCGCCGAGCCAGCCGGTCGAGGCGAAGTAGTCGGTGGGGCCCATGCCGAACAACTCGCGGCAGAACGCGGCCTCTTCGCGGGTCTCCGAGCCGTGCGTGTGCAGCCGCACCCCCTTGCGGCGCGCCAACTCCGCTCCCTGCTCCATGAGTTCCGTGGAGACGGAGAACGGGGAGCAAGGGGCGACGGCGACGTGCGTCATCGCGCCGAAGGCGGTGTCGTGGAAGCGGTCGACGGTCTCCTCGGTCGCGGCGAGGGCTTCGTCCAGGGTCTCGACGGCGAAGTCGGGCGGGAGCCCGCCGTCCGAGGTGCCGCGGTCCATCGAGCCGCGCGCGAGCGTGAAGCGCACGCCGAGGTCGCGGGCCGCCCCGACGAGCGCTCCGGAGAGGTCGCCCGCGCCGCGCGGGTAGATGTAGTGGTGGTCCATCGCGCAGGTCACGCCGCCGCGCGCCATCATCGCGAGCGAGGCGCGCGCGGCGGCGCGGACCATGGGCTCGTCGATGCGCGCCCACGTCGGGTAGAGGGCGACGAGCCAGTCGAAGAGCTTGTGGTCCGTGGCGAGTCCGCGGGTGAGCCACTGGTAGAAGTGGTGGTGGGTGTTGACGAGTCCGGGGGTGAGGAGGTGCCCGGTGCCGTCGACGCGGCGGCGGACGTCGGCGAGGCCGTCGGGGGCGGGCCCCGGTCCGAGGGATTCGACGCGGTCGCCGCGGACGACGAGATGACCGGAGGTGTACTCGGTGCCCGCGGCGTCGACGGTGGCGACGGCGGCGTTCTCGATGACGACGCGCCCTTGCGGGGCGGGACTTGGGCTCACGGCGGTGTCCTTGGGGAGCGGGCGGTACGGCTCAGAGGTCGCTGTGGTCGACGGGTATGCGGGCCTCGTGCCCGGCGCGCAGGATCGTCGCCTCGATGAGGCCGTAGGGGCGGTCGGCGGCGTAGTAGACCTCGTCGTCGTTGCCGAGGCCGAAGGGGGCGAGGTCGACGAGGAAGTGGTGCTTGTTGGGGAGCGAGAGGCGCACCTCGGCGATCTCGGGGCGGTGCTCGATGACGCGGCTGCCCATGCGGTGCAGGGTCTGCTGGAGGGAGAGCGAGTACGTGCCGGCGAAGGCGGCGAGGAGGTGGGCGCGGGTCTCGCGGTAGGAGGTGTCCCAGTCGGGGGCCGCCTCGGTGTCCTCGGTCCGGGTGTGGCGCCAGCGGCCGGAGACCTCGGTGGCGAGGACGCGGTCGCGGGTCTCCGGGAGGGTCGTGTACGGGTCCTTGGCGAAGCCGTGGAACTCGGAGTCCGTCGTGTTGAGGACGGTGAGGTCCTTGAGCCCGGAGATCACCTGCCGGCGGCCGTCCTCGTACGTGACCTCGCAGAGCCGCGTCTCGCCGCCGCGCCGGACGAAGGAGTGCGCCGGGCCCTCGGCGGGGTCGGTCAGGCGGTCCCAGGCGTACTCCTCGACGCGGACCCGGGCCCGGTGGATGCTCGCCTGCGTCGTGACGAAGTGGCGCGCGAGGCGGGCGGCGAACTCCTCGGGCGAGGCGATCCCGTGTTCCTTCGCGAAGACGTAGACGGTGTTCTTCATCGTGTCGGTGGGCAGGCAGTTGGCGTTCGAGCCGGTCAGGTGGACGTCGTCCAGGGCACCGGAGAGGGCGATCGAGACGTTGAGGTCCCGCAGGTGGTGGACCGCGCCCTCGCGGACGACCCGGACGACACGGACCTCGGCCTTGCCGTACTGGTTCTGCCCGAGCACGGAGACGGCGGGGGCGGGGGCGTCGGGGACGGTGGTGGCGGCCGTCTCGGGGACGGTGGCGGCGGCTTCGGAACCGGTCTTCGGCATGGTGCCTAGCTCCCTCGGTATGCGGAGTATCCGTACGGGCTGAGCAGCAGCGGCACGTGGTGGTGCTCACCAGGAGTCACGCGGAACACGAGGCCGACCTCGGGGAAGAAGGAGGCGGCCGGGACGTGCCCCGCCGTGGTGAACTCCAGGCGGACCTCGGTCGTGCCGGGCGGGGGTGCGGGCAGGTCGCGGCAGCGCCCGTCCGCGTCGGTCTCGGAGGAGCCGACGACGGTCCACGGCGCCTTCGCGCCGGAGCGGGCCGCGAGGGTGACGGGCACGGCGGGCGCGGGGCGGCCCGCGCTCGTGTCGAGGACGTGCGTGGAGACGGTGGCGGGGGCGGCGGGCTCGGGCGGCTCGGGGAAGAGGCGGTCGAGGCGGATGCGGTGGATGGCGGCGAGTTCGGTACGGGAGCGGGCGCGCTCGGCGGCGGGCGTGTTGCCGAGGCGTTCTTCCAGGGCCGCGAGGATGTCGGCCGCGGTGCGGCCGGTGGCGCGGATGAGGAAGACGTGGCCGAACTTCTCCTGGTACGCGAGCGTGAGCGCCCGTACCCGGGCGCGCAGTTCCTCGGGGGCCTCGGCCACCGCGCGCTGCTCGCGCGCCGAGGTGGCGTCGCCCGGGCGGCCGAGGGGCGGGTGCCCGGCGAGGGCCTGGTCGAGGTCGGGGCCCTCCAGCGCGGCCGTCGCGGCGTCGCTCGCCGCGTGGAGCGCGGCGGCGTTCTCGTACGGCCGTCCGGCGAGCACCGCCGTCGCCCAGGCGTCGGCGGAGCAGACCTCGCGCAGCACGGCGCGGGCGTCGGGGGCGGGGAGTGCGTTGAACCGGCTGAGCGTCACGGGGACCTCCCGGGTCCTGGTGCGGTCGTGCTGCGGTACGGCTGCGGACAGCTAAGACCTTCCCCGGCGGGCACGTCAACACTTTGTTGAATTGAGGTGGTGAGGGGATACACCGAAGTAACACGGGCGTAAAGAGAGGTACTTGGGAAGAGCGTGGTCGCACGTGACAGGGGGCTGAACGAGGGGCGCGAGGTGGCCGAGGTGTTCACATCGGCGTAGCGCCGTTGTCAGTGGCGCCGCCTACGGTGGGGACCATGGCTCAGACGTCCCGTCCTGTCACTCCGCCCCGTCCCGACGCCGCGCGCGTCACGGCCTCCCCCGCCGCGCTGCCACCCCGCCCCGCCGCCGTGGTCAACGCGGAGATCCGTGCGCTGTGGTGCGCGGGCGGGCGGCTCGCCGAGGAGCGGCGCGGGGAGTACGAGGCGCTGCTCGCCGAGTGGTCGGCGGCCCTGCGCGCGGAGGTCGTGACGGCCGCCTGAGCGCCGGTCGGGAGGCGTACCCGGGCGGTCGTCAGCGGACGGTGCCGGTCCCGAGTTCCGCCGCGACGGCGGCATCGTCGCGGCCCCTGGTCTCGGGCAGCCGGTGCCACACGAAGCCGAGGCCGAGGAGGCAGACCGCGGCGAAGAGCCAGAAGGTCTCGCCCTGGCCGAGCGCGCCGACGAGGGTCAGGAAGAACTGGTTGACGACGAAGTTGGCGAGCCAGTTGACCGTCGTGCACACGGCGGTCCCGAGCGCCCGCTGCTCCGGCGGGAAGATCTCGGCGAGCAGGAGCCACACGACCGGGCCGAGGCCGATCGCGAAGGCCGCCACGTACGCGAGCAGGCACAGGAGCGCGACGAGGCTGTGCGCGGGCACGTCCCACAGGAAGCTCACGCCGAGCGGGACGAGCGCGACGAACATGAGCCCGGCCGAGAGGAGCATGAGCGGGCGGCGGCCCCAGCGGTCGACGAGTTCGACGGCGAGGATCGTCATGACGACGTTGAGGGCGCCGATGTACACCGAGTAGAGGATCGCGTTCGACGCGCCGAGCCCGGTGGAGCGGATGATCGTGGGCGCGAAGTAGAGGACCGCGTTGATGCCGCAGAACTGCTGGAGCAGGCAGAGCCCCACCCCGACGAGGAGCGCGGGCCGTACGCCGCGCGAGGTGAGGACGCGCAGCGCGGCGCGCGGCCCGGGGAGCTTCCGCGCCGCGTCCTCGCCGCGCTCGCGCCAGACGGGGGATTCGGGCAGGAGCGGCAGGGCGAGCAGGAACACCGCCACGCCGGCGAGCCCGGCGCCGAACATCCAGCGCCACTCGCCGCCGGAGGAGTAGGCGAGCGCCACGAGGTACGAGACGAGCAGGCCGACCGTGACCATGAACTGGTTGAGCGTGCCCATGCGGCCGCGGGCGCGGTCGGTGGAGATCTCGGAGAGGTAGACGGGGACGACGGCGGAGGCGAGCCCCGCGGCGAGGCCCTGCACGACGCGGCCGACGAGGAGGAGCGGCAGCCCCGGCGCGAAGGCGGCGAGGGCCAGCCCGGCCCCGAAGAGGAGCGCGCTCAGCAGGAGCGCGGGGCGGCGGCCGTAGCGGTCGCTGACCCGGCCCGCGCCGAGGGCGCCCGCGGCGGCCCCGAGGAGGAAGACGGAGACGACGGCGCCCTTCGCGGTGGTGCCGAGGGAGAAGTCGCGGCTGACGTAGAGCTGGGCGCCCGCGACGACGCCGCTGCAATAGCCGTAGAGGAGGCAGGCGAGCGCGGCGATGGTGCCGGACAGGAGGCGGCGG
Source organism: Streptomyces sp. SID11385 (assembly GCF_010548245.1). GTDB lineage: Bacteria > Actinomycetota > Actinomycetes > Streptomycetales > Streptomycetaceae > Streptomyces. Next base: position 8,285 of record NZ_JAAGLR010000084.1, read on the forward strand.
CCGGGACCGGGGTCGGCCCGGGGGACGGAGTCGGGCGTGAGCGGGCGGGCCATGGCGTTCCCTTGCGTCCGGGGAGGCGGGAGAGCGGCCCAGGGTCTCGCGGGGGCGAGCCGGGAGCGAACGCGGAGGGCCGGACGGAGCAAGGGAACGGCACGGCGGCGGGACGACGACGGGGCGCGCGGCGAGAGGGCGGCACGCGCGACGCGACGGCGGCAGGTGGCGCGGCGATGTCTGTGGGGGTGTCAGGCGGGGCGCAGGGCCGTGAGGGCCGCGTCCATGAAGTCCCGCAGCAGGGGGTCGCGCGCGGAGGCCGGCGCGGCGAGGACCGTTTCGACGCCGGGGATGCCCGGGACGTCGAGGTAGGCGAGGTCGGGGCGGTAGTAGGCGTGGGCGAGGCCGACGGGGACGAGGGCGATGCCGCGGGTGCCGGAGGCGAGGAGTTCGAACTTCTCCTCGGCCGAGGCGGTGCGGCGGATCGGCGGTCCGGACGGTTCCTCGCCGTCGAGGTCCGCGGGGGTGAGGCGCTCGCGCGAGGCGAGCGGGTGGGTGACGGGCAGGCAGGCGACGCGGCGTTCGTGGCCGATGGGCACGGTGCGCAGCCCGGTGTCGTCGAAGGGGCGGCGCAGGTGGGCGGCCTGGGCGCGGCCGTCGCGCAGCGGGGCGTCCGGTTCCCACCAGGGCGCCGGGACGACGTCGGTGGGGACCTCGGGGTGGCGCGCGGCGAAGGCGCGCAGCGCGTCCGCGACGTGGAGTCCCGGCGAGAAGGCGACGGCGAGGCGCCGGGTGCCGAGGTCGGCGTCCCGTACCCGCCGCACCGCGGTGTCGGCGGCGGCGATCAGGCGCCGGGCCTCCTCGTGGAGCTGGGCACCGGCCGCCGTGAGGGCGACGGTGCGGGTGGTGCGGACGAGGAGCGCGCACTCCAGTTCCGCTTCCAGCGCCTTGATCTGACGGCTGAGCACGGGCTGGGTGACGTACAGCTCCTCGGCGGCGCGCCCGAAGTGCAGGTGCTCGGCGACGGCGGCGAAGTACCGGAGCTTGCGCAGGTCCAGATCCATGCCCGCAAGGTATCAATGGGCGGGAAGAGCATTGGACCGGTCCGGAGACCGCGCCGAGACTCGACGCATGATCGTTCTCACCTCACCGACCGGCCGTATCGGCGGCTCCCTCCTCTCCCAGCTCCTCGACGAGGCGCCCGCGCGCGGCGAGCGACTGCGCGTCGTGGTCCGCGACCCGGCGCGGCTGCCCGCGGAAGCGCGCGACCGTGTCGAGGTCGTCGTGGGTTCGCACGGCGAGCCGGACGTCGTGGACGAGGCGTTCGCGGGTGCCGACGCGGTGTTCTGGCTCGCGCCCCCGAACGCGCGTACGGCGGATCTCGACGCGGCGTACGCGGGGTTCACGCTGGCCGCGGCGGGCGCGTTCGTCCGGCAGCGGGTCGGGCACGTCGTCGGTGTCTCGGCGCTCGGGCGTGGCACGCCGTTCGCGCGACACGCGGGACACGTGACGGCCTCGCTCGCGATGGACGACCTCATCGCGGGCACGGGCGTCGCCTACCGGGCGCTCGCGAACCCGACGTTCATGGACAACCTGCTGCCGCAGGCGGCGCGGATCAGGGACGAGGGCGTGTACACGAACGTGGTGCGCGCCGATGCCGCCGCGCCGCTCGTGGCGGTACGGGACATCGCGGCGGCCGCCGCGCGGTTGCTGCTCGACCGCTCGTGGACGGGGGTGGGCGAGGTCCCGGTCCTGGGCCCGGAGGACCTGTCGGCGCGGGAGATGGCGGCCGTCATGACGGAGGTGCTCGGCCGTCCGGTGCGCTACGAGCGGCAGTCGGAGGCGGAGCTGCGCGCGACGCTCGGCGGCGCGGGGGCGAGCACGGCGACCGTCGAGGGCTTCGTCGCGATGCTGCGGGCGAAGGAGGCGGGGCTCGACGCGGGCGTGGAGCGGACCGCCGCGACGGCGAGCCCGACGAGTTTCCGCACGTGGTGCGAGGAGGTCCTGCGGCCGGCGGCGCTCGCGTGAGCCGGAGGCGCGGCGGGTCGGCCCTCGCCGGGCAATCCAACAGATTCAGACAAGAACACCAAGGTTGAACCAAAGAAAGCAACAAATATTGACCGAACCGCGCAGCGGTCCTACGTTCCCGGTCAGCCAGACGGCTCCGTGAACTCGCCTCCCCCATAGGCGAGTTCGTCCTTCTTCCTCTCCGGGAGCGCCCATGCGCGCCAGACCCCGCACCTCTCCGTCCCGTCCCTCCGCACCCGAGGCCATCGTCCGGCGCGCGCGTCGCGCGGTGGCCTCGGTCCTCGGCGTCCTCGGGCTCCTGCTCGGGGCGCTGCTCGCCCTCCCGGCGCCCGCGCAGGCCGCCGGTTCCCTGCCCTGCGACCTGTACGCGGCGGGCGGCACCCCGTGCGTCGCCGCGCACAGCACGACCCGTGCGCTCTTCTCCTCGTACAACGGACCGCTGTACCAGCTGACCCGGGCCTCGGACCGGGCCACGAGCGACGTCGGGACGCTCGCGGCGGGCGGGTACGCGGACGCGGCCCACCACGACGCCTTCTGCGCCAGCACCTCCTGTTCGATCACGAGGATCTACGACCAGACCACCCGCCACAACGACCTCTTCGTGGGCCCCGCCGGGACCGCGGGCGGCGCCGACCGGGGCGCGGACGCGAGCGAGATCGCGGTGACGGCGGGCGGCCACAAGGTGTACGGGATCTGGGGCACGCCCGGTGTGGGCTACCGCTCGCACGGCGCGGCCTCGGGCACGGCGGTGAACGGGCAGCCCGAGGGCGTGTACATGGTCGCGAGCGGCACCCACGTCGGCTCGGACTGCTGCTTCGACTACGGCAACGCGGAGTCCACCCCCGCGGACACCGGCAACGGGCACATGGACGCCGTGTCCATCGCCACGACGTGCTACTTCGCGCCGTGCTCGGGCAACGGCCCCTGGGTGGAGGCCGACCTGGAGAACGGCATGTTCCAGGGCGACAACGGCTCGAACACCGCGAACAAGGGGAACCCGACCCCGTACGTCACCGCGGTCCTGAAGAACGACGGGCAGACCAAGTACGCGCTCAAGGGCGGTGATTCCACCGCGGGCGGGCTCACGACCTGGTGGGACGGACCGCTGCCGACGCGCGAGGGGTACCGGCCCATGAAGCAGGAGGGCGGCATCATCCTCGCGACCGGGGGCGACAACAGCAACCGGAACATGGGTACCTGGTTCGAGGGCGCGATGGTCTCCGGCTACCCGGGCGACGCGACCGAGAACGCGGTGCAGGCGAACATCGTCTCGGTCGGCTACCGCGGCCAGACGAGCGTCCCGAACGGTCCGCAGGGCACGATCACGGGTCCCGGCGGGCAGTGCGTGGACGTCGCGGCGAACGACACCGGCACGAACGGCACCGCCGTACAGCTGTGGAACTGCCAGTCCTACGCGGAGGACCAGCACTGGGAGCACCGCGCGGACGGCTCGCTCGCGACGCTCGGCCGCTGCCTCGACATCAACGGCAACGGCACGGCGGCCGGTACCGAGGTCGAGCTGTGGGACTGCAATGGCGCCGGCGGCCAGAAGTGGGTCCAGCAGGCGGACGGCTCGCTGCGCAACCCGCAGTCCGGGCGCTGCCTCGACTCCCCCAACGGCTCCACGGCCAACGGCGCGCGGCTGCGGATCTGGGACTGCAACGGCGCGGCGGCGCAGAAGTTCGCCGTCAACGGCGGCGCGCCCGTCAAGGGCCCCGGCGGCAAGTGCGCCGACGTGGCCGCCGACGACAGCGGGACGAACGGCAGCGTCGTCCAGCTCTGGGACTGCCAGTCGTACGCGGCCGACCAGCACTGGGCGCTGAGCACGGACGGGCGGCTGCACACGCTCGGCCGCTGCCTCGACATCACGGGCAACGGCACGGCGAACGGCACGCAGGTCCAGCTGTGGGACTGCGGCGGCGCGGGCGGCCAGGTCTGGCAGCAGCAGGCCGACGGCTCGCTGCGCAACCCGCAGTCCGGGCGCTGCCTCGACTCCCCCAGCGGGGCGACCGCGAACGGCACGCGCCTTCAGATCTGGGACTGCAACGGCAGCGCGGCGCAGAAGTTCGCACTCGGCTGAGCCCGGGGGCACCCGGCGCGAGCGGGAGGGCGCCCGCGCCGGGCCGCATGCCCTCCCGTGAGCTCCTGATCAGCAGGCCCCGGACGGCCCTCCGTCCGGGGCCTCAGTGCATCTCGTGCTCGGGGTCCGAGCTGGTGTTGTGGGCGTGGACGAGGCGCAGGGCCTCCTCGCGGTCGCGGCGTGCCAGCGCGTCCACGATGGCGGCGTGCAGCTCGTAGCGATCGTGGACGAACTCGCGGAGCGGCTGCCCGGAGCCGCCGGGCTGGACCGAGAGGGTGTGCGACTCGATGAGGTCGAGCAGGTGCGTGTAGAGCGAGCTGAGCAGCGCGTTCGGGCTGATCGCGGCGATGGCGGCGTGCAGGCGCCAGTTCGCGTGCACGAAGGCGACGGCGTCCTCGGCGCTCACGGCGTGCTCCATCGCCTCCAGGTGGCGGTGGAGCCCGGCGAGGTCGGCGGGCGAGGCGTGCCAGAGCGCGTCCTCGATGAGCAGGGGTTCGAGCGCGTCGCGGATGCGGACCGCGGTGGCGACGTCGTTCTCCTGCGCGTCGAGCGCGAGGACGGAGTTGCCGAGCCGCACCATCGGGGACTGCCGCGCGCCGAAGAGCCCGCCGCCCGGGCCCGGCCGCACCGTGACCTGGCCGCGGGCCTGGAGCAGCCGCAGGGCCTCGTTGAACGTGCCGACGGAGACCTCGCACAGGGTGCGCAGCTCCTCCTTGGTGCCCAGACGCGCGCCCGGCTCCGCCTCGGCGGCCATGCGCGCGATTCGGGCCGCCGCCTCCTCGGCCCGGCCCGCCGCCGTGCGCCGGGTCCCGGCGCGGCGCTCAGGGGTGACGGTCACTACCAGCTCCTCACTCGTCCATATTCATCATATTCATTTTTCCAGGAACCTCTTGACTCGTAGGCCATGCCCACGCAACATCAAGGTAATCATCATGCTCAATTACTTTCCCCTCCTCTAGGAGAGCTCGTGCGCATCGCCAACCTCTCGGGCCGGCTGAGCCTCATTGTCGACGGAACCGCTGTGGACGTCGAACAGGCCAGTGGCGGTCTCTTCCCGGCCGACCCGCAGGCGGTCTACGCGCGCTGGGCCGAGTTCCGCGCGTGGGCGGCCGGTGCCGAGCTGCCCGCCGGGACCGCGTTCAAGGACACCGACCTGGGCGCCCCCGCCCCGGCGCCCCGGCAGGTCCTCGCGATCGGCCTCAACTACCGCGACCACGCCGCCGAGTCCGGCTTCGACGTGCCCGAGGGCCTGCCGCCGGTCTTCACCAAGTTCGTGACGAGCCTGAGCGGCCCGGTCACCGAGGTGAAGCTGCCCGAGAACGGCAAGACCGACTGGGAGGTCGAGCTGGTCGCGGTCATCGGCGAGCGCGCCGAGAACGTCTCCGAGGCCGACGCCTGGAAGCACATCGCCGGGCTCGCCGCCGGCCAGGACATCTCCGAGCGCGTCGTGCAGCTCGCCGGCCCCGCCCCGCAGTTCAGCCTCGGCAAGTCCTACCCCGGCTTCGCCCCCGTCGGCCCCTGGCTCGTCACGCCCGACGAGTTCGAGAACCCGGACGACCTCGCGCTCGGCTGCTCCGTCAACGGCGAGGAGGTCCAGAACGGCCGCACCCGCGACCTCATCTTCTCCGTGCCCACCCTGATCGCCCGCCTCTCCGCCGTGCTGCCCCTGCTGCCCGGCGACGTCATCTTCACGGGCACCCCGGCCGGTGTCGGCCTCGGCCGCAACCCGCAGCGCTGGCTGCACGCGGGCGACGAACTCGTCAGCACCATCGAGGGCATCGGCGAACTGCGCCAGACCTTCACGGGCTGAGCGGCGCGACCCGCACCGCGCCCTCGCCCGGGACGCGGTCCGCTCCGCACCCCAGGACGCGGCCAGGCCCGCGCCCGGCCCAGGACAGAGCCCGTAAGGACAAAGGAGTCTCATGGCACTGCACCGGCTGATCTCCATCACCATGGGGGTCCCGAACGTCAGCGAAACCGCCGCCTACTACACCGACTTCGGCCTGACGCCGGACGGCGACGGCTGGTTCACCACGCAGGACGCGGGCCGCCAGCTCCGTATCGTCCACGCGCCCACGAGGCGCCTGGTCGAGATACGGATCGGCGCCGACAGCCCCGACGACCTCGCGGCCGCCGCCTCCCGCCTGGCCCGCCTCGGCGTCCCCGGCACGGCTCCCGCGGGCGGCGCGTACGAGGGCGGCACGAGCCTCGTCGCCTACGACCGCGCCACCGGCGTCCGCGCCGTCGTGGACGTCGCCCCGCGCTTCGTCCAGGAGCCGCAGCCCGCCACCGCCTACAACGGCCCGGGCCGCTACGAGCGCACCGGCTCGCGCGCCCCCGGCGTGCTGCGCACCTCGCGCGTACTGCCCCGCAAGCTGGGGCACGCCGTCGTCGGCACCACCGACTTCGACGCCACCGTGGCCTTCTTCCGCGACGGCCTCGGCTTCCGCGCCTCGGACTACGTGGCCGACCACGGCGCCTTCCTGCGCTGCTCGACCGACCACCACAACGTGCTGGTGATGAAGGCGCCCGTCACCTTCCTGCACCACACCTCCTGGCAGGTCGACGACATCGACGAGGTCGGGCGCGGCGCGAGCGCGATGCTGGAGGACCACCCCGAGCGCCACGTGTGGGGACTCGGCAGGCACCACGCGGGCTCCAACTTCTTCTGGTACCTGAAGGACCCGGCGGGCAACTTCAGCGAGTACTACTCCGACATGGACTGCATCGTCGACGAGCAGCTGTGGTCCCCGGAGGTGCTCGAAGGCGCGAGGGGCCTCTTCAACTGGGGCCCGCCGCCCCCGCCGTCGTTCCTCGCCCCCGAGGACCTCGCGGAGATCATGACCGGCAACCACAGCGCGGCGAGGTAGAGCGTGCCCGACAACCACGCCGCCGCGCCCCGGCACGATGTCGCGATCGTCGGCTTCGGTCCCGTGGGGCAGATCCTCTCGCTGCTCCTGGGCCGGGCCGGGTACGACGTCGTCGTCCTGGAACGCTGGCCGGCCCCGTACGACCTGCCGCGCGCCGTCCACTTCGACCACGAGATCGGCCGGATCTTCCAGGCCGCGGGGGTCGGCGAGCAGGTGCGGTCCGTGACCGACCCGGTGCCCGACTTCTACGAGTGGCAGAACGCGGACCGCGAGCCGCTCGTGAAGATCGACTGGTCCGGTACCGGCCCCTCGGGCTGGCCGACCGCGAACTTCTTCTCGCAGCCGCAGCTCGAAGCCGTCCTCTCGGGCGCCGCCGAGCGGCTCGACGCCGTCACGGTGCACCGGGGCTGCGAGGTCACCGGTGTCGAGCAGGGGCCGGACGAGGTCCTGCTCCGCACCTCGGGCCCGGGACCGGCCGAGGTCCGCGCGCGGTACGTCATCGGCGCGGACGGCGCGAACAGCTTCGTGCGCTCGCGGATGGCGACCTCCGTGACCGACCTCGGCTTCTTCTACGACTGGCTGATCGTGGACTGCCTCCCCCACGAGGAGGAGGAGTGGTCCCCGATGAACTGGCAGTTGTGCGACCCGGAGCGGCCCACCACGATCGTCTCGGGCGGGCCCGGGCGGCGCCGCTGGGAGTTCCTGCGGCTCGCGCACGAGAGCATCGAGGAGCTGAACACCGAGGAGACCGCCTGGCGCCTCCTCGCCCCGTGGGGCCGCACCCCGGAGAACACCACGATCGAGCGGCACACCGTCTACACCTTCCAGGCCCGCTGGGTGGACCGCTGGCGCGAGGGCAGGCTCCTGCTCGCCGGGGACGCCGCGCACCAGATGCCGCCCTTCGCGGGGCAGGGCATGTGCTCGGGGCTGCGCGACGCCGTCAACCTCGCGTGGAAGCTGCGGCTCGTCCTGGACGGGCGCGCGGACGCCGGCCTGCTCGACACGTACACCTCCGAGCGCAGCGCGCACGTCCAGCACGCCATCGCGATGTCGATGGAGCTGGGCAAGGTCATCTGCGTCCTCGACCCGGAGGAGGCCAAGGCCCGCGACGCCCGCATGATCGCCACCGGCGCCGACCCGGCGCGCGCCCTGCCAAAGGCGCCGCCGCCGGTGCTCGGCGACGGCGTGCTCCAGCGCGCCGCCGACGGC
>NZ_JAAGLR010000120.1 GCF_010548245.1 Streptomyces sp. SID11385
GCGCGGCGCCCGCGTCACGCTCGTCGCCGCGAACACCGCGCTCGCCGCGCCCGCCGGCGTCGACGTCGTGCCCGTGTCGAGCACCGCCGAACTGCGCGAGGCGCTGCTCGCGGCCGTCGCCGACGCGGACGCCGTCGTGATGGCCGCCGCCGTCGCCGACTTCCGTCCCGCCACGTACGCTCCGGGGAAGATCAAGAAGAAGGACGACGCCGAGCCCGAGCCGCTCGCCCTCGTCCGCAACCCCGACATCCTCGCCGAACTGTCCGCCGACCGCGCCCGCGCGGGCCAGCTCGTCGTCGGCTTCGCCGCCGAGACCGACGACGTCCTCGCGCACGGACGCGCCAAGCTCGCCCGCAAGGGCTGCGACCTCCTCGTGGTCAACGAGGTCGGTGAGACGAAGACCTTCGGCGCCGAGTCCAGCGAGGCCGTCGTCCTCGGCGCCGACGGCAGCGAGACCCCGGTCCCGTACGGGCCGAAGGAGGGGCTGGCGCACACGGTGTGGGACCTCGTGGCCGCCCGGCTGGCGTAAGGGCGGCCCGCGGTCCTTGTGTTGCGGTCGTGCGACAGGCGCCCGCCGAATGCGGCGCGGCCCCTGGCGCCCCACGCGCCCGGCACCCGACAATGCCCCGACGACGCGGTGCCGCAGATCACAGCGCTCCCGAAAGGCGAGACACCCCGACCGGCGGCAACGTGTGACCGATAAACTGGCGGGGAACCGTCCCGGGTGCAGCTCCCGGACGGTTCACCCATGATCAGCCAGCAGCCGCTGCAACCCCAGGGAGCGTTGTGTCCCGTCGCCTGTTCACCTCGGAGTCCGTCACCGAGGGGCACCCCGACAAGATCGCTGACCAGATCAGCGACACCATTCTGGACGCCTTGCTGCGCGAGGACCCCACCTCGCGCGTCGCTGTCGAGACCCTCATCACCACCGGTCTCGTGCACGTGGCCGGGGAGGTGACCACCAAGGCGTACGCCCCGATCGCCCAGCTCGTGCGCGAGAAGATCCTGGAGATCGGCTACGACTCCTCGAAGAAGGGCTTCGACGGCGCCTCCTGCGGCGTCTCCGTCTCCATCGGCTCCCAGTCGCCCGACATCGCGCAGGGCGTCGACACCGCCTACGAGAGCCGGGTCGAGGCCGCCGCCGCGGGCGAGGGCATCGACGAGCTGGACCGGCAGGGCGCCGGGGACCAGGGCCTCATGTTCGGCTACGCGTGCGACGAGACCCCCGACCTCATGCCGCTCCCGATCCACCTCGCGCACCGCCTCTCGCGGCGGCTCTCCGAGGTGCGCAAGAACGGGACCATCCCCTACCTGCGCCCCGACGGCAAGACCCAGGTCACCATCGAGTACGACGGCGACAAGGCCATCCGCCTCGACACCGTGGTCGTCTCCTCGCAGCACGCCTCCGACATCGACCTCGACCAGCTCCTCACCCCGGACATCCGCGAGTTCGTCGTGGAGCCCGAGCTGAAGGCGCTCCTCGACGACGGCATCAAGCTGGAGACCGAGGGCTACCGGCTCCTCGTCAACCCGACCGGGCGCTTCGAGATCGGCGGCCCGATGGGCGACGCGGGTCTCACCGGTCGCAAGATCATCATCGACACCTACGGCGGCATGGCCCGCCACGGCGGCGGCGCCTTCTCCGGCAAGGACCCGTCCAAGGTCGACCGCTCGGCCGCCTACGCGATGCGCTGGGTCGCGAAGAACGTCGTCGCCGCCGGTCTCGCCGCGCGCTGCGAGGTCCAGGTCGCCTACGCGATCGGCAAGGCCGAGCCCGTCGGCCTCTTCGTCGAGACCTTCGGCACCGCCAAGACCGAGGTCGAGAAGATCGAGCACGCCATCGCCGAGGTCTTCGACCTCCGCCCGGCCGCGATCATCCGCGACCTCGACCTGCTCCGCCCGATCTACTCCAAGACCGCCGCCTACGGCCACTTCGGCCGCCCGGAGCCGGAGTTCACCTGGGAGAAGACGGACCGCGTCGACGCACTGCGCAAGGCCGCGGGGCTGTAGCCCCCGGCTCCCTCCAGGCTGTACGCGGCCCGGCCCCGACGCTTCGGCGCGGGGGCCGGGCCGCACGGCTGTCCGGTACCGGCGACCGGTTGTCCGAGCGCTCTGGTACATCTGGAGGCGTGAGCAGTGACGAGCGGGCGAACGGGGCGGAGCAGCTGGCCCTGATCCGGGAGAGCGTGCGCAAGGCGCGACCGCCCCGGGCCAAGCCGCGTACGTGGCGGGGCGCCGCCGTGGCGGAGCGGCTGCCGGTCGCCCGTGTGCTCGTCAACAAGGGGGTCGTCCATCTCGACCGCACCTTCGACTACGCCGTGCCCGCCGAGCTGGACGCCGAGGCCCTGCCCGGGGTGCGGGTGCGCGTACGGTTCGGGGCCGGGAAGGGGCAGGTACGGGGCGGGCGCAGGGAGGGCGGGGGGCTCGTCGACGGGTTCCTCGTCGAGCGCGTCGCCACCTCCGACTACCAGGGGCCGCTCGCCGCGCTCGCCCAGGTCGTCTCGCCCGAGCCCGTCCTGTCGCCCGCGCTCCTCGCGCTCGCCCGCCAGGTCGCCGAGCGGTACGCGGGCAGCCTCGCCGACGTCCTCCAGCTCGCCGTCCCCCCACGCCACGCCAAGGCCGAGGCCGCCGCCTCGCCCCCTCCGCCGCCCCCGTCCCCCGCGCCGGGCCCCGGGAGCTGGGAGCGCTACCCGCAGGGCCCCGGCTTCCTCGCGGCCCTCGCGCGGGGCGAGTCCCCGCGCGCGGTGTGGACCGCGCTGCCAGGACCCCAGTGGGCCGAGGA
>NZ_JAAGLR010000155.1 GCF_010548245.1 Streptomyces sp. SID11385
CCGCGCCGAGGCCGGCGCCCGCGCCCGCCGCCGTGCCCGGGCGCGTGCGTGTGCGACTCGGCGTACCGCGTGCGGGGCGCAGCATCCGTACCGCCGCGAGTGCCGCTACGGCCGAGAAGGCGCAGGTCAGGACCGGCTGCGGGAGGTGGTCCGCGAGCGTGCCCGCCGCGAAGGCGGGGGCGATGCCCGCGAGCGCGAAGAGCGCGCCCGTGCGCCACGCGACCGCTCCCTCGCGCGCGTGCCCGTAGAGCGCGGTCGCCGTCGTCGCCGTCACGATGAGGAGGCTCGCCGTCGTCGCCGCCGAGGGCGAGAAGCCGAGCAGGTAGATCAGCGCCGGTACGGCGAGGACGCTGCCGCCGCCCCCGAGGCCGCCGAGCGCGAGCCCGACCACGGCACCCGCGACGAGCGCGAGGACCGTCGTGATCACGAGGCGCGGATCACGGGGAGCCCGGCCGCCGCCCACGCGGTCATCCCGCCCTCGACGTCCACCGCTTCGATCCCGCGCGCGGCGAGCAGCCGCACGGCCTGCTGCGACCGGTGCCCGCTGCGGCAGATCACGACGAGCTTCTTGTCCCGTGCGTTCGGCGGGAGTTGGGCCCCGGCGGCGAGGGAGCTGAGCGGGGCGAGCACGGCACCGGGGGCGTGTACGGCGCGGTACTCGGGCTTTTCGCGGACGTCGAGGAGGACGGTTTCGCTCTCGGGGCGCGGGGAGTTGGGGGTGGGGGTGGTGAGGGTGTGGGCCTCGGGCGGGGTGAGGCGGGGGGTGTGCGAAGCACGGGAAGCGCGGGGAGTTCGGGGAGCGTCGGGGGTTCGCGAGGTTCGGCGGAAGAGGGGCATGGTGGGGCCTTCGGGGGTGCGGGGGTTGGTGATGGGGGAAGCGGGCGGTGGTGGCGTGCGGTGGTTGCGCGCCGTAACGGGGGAGGTAATGCGAGGAGTTGGCGCGGTGCCCGGGCGGGTCGCTCAGCCTCGTACGACCTTCAGGCCCGCCGCCGGGGCCGACGTGAAGGCGTCGTCCACCGCCACCACCTCGCGGCCCGCCGCGTCCAGGAAGGAGGCGGCGATCGCGGCGCGCATCCCGCCCGCGCAGTGCACCCACACCTCGCCCTGGGGCAATTCGGCGATTCGGAGCGGGAGTTCGTGCACCGGGATGTGCACCGATCCCGCGATCCAGCCGTTCGCGCGCTCCGCGTCGCGGCGCACGTCGAGCACGGTGACGCCCGGGCGCGCGGCCAGCTCCGCGAAGGTGGCGCGGCGGAAGGAGCGGGGCGTCTCGCCCTCGGGAAGCCAGTCGGTGGGGCCGCCCGTGGCCGCCGCTGCCGGGCGGTCGATGCCGACGCGTACCAACTCGCGCTGAGCGTCGTCTAGTTGCTCGGGAGATTCCGCGAGGAGGGTCACGGGCTTGCCCCAGGGGATCAACCAGGCCAGATAGGTGGCGAGTTGACCGTCCGCCTCGAAGTTGAGCGAGCCGGCGACGTGCCCGGCGGCGAAGGCGAGGCGGTGGCGCAGATCCACGACCCACTCCCCGGCCGCGAGCCGCGCCGCGATGTCGTGCGGCGTCGCGAGGGCGGGCGGGGTCAGGTCGACGGGGGCGGGGCCCGCCGCGTTCGCCGGGCCCATGTGCGCGTAGTAGGCGGGCACGTCGTCGAGCCCCGCGACGAGGTCGGCGACGAAGGTGTCCGCGTCGGTCGTGAGCGCGGGGTTCGTCTTCTTCTCGGCGCCGATCGTGCTCGTCTCCGCACCATCCGTGCTGCCGGATGAGCAGAAACTTCCGAAACCGTGCGTCGGAAGGATCGTCGTCTCGTCGGGGAGCGCGGCGGCGAGGCGGTGCGCCGAGGCGTGCTGGGCGCGGGCGAGGTCCTCGGTCAGGCGCGGCTCGACGAGGTCGGGGCGGCCGACCGCGCCGATCAGCAGCGAACCGCCGGTGAACGCGGCGACGGGACGCGCGCCCTCGTGGAGCACGTACGAGGTGTGGTGCGGGGTGTGGCCCGGGGTCGCGACGGCGCTCAGGCGCAGCGGCTCCGCTCCGGCCTCGTCCACCGTCACCGTGTCGCCGTCCGCGACAGGGGTACGCGCGAAGGCGACGCGGGCCGCCGCCGGGACGAGGTAGCGCGCGCCGGTCGCGCGGGCCAGCTCCAGGCCGCCGGAGACGTAGTCGTTGTGCACGTGCGTCTCGACGACGTACGCGATCCGCACCCCGCGCCGCGCGGCGGCCTCGATGACCTGCGCGAAGTCGCGCGGCGGGTCGATCGCGACGGCGCCGCGGGAGCCACCAGCCAGGTAGCCGCGGTTGCCGAGGCCGGGGAGATCGAGGGTGTCGACGAAGAACACGGGGGCTCCTTTCGGGGGCGATGAATTACCCCGGGGGGTATCCGTTTCACCGTAACACCGGTACCCCGGGGGGTATCCGGGGCGGGTGGTCTGGCCGCGCCGCGCGTGAGCGGTGGCGACGCTTGCCCGTACGGGATCTGCCGGCGCGTACGCGAGCCGTGGCGGGGCTACGGGCGCGTACGCAGACCGTTCAGGAGCACGTCCAGGAGGTGGCGCGCGCGCGTCGGCCACTCCGACTCCTCCAGCCGCGAGAGGTATGCGATGAGGATCACCACGTCGCGCGCGTCCACGTCCGCGCGGATGCTCCCGTCCGCCCGCCCCGCCGCGAGCAGGCGCCCGATCGCCTCGGTCAGGGTGCCGTGACTGCGCGTCGTGAGCGCGTCCCGCGCGCGGGGCTCCAGCGCCGTGAGCACCCCCCGCTTGACCCGCGCGTACGCGGTGAGCCGGTCGAACCACCGGCCCAGCGCCTCCACGGGCGGATGCGCGGCGAGCAAGGCGTCCGCCTCGTCGACCAGTTCGGCGACGTCCTGGCGGTACACCTCGGCGAGCAATTCCTCGCGCGTCGCGAAGTGCCGGTACAGCGTGCCCTGGCCGACCCCCGCAGCCTTGGCCACCGCGTTGAGCCGCAACTCCGCGCCCGGCGCCGCCCCCGCCAGCGCGTCCCGCGCCGCCGCCACGATCCGCGCGCGATTGCGCACGGCGTCGGCGCGGCGGCGATCGCCGGGGAGGCCGGCGTCGGGGGCGCCGGGAGTGGGGAGGGCGTTGTCGGCGGGGGGCTCGCGGTGGGCGGGGTCGGTCGGCATGGTGCTCCTGTCGGTGGCGCATGGTGGCGCGCTCATCCTCGTACGCGCCGACGATGCGGTTCGCGGACCGGTCGACGTGCGGACCGGTCGACGTGCGGACCGGTCGACGTGCGGACGGCCGGCGTGCGGACTGGGCCGCAGGGGGCAAGCCCGCGCGGTGGCGCGTCCGCGGTGGCCCGCCTGTGGTGGCGCGCCTGCGCGTCGACAAGCGGACACGTGTCCGGTACGGTCGAAGGTAAGCGGACACGTGTCCGTCTATGTCTCCGTTCCCCACCGTACGAGAGTGAGCCGCCCCATGTCAGGCATCGCAGGGAAAGTCGTCGCGCTCACCGGCGCGAGCAGTGGCATCGGCGAGGCCACGGCCCGGCTGCTCGCCGCGCGCGGCGCGGCCGTCGTCCTCGGCGCCCGTCGCACGGACCGCCTCGACGCCCTCGCTGCCGAGATCCGCGCCGAGGGCGGCCGGGCGCTCGCGCTGCCGTCCGACGTCACCGTGCCGGGCGACCAGGAGGCGATGGTGGCGCGCGCGGTCGAGGAGTACGGGCGGCTCGACGTGCTCGTCGCCAACGCCGGAGTCGCCACCGTGGGCCCCGTGGCCGAACTCGACCTCGCCGCCTGGACCGCGATGGTCGACGTCAACCTGCGCGGCGTCCTGCACGGTGTCGCCGCCGCCCTCCCCGTCTTCCGCGCCCAGGGCGAAGGCCACGTCGTCGCCACCGTGTCCACCTCGGGCCTCAAGATCGTTCCCGGCCAGGCGGTCTACGCCGCCACCAAGAACGCCGTCCGCACCTTCATGGAGGCCCTCCGCCAGGAATCCACGGACGGCACCCTGCGCACCACCACCATCTCCCCCGGCTTCGTCCGCACCGAACTCAGCAACCCCCCGGGCGCCGCCGAGAACCCGCACGCCGCGATGCTTCCCTTCGCGCTGGCCCCCGAAGCGGTCGCGCGCGCGATCGCCTTCGCCGTCGAACAGCCCCAGGATGTCGAGATCGGCGCCATCACGCTCCGCCCGACCGTCCAGGGCTGAGACCGGGTGCCTCCCATGGGGGTGAGGCTGGGGTGGCTCGGGTTGCCTGGGGCGTGAGGGTGCGGGGGCGGGCGGGGGTGGCTCGGGTTGCTGGGTGCGCGAGGGTGCTGGGGCGGCTCGGGTTGCTCGGACCGTGATAGCGCTGGGGGCGCTCGGGAGGAATGCGGTGCTCGGTCGTTGGGGCGCTTGCAGTGCTTGGGTCATTCGGGGTGCTCGGGGTGCTCGGGGTGCTCGGGGTGCTCGGGCTGTTCGGGGTGCCCGGGTCGCTCGGGCGGTGCTGAGGCCGTTCGGTCGCCGACGGTGCTTGGGGGGAGCGGGCCGTTTGGTCGCTGGGCGTCGCCGGGGCTCGTGGGGCCCTTGGCTCGGTGGACCGCCTCGGCTCGTTCGGCCGCCCGGCTCGTTGGCCGCTCCGGCTCGTTGGGCCGCTCAGCTCGTGTGATCGCCGGGCCGTTGGATCGCCCCCCGCCACCGCTCCGGTCCGCTCGGCCCCTGAAGTGGGAAACCGCAGGTGCAAGGGGAAAAACGGCTCGATCTTGCACTTGCGAGCCGATGCGCCCTAGTTTTCCGCACATGCAGTCCTACACAATTGGCCGCGCGGCGCGGCTGCTCGGGGTCAGCCCCGACACCGCCCGGCGCTGGGCCGATGCCGGGCGGGTCGCCACTCACCGGGACGACTCCGGCCGCCGGCTCATCGCGGGGCGCGACCTCGCCGCACTGTGCGTCGAGGTCGGCCAGGGCGGAGGAGGTGGGGAGGACGAGGAACCGTACACCTCCGTGCGCAACGCCTTCCCCGGCATCGTCACCGCCGTCCGCCTCGGGGACGTCGCCGCCCAGGTCGAGATCCAGGCCGGACCGCACCGGCTCGTCTCCCTGCTGACCCGCGAGGCCGTCGAGGAACTCGGCCTGGAGGTCGGCATGGAAGCCACCGCACGCGTCAAATCCACGAACGTGCACGTGGACCGCTACTGACCCCGGTCACCGCCTGCCTCCCGTCCGCCCCTCGCCCGTCGCCCTTTCCCTGCCCCACCGTCAGGAGCCCTCCGCCATGTCCTCGCTGCTCACCGCCCGCACCCTGCGGCGCGCCTCGACCGGGGTCCTCGCCTCCGCCCTCCTCGTCGGCGCCCTCACCGCCTGCGGTGACGACCACGAGACCGCCGAGAAGCGCGACCCCGGCTCCACCAGTTCCTCCAGTGCCAAGGACGTGAAGGAGTCCGAGAAGGCCGACCTCACCGTCCTCGCCGCCTCCTCGCTCACCGACGTCTTCGGCGAAGCGAAGAAGACGTACGAGAAGGAACACCCCGGCATCACCCTGAAGTTCTCCTTCGCCGGTTCCCAGGAACTCGCCGCCCAGGTCCGCCAGGGCGCCCCCGCCGACGCCATCGTCACCGCCGACACCAAGACGATGGACGGCCTCAAGGGCGAGACGGACACCCCTGCGGTCATCGCCAAGAACCGCCTCGTCATCGCGGTCGGCGACGGCAACCCGGAGAAGGTCGAGAACCTCAAGGACCTCACCGACCCCAAGCTCAAGGTCGTGCTCGCCGCGAAGGAGGTCCCGGTGGGCAACTACTCCCGCCAGGTCCTCGACAAGCAGCACCTCAAGGTCAAGGCCGTCTCCGAGGAGCCGAACGTCCGCGCCGTCCTGAGCAAGGTCCAGCTCGGCGAGGCCGACGCCGGCATCGTCTACAAGACCGACGCCGCGACCGTCCCCGACAAGGTCGACGCCATCGACATCCCCGACACCCAGAACGCCGTCGCCTCCTACCCCGCCGCAGCCCTCAAGGGCTCCAAGCACGCCGAAGCCACCGCCGACTTCCTCACCTGGCTCTCCGGCAGCGAGGCCCAGAACATCCTCCAGCACGCAGGCTTCCAGCAGCCGTGACCGACCCCGCAGACCCCCGCCCCGGCAGGCCCCGACAAACGGAGCGTTCCGCGCGGGGCGCGTCGGGAGCCTCGGGCGCCTCGGGCGCGCCGGACGCTGACGCTGCGGGTGTGCCGGGTGTGCCGGGTGTGCCGGGTGTGCCGGGTGTGCCGGGTGTGCCGGGTGCTGCGGGCGCGTCAGGCGCTGCGGGCGTCTCGGGCGGGCCGGACGGGCCGGGCACGTCAGGTGCGACGGGCGCTCTGGGCGCACCGGAGACTTCTGGCGCGCCGTGCGTCTCAGGCGCACCAGACACCCCGGGCGTCTCGGGCGGGCCGGACGCTGCGGGTGCGCCGGGTGCCCCGAATACCCCCAGCACCCCGGATGCCCCGGGCGTCTCGGGCACGCCGTCCGGCGCCGGTGGGGCGTCAGGCGCGCTCCGCCCGGACAGGGCCTCCGGCCCGGACGAGGTGCCCGGCCCGGGCAAGGCGCCCGGCGTGGACGGGTCGTCAGGTGCCGACGAGCCGGGGCGTACGGCGGGAGTCCCAGCGGCTCCGCAAGAGCTTGGCGCACCGCAGGTGCCCGGCACCCCCGACGACTCCGCCCGGACCCAGCGCCCCCGCTTCACCCACCCCCAGCGCCTCGCCCTGCGCACCCCGTGCCCCGCCCTGCGCACCCCGCAGCCCGGCCGTCGCTCCCCGCGCGACGGCCGTTCCGCCCCGCGCCCCGCCCGGCGCGTGCGGAGCGCGCGCCGCCGGGCTCCGTTCGCGCTCGTCGTACCCGCTCTCCTCGGTGTCGCCCTCCTCCTGATCCCGCTCCTCGGGGTGCTGGCCCGCACCTCGTGGAGTCAGCTCGGTACCCACCTCACCAGCCCCGAGACGCTCACCGCCCTCCGTCTCTCGCTGCTCGTCTCGCTCGGTGCCCTCGGGCTCTCCCTTCTCTTCGGTGTGCCGCTCGCCTGGCTCCTCGCCCGCACCGACTTCCCCGGCAAGGCGCTCGTCCGCTCTCTCGTACTGCTGCCGATGGTGCTGCCTCCCACCGTCGGCGGTGTCGCTCTCCTGCTCGGCTTCGGGCGGCGCGGGCTGCTCGGGCCGTGGCTGGAGGACACCTTCGGGATCGTCCTGCCCTTCCACACCTCCGGCGCCGTGCTCGCCGCCGCCTTCGTCTCCATGCCGTTCCTCGTCATCAGCCTGGAAGGCACCCTCGCCGGGCTCCGCCCCGGCTACGAGGAGACCGCCGCCTCGCTCGGCGCCTCCCCGCTGCGCGTCTTCCGTACCGTCACCCTCCCCCTCGTCGCCCCCGGCCTCGCCGCCGGAGCCGCCCTCACCTGGGCCCGCGCCCTCGGCGAGTTCGGCGCCACCATCACCTTCGCCGGCAACCTGCCCGGCACCACCCAGACCCTTCCCCTCCAGGTCTACCTTCTTCTCCAGGACTCCCCGGAAGCCGCCACCTCCGTCTCCCTGCTGCTCCTCGCCATCGCGATGGCCGTCCTCATCGGCCTGCGCGGGCGCTGGACCGGCGCCGCCCCCGGCGACCGCGCCGCCCGCTCCCGTTCCACCGCCGTCACAGAGGAAGACGTCCCGGACCCCGCCCCGGGTGCCCGAAAAGCCGAACAAAGCGGCGACTTCACCCGTTGGAGTGAAGAATCGGTTGAAAGGGGTGGCGACGATCTCAGGGGGCAAGGTGCCGGCAAGCGATCTCTCGCCGCAGCGCGACCGCGCCGCCGGCTCGGCGAAGGATCGGCTTCCACCGCAATCGACGAGGACCTCGCACCCGGCGAGGCCCACGACACTACCGAGGAGGCCCATGACCCCCTTCCCACGTACGCGCTGCACGCGACCCTGAGCGGCTACACGAATCTCGACCTCGACGCGGACCCCGGCACCACCGTCGCCGTCGTGGGCCGCAACGGGGCGGGCAAGACGACTCTCCTGCGGGCCCTTCTCGGCCTCACCCCGCGCGCCCACGCCGAACTCCGCCTCGGCGCGGACGACGTCACCGCCCTGCCCCCGCACCGGCGCGGGGTCGCTTGGGTGCCGCAGGACGGTGCGCTCTTCCCGCACCTCAGCGCGCTCGCCAACACCGCCTACGGCCTCCGCGCCCACGGTGTTCCGCGTGCCGAGGCCAGGCGTGTCGCCCGCGTACACCTCGACCGGCTCGGGGTCGGGCATCTCGCCCATCGTCGACCCGCCCAGCTCTCCGGCGGCCAGGCGCAACGTGTGGCGCTCGCGCGTGCCCTCGCCGTCCGCCCCCGGCTGCTCCTCCTGGACGAACCCCTCGCCGCGCTCGACCAGACCACCCGCGCCCAGGTACGGCACGCCCTGCGCCGTCACCTCGACGGCTTCGGGGGCGTCTGCCTGCTCGTCACGCACGACCCCGTCGAGGCGGTCTCGCTCGCCGACCGCGTCCTCGTGCTCGACGCGGGCCGGACGGTGCAGGACGCGCCGCCCGCCGAGGTGGCCCGGCGGCCCCGTTCCGCGTGGGTCGCGCGCATGCTCGGCCGCAACGCCTGGCCAGGTGTCCTCACTCCCGACGGGCTCGCCCCCGAGGCCGGAGGGCACCTCGTCGTCGCACCCCCGGCCGACGCCCCGGCCCCGCCCGTCGGTACGCCGGCGCTCGCCGTCATCGCTCCCGAGTCGGTCGCGCTCCACCCGAGCCGTCCGACCGGCAGCCCCCGCAACACCTACGCGTGCACCGTCACCGAGATCACCGCGCTCGGCAGCCGTCTGCGCGTTCTCCTCACCGGCGCCGACTGTCCCGCGCTCGTCGCCGAGATCACCCCTGAGGCCGCCGCCGACCTCGCCCTGCGCGAAGGCACGCCCGTCTGGGCCAGCGTGAAGGCCACGGACATCACCCTCGTGGCCCTGTGAGGGACGGTGGCGCGGCGCACTCCGGGAAGGGTGTAGAGTTGTATTCACCGACGCGGGGTGGAGCAGCTCGGTAGCTCGCTGGGCTCATAACCCAGAGGTCGCAGGTTCAAATCCTGTCCCCGCTACTCAGTACGAAGGCCCCGGCGCCCCTAGGCGCCGGGGCCTTCGTCATGCCGGAGCGAGGCCCCGCCCGGCCGCCCCCGACTCGCGGCACCTCCCGCGCGGCGCGACCCTGGAACGAGTACGTACGTACAAGGGGCGCGGGCGCGCGCACGGCCGGCGGGAGGCGAGCCTTGGGGCAGCGAGGAACGGGCCCGGGCGGGAACGGCAACCGGACATCTCCTGATGCCTCTGCGTCCGCCGGCGGTCCGGACTCCTCCAGCGGCGATCCGGCATCCGCTGATGCCTCTGCGCCCACCAGCGGTCCCAGCTCCTCCGGCGACCCTGCGCCCCCCGACGCCTCGGCGCCCCCCGACGCCTCGGCGTCCGCCGACGGCCCGGACTCCTCCGGCGACCCTGCGCCCCCCGCCACCCCCTCCGACACCCCCACCGCCCCCACCTGGGACACCCCGCCCCGGCAGGACTACAAGCCCGTTCCGCCTCCGCCGCGTCCGCACGCCCATCCGCATCCTCAGCTCGCTGCCGCGTGGGGGCGGGAGGCGGGGGTGCGGGTGCTTGTGCGGGTGGTGCCGTTGCTCCTGGTGGTCGGCGGGTTCGTCTTCGGATTGTTCGCGCCCGCGACATTCACGGGGGCGCCGTTCTTCGCCGCCGCGCCGCTCGTGGCCGCGCCCTTCGCCTCGTGGCGGGTCACCGCGGGGGTCGGGGGGCTCGCGGCGGTGGGGGAGATCCTGCTCCAGGTCATCCGGGGAAGGCTGCCCACCGGGGCCTTCCTCATCGAGCTGACCACCGTGCTCACCGTCGCCGCGCTCGCCGTGCTCATCAACGCCCTCATCCGCCGCGGCGACCGCCGCCTCGCCTCCATGCAGAACGTCGCCGCCGTCGCCCAGCGCGCCGTGCTGCCCGTGCCCGCCGAGCGGATCGGCGGTCTCGACGTCGCCGCGCAGTACGAGGCCGCCGAGGCCGATGCCTTCATCGGCGGCGACCTGTACGCCGTTCAGGACACGCCGTACGGCGTACGGATGGTGCTCGGCGACGTGCGGGGCAAGGGGCTCGGCGCGGTCGAGGCGGTCTCCGTCGTCATCGGGGCCTTTCGCGAGGCCGCGGAGCAGGAGCCGACCGTGGAGGGCGTGGCGCAGCGCCTCGAACGCGCCCTCGCCCGTGAGGGGCTGCGCCGCCGCGCGCTCGACGCCTTCGAGGGGTTCACGACCGCCGTGCTCGCCGAGGTCCCGCGCGGCGCCGCCGAACTGCGGCTCGTCAACCGCGGCCACACCGAACCGCTGCTGCTCGAACGTGACGGCCGGCTCCACGTCCTGACCCCCGGCGAGCACGCGCTCCCGCTCGGCATGGGCGAACTCGGCGCCTGGCCCGACCGCGCCGAGATCATCGACTTCCCGCCCGGCGCGACCCTCCTCCTCTACACGGACGGACTCTCCGAGGCCCGTGACGCGCGCGGGCGCTTCTACGACCCCGTCGCCCGCCTCAGCGGCCGCGTCTTCCCGCACCCGCGCGCCCTGCTGACCACGCTCACCGAGGAGGTCCTGCGGTACACGGGCGGCGCCACGACGGACGACATGGCCCTGCTCGCCGTACGCCGCCCCGAGGAAGCCGCGACCCCGGCGGCGGGGACGGGCACGACCGGCGCGACGGCTGACGTGAACGGCGAGGCCGACGAAGCCGGCGGCACGGCCCCGGGCACGGCCGACGGCACGGCCCACGGCGCCCCCGCCGCCGAAGCCCCCGAGCCCGTCACCCCGCGTGAATCCTTCGATAACAACTGACGCACCATCAGGTTCACAGCCTGGACGATGAGCCGGTCAACTCGTCCGGATCGCTCGCCACATGTCCGTTTAGCCGCTGGTGGTGGCCGTAAAGGATCATCGGGAACGGCTTGGAATCACCCCTGCGGGTCTATTAACGTTCGATAACGCAGCGCGGTCGTCCCAGCCGGCGAAAGCGTCGGCTCCGCGCGCGTGCGCCGAATCCCGCGAGGGAACCGGGGAACCACTCTTCCGGGGTGAATCGGGTGCCCGTACAGGTGCCCGTAGGAGACCTTCCTGCTCCGAACCCGTCAGCTAACCCGGTAGGCGAGAAGGAAGGAAAGGAGAGTCGCCTTCGTGGCGTCCAACCCGCCTGCCCCCGGCCCCAGCGCCTTCCCGACCGGCACCCTGACCCCCGGCGGTTCCCTGCCGGCCCAGCCGCCGGCCCACCTCCCCGGCACCGCCTACGGGTCCGCCGTCCCCCCGCAGTCGTACGGGTCCGTCCCCCCGCAGTCGTACGGGTCCGCCTTCGGTCCGTCCTACGGGTCCGTTCCCGGCCCGTCCCACGGGACCGACGCCGCGTACGCGCCCCCCGCGGGCCGCCCTGCCCCGGCGGACGTCTACCCGGGCTCGGCCGGCTTCGGCGCGTACGGCGACGGCGACGGCGTCACCGGGCCGGGCGGCGAGTGGAATCCGACCGAGGACTCGCTCGGTTCCGCGCGGGGCAGGCACCGGGTCGCGAAGCAGCGCGGCGGGCTCGCCCGCAGTTCGACCGTCCTCGGCGTCGGGGTACTCGCCGCGGTCGGCGCGGGCGGGATCGCCTCGGCGCAGGAGAAGCCGCCGGTCAAGCTCTCGCTGCCGGAGAAGGTCACGGAGGTGACCGGGCAGCTCAAGCAGGTGCTGCCGGACGCCGAATCGCTCCCGGGCATCGGCTCGCTCGTCGCCGACGCCAAGGGCGACACGCCCGAGCAGCTCGCCGCCAACCCCGCCGCGGCGCCGCTCACCAACGCCGGGCTCACCGACACCGACCGCGCGCAGGGCACCACCGACGCGGGCGAGGCGCTGCGCGCCCGTATCCTCGCGCAGGCCGAGAACCAGGCCGACAGCGCGGACCGCGCCGCCCGTGAGCAGGCCGAGGCGGTCGCGGCCCAGGCCGCCGCCGACCACGCCGCGCAGGCGCAGAAGAAGGCCGCGGACGAGCAGGAGAAGAAGGAAGCGGCGGCGAAGGCCAAGGCGGAGGCCGAGGCGAAGGCGAAGGCCGAGGCGGCGCGCCTCGCGGAGCTCGCCCGCAGCTACACCCTCCCCGTCGCCTCCTACACGCTCACCTCGCACTTCGGCGACGGCGGTTCGATGTGGTCCTCCGGGCACCACACGGGACTCGACTTCGCCGCGCCGACCGGTACGCCGCTCAAGGCGATCCACTCGGCCACCGTCCAGGAGGCGGGCTGGTCGGGCGCGTACGGCTACCGCACCGTGCTCCTCCTCGACGACGGTACGGAGCTCTGGTACTGCCACCAGTCCTCGATCTCGGTGAGCGTGGGGCAGAAGGTGACGACCGGTGAGGTCATCGGCCGGGTCGGCGCGACCGGCAACGTGACCGGCCCTCACCTCCACCTGGAGGTCCACCCGGCGGGCGGCGCGGCGGTCGACCCCCTGCCGTGGCTCCAGGACCACGGCCAGCAGCCCTGAGCCGGTCCGCACGGCGGAGGTGACCGCACGGCGGAAGTGACCGTGCGGGAGAAGTGAGTTCCGTGTTCCCCCGCCGGGAATTTTCCGACCACCTCAGGAGTTGAACGCCCTCATGACTTCTCTCCGCTCTCTCGGTGCTTCCGACATCGAGGTCTTCCCCCTCTCCCTCGGCGGCAACGTCTTCGGCTGGTCGGCCGACCGCGACACCTCCTTCGCCGTCCTCGACGGCTACACGCGGGCGGGCGGCAACTTCATCGACACCGCCGATGCCTACAGCCACTGGGTGCCGGGCAACGAGGGTGGCGAGTCCGAGCGCATCATCGGCGAGTGGATGAAGGCGCGCGGCAACCGATCCGAGGTCGTCGTCGCGTCCAAGGGCGGCGCGCTCCCCGCGCACAAGGGCCTGCGTGCGGCGACGATCAAGGCCGCCGTCGAGGACTCCCTGCGCCGCCTCCAGAGCGACTACATCGACCTCTACTACACGCACTACGACGACGAGTCGGTCGAGGTCGGTGAGTTCCTGACGACGCTCGACGAACTGGTCAGGGCGGGCAAGATCCGGGCCATCGCCGCCTCGAACATCTCGCCCGAGCGGCTCCAGGAGGCGCTGGACTTCTCCGACCGCGAGGGCGTCGCGAAGTACGTCGCGCTCCAGCCGCAGTACAACCTCGTCTCGCGCGACACCTACGAGGGCCGCCTCCAGGACATCGCCGGGCGCGGCGGGCTCGCGGCCGTCCCGTACTACGGGCTCGCGGCCGGCTTCCTGACGGGCAAGTACCGTCCCGGCACCACCGTCGAGAGCGTGCGCGCCGAGGGCGCGGGCAAGCACCTCGAAACGGAGCGCGGCCGCAAGGTGCTCGCCGCGCTCGACGAGGTCGCCGAGGCGCACGGCGCCGAACTCGCCACCGTCGCGCTCGCCTGGCTCGCCACCCGGCCGACCGTCGTCGCGCCGATCGCCAGCGCCCGCACCCCCGAGCAGCTCAAGGCGCTCGTCGCCCTCGCCGACCTGACCCTCACGCAGGACGAGGTCGACAAGCTCACGGCGGCCTCCGCCTGAGCGGCCCGCGCCTGAGCGGTCACCGCTCAGGCGGACGCTCGTCCCGTGGTGGCGCCCACGGGTCGTGGTCCGCGCCGTCGTCGCTCGGCTGCCCCGTCCCCGTCGGAATCCCGGCGGGGACGGGTGCGTACGGGGGCTTCCCCGGCGCGTACGCGGCCGGGCCCGCGCCGTACGGGGCGTGCACCCGGCCGTACGGCGGCGGCGCCCCGTACCCGT
Source organism: Streptomyces sp. SID11385 (assembly GCF_010548245.1). Taxonomy (GTDB): domain Bacteria; phylum Actinomycetota; class Actinomycetes; order Streptomycetales; family Streptomycetaceae; genus Streptomyces. The sequence continues at coordinate 13,726 of NZ_JAAGLR010000155.1, forward strand.
GACCGGAGCCGGGCCCCTGCCCGTGCCCTCCCGGCCACCACGCCGGAGGGGCGTACCAGCCGCCGGGG
>NZ_JAAGLR010000195.1 GCF_010548245.1 Streptomyces sp. SID11385
GCCCGCGGCCCCCTCTCCGCCCGGGTCCGCACCGCGCTGACCGCGCCCGCGGTCCCGGTCGTGGACACGGCGGGGGCGGCGACGGCGGACCCGTACGGCGAGGACCTGCACCTCGCGCTCCACACGCTGTACGAGCTGCACTACCGGGGCTTCGCCGGAGTGCCCGAGGACCACGAGTGGCACCCCGCGCTGATGCCGCTGCGGCGGGCGCTGGAGGAGCGCTTCCTCGGCGCGCTGCGCGCCGACGTGCCCGGCCGCCGGGACGCCGGCGAGGTCTTCGACGCACTGCTCGTGGAACCGGCCGAGCACAGCGGGAGCGTCGCGTACCACCTCGAACACGAGGGCACGAAGGAGCAATTGCGCGAGTACGCGGCGCTGCGCTCGCTCTACCACCTCAAGGAGGCCGACCCGCACGCCTGGGTGATCCCCCGGCTGACCGGCCGGGCCAAGGCGGGGATGGTCGCGATCGAGTACGACGAGTACGGGGCGGGACGGGCCGAGCACGTGCACGCGCGGCTCTTCGCCGGCCTCATGGCGGACCTCGGCCTGGAGACGCGGTACGGGCACTACGTGGACGCGGCCCCCGCCCCCGCGCTCGCCGTCGTCAACATGATGACGCTCTTCGGCCTGCGCCGTGCGCTGCGCGGCGCGCTCGTCGGCCACTTCGCCTGCGTCGAGGTCACGTCCTCGCCCGGCTCCCGCCGCCTCGCCGCCGCGATGCGCCGCACGCAGGCGGGCCCGGCGGCCGAGCACTTCTACGCCGAGCACGTCGAGGCGGACGCGGTGCACGAGCAGGTCGTGCGCCGCGAGGTGATCGGCGGCCTCCTCGCGGACGAACCGCACCTGGAGGCCGACGTGGCCTTCGGCGCGGAGGCGACCACGTACCTGGAGGACCGCTTGGCGGCCCACCTGCTGGGGGCGTGGCGGGAGGGGCGCTCGGCGCTCAGGGAGGCCCGGGGCGGGCGCTGACGTACCTCCGGCGGGCGCGGGCGAATCCCGGCAGGCGCTGACGTACGTCCGGCGGGCGCTCGCGCATCCCCGGCGCGCGCTCGCCAACCCCCCGGGGACGGGCGGCGGACGGAACCCAACGGAACCGAGACGACGGGAGCCCTCATGGCGGTCCGGCACAAACTGATCGAGCGTCCCAGGGACGAGGTGTGGGCGGTCCTCGCGGACAGCGCGCGCTACGGCGACTGGGTCGTGGGCACCGACAGGTCCTGGGCCCAGCAGGGGCAGTGGCCCGAGGAGGGCGCGAGCCTCGGGTACACGGTGCGGCTCTGCGGCCGGACGCTGTCGGGGCACACGCACGTACGGCGCTGCGAGCCGCCCGCGATCCTGGAGCTCGAAGTGGACAGCGGGCCGCTCGGGACCGCCCGTATCGCCCTCGACCTGCGGGAGTGGGGCGGGGACACCCTCGTCCTCCTCGACGAGCACCCCCTGCGCGGGCCGGCCGGGCTCCTGCACAACCCGCTGGCGGACGCGCTGGGCCAGTTGCGCAACCGCCTCATGCTGTCGCGGCTCGCCAAGACCGTGGCGGCCGCATCCCCGCGCGAGGAAGGGGCGGACTGATGCCGGACGCGGTGGTGATCGGCGCGGGTCCCAACGGGCTCGTCGCGGCGAACGTGCTCGCGGACGCCGGGTGGGCCGTGGAGGTCCTGGAGGCGAACGCGGAGCCGGGCGGCGCCGTCCGCTCGGACCGCGGCGTCGACCCCGCCTTCGTCTCCGACCTCGGCAGCTCCTTCTACCCGCTGGCCGCCGCCTCGCCGGTCCTCGCCGGTCTCGGCCTGGAGCGGTACGGGCTGCGCTGGAGCCACGCCCCGCGCGTGCTCGCGCATCCCTTCCCCGACGGGAGTTGCGCCGTCCTGGAGCGGCGGCCCGAGGACACGGCCGCGGCGATGGAGGCGGCGGCCCCGGGCGACGGCGAGGCGTGGCTCGGCCTGTACCGGACGTGGGAGCGGGTCGGTCCCGCTCTCGTCGGCGCGCTGTTCACGCCGTTCCCGCCAGTGCGCGAGGGGCTGCGGCTCACGCGGCTGGTGCGGGCGGGCGGGGGGCTCAGGCTCGCGCGCTCGCTCGTGCTGCCGGTGCGGCGGCTCGGCGAGGAGGAGTTCCGGGGCGCGGCGGGCCGGGTGCTGCTCGCGGGCAACGCGCTGCACGCCGATCTGGCCCCGGAGGCAGCGGGCAGCGGCGGGTACGGCTGGCTCATGTCGATGCTGGGCCAGACCTACGGTTTCCCGGTCCCGGTGGGCGGGGCGGGCGCGCTCACGGCGGCGCTGGTGCGGCGGCTGGAGGCGCGCGGCGG
>NZ_JAAGLR010000226.1 GCF_010548245.1 Streptomyces sp. SID11385
CCCGGCAGGAGCGTGGCGAGCAGCAGGAGCAGGAGCGCGAGGACCACGTACCCCGCCCGCCACTCGGCGCCGCGCAGCCCCGCGGCCCACGAGGCCCCCGCGAGCGGCCCGAACGCGCCGAAGAGCAGTGGCCCCACCGCGATCCCCGCGCTCACGCCGGCGCCCCACACGCCCGTGGCCCTGATCCGCGCCGCGCCGCCGGGAAAGGCGTGGGCGATGAGGCCGAGGCTGCTCGTGAGGATCGCCGCGCTCGCCGCGCCCTGTGCGATGCGCGCCACGGTGAACAGCGCCGTGGAGGGCGCGAGCGCCCCGAGTCCCGTCGTCACGCCGAGCGCGACGACGCCCCCCGTGAACATGCGCCGGCGGCCCAGGTCGTCGGCGAGCGAGCCCGCCACGAGCAGGACGGCCGCGAGACCCAGCGGGGTGCCGTTGAGCAGCCACGACTGTGCCGAGATGCCCGTCCCGAGGTCCGCGACGGTGGCCGGGACCGTCACGAGGGGACCCGTGTAGTTCATCATCGCGAGGACGGTCGCGAGGACCGTCAGGACGAGGACCCCGCGCCCCGTCACGGGCCCGGGCCGCGCGGGGGGCCGGTCCCGTTCCCGTACCGCGGGCCCCGTCCTCGTCATGCCGTCCGTACCACGCCCCATGGCGTCGTCCTCCCCAGTAGTCTCCGGGCGCACGAAAGCGGGCCCAACACGCCCCGCACCCCTGCAAGTTCGTTCACTGAACCTTGAGCGGACCGAACATAGCACGGCGAGTTCGTTCACCGAACCGATAAGCGGGTACGCTCCTCGCATGGCTCTCGGCAAGGACTACGCGCGACAGGAGTGCTCCGTCGCCCGCGCGCTGGAGATCATCGGCGAGCGGTGGACGATCCTGGTCGTCCGCGACGCCTTCTACGGGGTGCGGCGCTACAACGACTTCCTCACCCACCTCGGCGCCCCGCGCGCCGTCCTCGCGGCCCGCCTCCAGTCGCTCACCGAGCACGGCGTTCTCGCCAAGCGGCGCTACCAGGAGTCCCCGCCGCGCGAGGAGTACGTCCTGACGCCGCGCGGCGAGAGCCTGTGGCTCGTCCTGTACGGGCTCGGGGTGTGGGGCCGCGGCGAACTCGGCGACACCCGGCCGCTGCGCGAGTTCCGGCACGCGGCGTGCGACACGCCGCTCGCCGTCGAGGGCGTGTGCCCGCGCTGCGGCACACTCCCCGCACCCGGCGAGGTCGACATGCTCCCCGGGCCCGGGCTCGACCCCGACCCGGCCGACCCGGTGAGCCGCGTCCTGCTGCGCCGCCGCCGCATCCTCGCCCCCGTCGACACCACGGGGATCACCGCGAAAAGCTGAGCCGGCAGTCCACTCCCCGAACACCCCCGCCGCCCGCTCCCCTTACCCCCTACACTGCCCGCAGTAGCTGGTTCGCCCCGTCCGCCAGGCGGGAGCGTCGCAAGAGGGAACCCGGTGGGAATCCGGGACTGCCCCGCAGCGGTGAGCGGGAACGACCGCCGTCATACGCACTGGGCCCGGGTACGGGTCTGGGAAGCGACGGCCAGTAGGTGTCCTCCGTCAGGAGGGCGTGCCCGCGAGTCCGAAGACCTGCCGGCCACCCGGACGCGCGCCGAAGCGCGCCCGGACATCCCGGTGACCTCGTGGGCGGGTCGGCGTGCACAGAGGGCGGACGCTCCAGGTCCCGCCCCCTTTGTCGTTCCTTCGCACCCCGTGGACACCCGGGATCTCAGGGATTCATCTCGCGAAGGAGATCTCCGTGACACCGAAGTCCGCAGCCGCGGCAGCACGGGCCACCGTGCACGGCTACCCCCGCCAGGGCCCCGACAGGGAGCTGAAGAAGGCGATCGAGGGGTACTGGAAGGGCCGCGTGGACGCCGCGCGCCTCGACGAGACGGCGCGCGAACTGCGCGCCGCCGCCTGGCGGCAGCTCGCCTCCGACGGCGCCGACGAAGTCCCCACCGGCGGCTTCTCCCTCTACGACCACGTGCTCGACACGAGCGTCATGGTCGGCGCGGTCCCCGCGCGCCACCGCGCCGCCGTCGCGGCCGACGCGCTCGACGGCTACTTCGCCATGGCACGCGGCACCCAGGACGTCGCGCCGCTGGAGATGACGAAGTGGTTCGACACGAACTACCACTACCTGGTCCCCGAGCTGGGCCCGGACACGGAGTTCGCCGCCGACTCGGCGAAGCAGGTCGGCGAGCTGCGCGAAGCGCTCGCGCTCGGCCTGCGCGCGCGGCCCGTCCTCGTCGGCCCGGTCACCTACCTCCTGCTCGCCAAGCCCGCGCCCGGTGTCGCGGACGGTTTCGCGCCGCTGAGCCTGCTCGACCGGCTCCTCCCCGTGTACGAGGAAGTCCTCGCCGACCTGCGCGCGGCCGGCGCGGAGTGGGTCCAGCTCGACGAGCCCGCACTCGTGCAGGACCGCACCCCCGCCGAACTCGCCGCCGCCGAACGGGCCTACGCCTGCCTCGGAGGGCGCGCGGACCGCCCGAAGCTGCTCGTCGCGAGCTACTTCGACCGGCTCGGCGAGGCGCTGCCCGTCCTCGCGAAGGCCCCGGTGGACGGGCTCGCGCTCGACTTCACCGGAGCGGCCCGGGCGAATCTCGACGCGCTCGCCGCCGCCGGGGGCCTGCCCGGCAAGCGGCTCGTCGCCGGGGTCGTCGACGGGCGCAACATCTGGACCGGCGACCTGGAGAAGGCGCTCGCGACGCTCGGCACGCTGCTCGGTCTCGCGGACCGCGTCGACGTCGCCGCGTCCTGCTCGCTGCTCCACGTGCCCCTCGACGCCGCCCGCGAGAGGGACATCGACCCGCAGGTCGTGCGCTGGCTCGCCTTCGCCCGGCAGAAGACCGCCGAGGTCGCGACGCTCGCCAAGGCCCTGAGCCACGGCACGGGCGCGGTCGCCGCCGAACTCGCCGCCCACCGCGCCGTGCTCGCCGCGCGCGCGGCCTCCCCGCTCACCCACGACCCGGCGGTCCGCGCGCGTACGGCGGCG
>NZ_JAAGLR010000263.1 GCF_010548245.1 Streptomyces sp. SID11385
GGCCGGTGGGGGAGCGCGGCCCGGCGCGAGACGGAGCCGCGCCGCCCGGCGCCCGCCCACCGGGGCAACCGTCGGGAGCCTCGCACGGGCGGCGGCGCGCGACGATGTTCCTCGCCGGGGTGACGGGCGCGCTCGTCGTGCTCGGCGCGATCGTCTTCGTCCCGCGACTGCTCCACGGCGACGACACGAACCAGCGTGCCGCGCCGAGGAGTTCGGCATCGGTACGGGCCGCCGAGCTGCCCGAGGGGGTGCGGTGCGCGGGGGCGGGCTGCGCGGGCAAGGACCCGGAGGCGATGGGGTGCAGCGGTGAGCTGGCCCGGACGACGGACCGCGCGGCGGTCGGCACGCGGATCGTGGAGGTGCGGTACAGCGAGGCGTGCGGTGCCGCGTGGGCGCGGATCACGCAGGCGGGCCCGGGGGACACGGTGACGGCCCGGGCGGGCGGACGCACCCAGCGGGTCACGGTCGAGGACACGGGCGACGCCTACACGCGGATGCTCCCTGTCGCGGGCCCGGGCCGGACCCGGGCCTGCGCCGAGGTCGGCGCGGGGGCGAAGGGCTGCGCGGGGGCGGACTGAAGCCCGTACCCGAGCGCGGGCGGACCGGCGCGCTGACCCCGTACCCCGGGCGCGGAAGAAGCGGTCCCGGAAAATTTCCTCGGCCGACCGCGCATACCCCGCCGCACCCCGGGAAGACGCGGTCTTACCCCCCACGGGAGAGTCCCCCTCCCTGCGAAGGCCGCCGCAGCACCTTGCCGCTCGGCGGCCTTCGCCGTGCGCGGGCCCGGCTCCGCCTCGGGTCCGGCTCGGCTGTGGGCCCCGCCACACCCGCCGTGCGGTCGCGTCCGCCACCGGCGCGATAGCCTGAGCGGCGGATCTCTCTTGACGCCAAGAGATCGATCATCCGGCGTCGGGGCCCAGATCCACCCCTTGGGGCAGGGAACCCCACCGCCAGTCGTCTGATGGAGATCGTCATGACCCGCACTCCCGTGAATGTCACCGTCACCGGCGCGGCCGGCCAGATCGGCTACGCGCTGCTCTTCCGCATCGCCTCCGGCCAGCTCCTGGGCCCGGACGTCCCGGTGAACCTGCGACTTCTGGAGATCACCCCGGCGCTCAAGGCCGCCGAGGGCACCGCGATGGAGCTGGACGACAGCGCGTTCCCGCTGCTCAAGGGCATCGAGATCAGCGACGACCCGAACGTCGCCTTCGACGGTGCCAACGTCGCCCTCCTCGTCGGCGCCCGCCCCCGCACCAAGGGCATGGAGCGCGGTGACCTCCTGGAGGCCAACGGCGGCATCTTCAAGCCGCAGGGCAAGGCGATCAACGACCACGCCGCCGACGACATCAAGGTCCTCGTCGTGGGCAACCCGGCGAACACCAACGCCCTCATCGCCCAGGCCGCCGCCCCGGACGTACCGGCCGAGCGCTTCACCGCGATGACCCGCCTCGACCACAACCGCGCGCTCACCCAGCTCGCGAAGAAGGCGGGCGTCACCGTCGACGCCATCAAGCGCCTGACCATCTGGGGCAACCACTCCGCGACGCAGTACCCCGACATCTTCCACGCGGAGATCAACGGCAAGAACGCCGCCGAGGTCGTGAGCGACGAGAAGTGGCTCGCCGAGGACTTCATCCCGACCGTCGCCAAGCGCGGCGCGGCGATCATCGAGGCGCGCGGCGCCTCCTCCGCCGCCTCGGCCGCCAACGCCGCCATCGACCACGTGTACACGTGGGTCAACGGCACCGACGAGGGCGACTGGGCCTCCATGGGCATCCCCTCGGACGGCTCCTACGGCGTCCCCGAGGGTCTCATCTCCTCCTTCCCGGTCACGGTGAAGGACGGCAAGTACTCCATCGTCCAGGGCCTGGAGATCAACGACTTCTCGCGCGCCCGCATCGACGCCTCGGTCAAGGAGCTGGGCGAGGAGCGCGACGCGGTCCGCTCGCTCGGCCTCATCTGAGACCTCCCGGTCCCTCGCGGGACGCACGGGGCGCGCGGCCCCGCCCGGGAACGGGCCGGGGCGCCGCGCGCGGCCCCGTCCGGGTACGGGCTCGAACTCACCTGCTGGTCAGGTCAGTTCGGGCCCGTTTTTCGTGCGCGGGCGAGGGGCGCGTGTCGTACAGTGTTGCCTCCGTCGCGCGCTGTGTCCCGGCGCGCTCCCGTGCTCGCGCACGCCGCCCCGTGTCCGAGCACGCCGCGTCCGTCCCGGAAGGCACGAGGTGACCGAGCAGCCGCCCCCGCAGCCCGAGCCGATCCCCGCGCAGGCGGCCCCGCCGGCATCGCATCCGGCACCCCCGCCGGCACCGCCGCCGGTCCCCC
>NZ_JAAGLR010000294.1 GCF_010548245.1 Streptomyces sp. SID11385
GCGAGCCCGACGCGCGCCGCCCGCGCGGGCGGCAGCGGCCCGTCCGCCGCGAGCACGTCCGCGAGGCTCAGCCCGCGTACCAGCTCCATCACGATCCACGGCCGCCCGTCCGCCACGACGACGTCGTACACCGTGACGACACCCCGGTGGCCCGAACGCGCCGCCGCCAGCGCCTCGCGCTCCACCCGCGCGTACTGGCGCTCGCGCTCCGCCGCGTCCACGCCCACCGGGACCCGTACCTCCTTGACCGCGACCTCGCGCGCGAGGTCCTCGTCCCGCGCCTGCCACACCGTCCCCGTACCGCCCGCCCCGAGCACGGCACCGAGCCGGTACCGGCCCGCGAGCAGCCGCCCCGCGGAGCCCTCCGCCCCGGGACCTCTCGCGTCGCGTCCGTCCATCGCCCCGCCTCTCGTCGCGCCGTCCACTGTGACGACCTGTGACCACCGTTCCCGCGCCGGACCCGAACTACTCGGCGATACGCGGGATTCGGGTGGAGCATCCCTATTTCCGCCCTCTGGCGTGGCTCGCCCCGAATTGCTCCCGCGCGCGTGAGGGTGCGTCAACCGCCTTACGGGGTAGGTGAATCACTTGACCGGGATACAAGGTGTCAGCCGGGGACGATAGGGTTACCCTGCCCGGGGCCGGGTGCCTGACGACGGGTGGGGAGTGACATGGAACAGATAACGGTCCGCAGCAGGCCGCGTGTGCCTGCCATCACGTACGGGAGCGGGGCGAGCAGCTCACGGCTCGACCGGCACCTCGCGGTGCTCGGCGGTCCCGCCGTCCCGCAGCGCGAGGCGGCGGAGGCCACTTCCCTGATGCGCGAGATCACCTCGCGCAAGGCGGCGACCGGACCCGCGGCACAGCCCGACAGCAGGACGCGGATGAGCAAGGTCTCACTCCTCGCCCCGCTCAAGAAGCTGCGCCGCACCCTCTTCGGCGGGCGCTGACCGGGGCGTACGCCCCGGCCCACCACCCGAGCCGCCCCCCAAGGACCGGCCGCCGCCCCACGCGGGCGCCGGCCGGCCCACACCCGCGCCTCCCCCCGTCTGCCCGAGCCACTTCTGCACCGAGCGTCGCCCCCCGCACCCGCCCCGGCCCGGGGCTG